>JANQIU010000358.1 GCA_028281985.1 Alphaproteobacteria bacterium | reverse complement strand
CATCATCGTCTTCCTGGATGGCCATTGCCACGTGCCGCAGGGGTGGCTGGAACCGCTGGTGGCAGCGCTGGATGCGGGTGCGGCCCTGGCGGGTCCCTGTTTCACCAGCATCCGCGATACCCGCACCCGGGCATGCGGCATCACCTGGTCCGACCCCGGGCTGGGCAATGTCTGGCTGCCGCCCGGCACCGGAACCTATCCCGTACCGTTCCATATCGGTGCCTGCCAGGCAGTTCAGGCAGGCGTGTTCCGCGCCACCGGCGGTTTCGATCCCGGCATGACCCGCTGGGGCAGCGAGGATATCGAATTCTGCCTGCGGCTCTGGCTGTTGGGTCACGAGGTCGCCGCTGCGCCGGACAGCCTCGTCTATCACCTGTTCCGCACGTCGCGGCCCTACGACGTGGATGTCAGCGCCATCGTCTACAACCATTTGCGGATGGCCCTGCTGCATTTCGACGAAGGCCGATTGGCCAGCGTCATCGGGCGGGTCGTAACGATCGCCGGCGCCGAGCACAGCCTGGCCAAGGCCTTCGCAAACGGTACCCTGGCCGATCGTACCGACATGCTGGCCCGGCATACCCGCGACGTCGACTGGCTGTTCAACCGCTTCGGGATCGGATTCTGACGCCATGCTGACGATCGCCCGCGCCGAGACCGCCTACCATCTGGCCGCGGCCGCACCCCAGCAGGACAGGCTGGCGCGGCGCCTGGATCGCGTGGCGCGGGAACGCCTGGCGGCGGTGCTGGCGGAAGCCCTAGCAGGGTTTGGCGGATCCAGCCATGCCGTCTACCGCATCCGGCGCCTGGACATTGATCTGTGGCTGGACGCCGGCCGGATCGACGACCCGGCCGCCGCTAGGACCTGGGGACGGCTGATTGCGCGAACCCTGTCGCACATGATCGTCCATGGCGGCCCCGATGTGATCCGGTCCTGGCCCGACCGGGCGGCCTATCTGGCCGCGTTCCTGGGCGACCTGACGACCGGACGGGCCGGCGGCCGCTGGGAGTACGAGGAATTCGCCCCGTTGGACGGCATCCCGGCGGGCCGGTCCGCTGCCCTTGTCCTGGGGGCCGAACCGGACCGCGTTTCCGCGGTGCTTCGCGCTCTGGCGAGCGCCGGCAAGCTGGACCCGTTGATCCGCCGTCTGGACGCGGACGACATACGCGTATTGTGGGTCGAAGGTCTCGGCTTGCCGACGGATCCGGTCGGGCCGGATCTGGCGGACACCATCTTCGTTCTGCCGGCGCTCCGCTACCTGTCCCTGGAGATGGGCGGGGCCGACGCCCGAGCCCGCAACGCCCTGCGGGCCCTGGCGGCGATCGCCCGGCAGACCGGCGGCCCGATCACCTCGAAGGCGGCCCGGCTGGCCTTGCAGGTGTCCTGGTTGACGGCGCTGAAGCTGGCGTTGCCCTTCGGCGTGCTCTGGCAGGCGCTGGCCGATGGCGAGATCGACTCCGCCGAAGCCGTCGCCGATGCGCTCTCCGTCGTGCCCGGCGATCTGCAACCGGGGCTGGCGCTGATGCAGTCCCTGATGGCCAGTGGCAGCGGCCGACGCCACCTGGCCGGCGTCCTGTCGGCGCTGGCGGCCGACGCCGCTGCCGGCAAACCAGCCGACGCCCAGGAGTCCGTCCGGCGCCATAAGGTCGTGAAGCTCGAACGCTGCACGTCGCAACTGGCCGGGTTAGCCCTGCTGCTGCCGGCCGCCAGGGCCATGCGGCTGGACGAACGGATCGGATCCGCGGGGCTGCTGCAGCTGTTCGAGGCTTTCGCCGGGCCGGCGCGAGCCCCGCTGGCCCGTGCCGATCCCGGTCCAGCCTGGTTCGCCGGCATTGAGCCCAAGGATCGACCCCGGGCGCGGGAAGCCCCGGTCGACTGGCCCAGCGCCGTCGAAACCGGGCTGACGGAAACACCGGAACGGCTGGCCGGCGACGCCGATTTCTTCGGCGATGGTCCGGCGACGGCCGTGGCAAGACAGCTGCTGGATGCCTTCGCCCGGGATCTGCGCGGCATGGACGGCGCCTCGGCCACCTACCTGGCCCGGCAGTTCGTCATGCTGCCGGGGGAGATCATCCGGACGGACGCACGGATCGAGGTGCGGCTGGACCGTTGTCCCCTTGCGGTGCTGCTGCGGATGGCGGCGCGGTTCGGCGAGGCGGGTCCGATCCCCTGGCTGGACGATCGGGTTCTGACCGTGCGGACGGCCCATGACTAGCAACGTCGAGCCGTTGCGGTCGGCGCGCGAAACGGCAAACCGGTCGGGATCGCAGGCACGGGCGTGGCTGGCCGACATGATCCGGCTGATCACGCTGCGCCTGCAGCGCGTCGTTAAGGGAGGGGGATCGGCACCCCCGGGGTCGCTGCCCGGTCTGGTCATCGACGACGGTGAAGTCCGCGCGATCCTGGAAAACCTGCTGGCGGGCGGGCCGACCGAGAGGGGTCTGCCATCCGTCGACGATGATATCGCCGGGCTGACCCAGACGCTGACCGAACGCTGGCCGGCACGGGGCGGTCTGCCGGTCGACCGGCTCATTGCCGCCTTCGGCCTGCCCGAAGACCACGCCGGGCTGTTCGCCACCCTACTGGCACCGGAAGTCGACGGCCGCTTCGGCCGCGTCTTCGCCTATCTGCAAGACGACGCATCACGCCGGTGGGCGACACCCGGTCTGCTCCAAGGCCTGTGGCCGGACCGGTTCGATCAGCCGACCCTTCTGTTCGCGCCGGAGCAGGTATTGCGCAGCCAACGCCTGGTCCTTGTCGGAGAGGCGGGCGACCCCGCCAGTGCGTTGATCGACCGCCCTGTGCGGCTGCCCGACAGGATCGTCCGGTTCCTCTTGGGCGACCCCGCGGATTGGCGGGCCGAACCGCTTCTGGATGGCTTGATGCAATGGCCGGAGCCGTCGTTCCCCGTAGCGCCGCCGGCTGGGGCGCTTGCGGGCTGGCGACGCCGAATAGAGGACACCGCAGGGCCGGTCCCCGCCCTGATGGTCTGCGGTTCGCCGGGCAGCGGCAAGCGCAGTTGGGCCGCCGGGGCCTGGCTGGAACCGCCGCTCATCCTCGACTGCCAGGCCCTGGCAACCTCCCCGATGCCGGCGCCGGAGGCGGTTCGCCTGGCCGGCCGGGAAGCGACACTGGCCGGCCGCGGCTTGGTCCTGCATCGCCTCGATGCGCTGGAGCTGCCGATGGCGGAACGGGTCCTGGAGATCGGTCCAAGGCCCGTAGCGGCGACCACGCTGGGGCCGCTGCCGCTGGGTCTGGGAGGGCTGGCCTGGGTCCGGGTCGATGTTCCCGATCCGGACCTGGCAGGCGGTCACAGCCTTTGGTCTACCGCGCTCGGCGACCGGCCCGACGCGGAGGATCTGGCCAACGCGCTGACCTCGCGGTTCCGGTTGTCGCCGCAGCAGATCCGGGACGCGGCCGCCGCGGCCGACGCAACCGCACGGTTGCAGGGCGACGGCGCGCCGCCGGACCGGGACGATCTAGTCGCCGCCTGCCGTGCCGCCGGCGGCGGCCAACTGGACCGCCTGGCGGTTCCGATCGCCAGCCCGCACGACTGGGACGATCTGGTGCTGCCCGAGCGAAGCCTGACCAAGCTTCGGTCGATCGAGACCCGCATCGCCCAGGCGGCGAAGGTCCACCACCGCTGGGGGTTCGGCGCCAAGCTGGCGCGCAAGCACGGTTTGAGCGCCCTGTTCTCCGGGCCGTCGGGAACCGGCAAAACCCTGTCGGCCGGCGTGCTGGCCCGATCTCTGGGGCTCGACCTCTACCGCATCGACCTGTCATCCGTGGTCAGCAAATACATCGGCGAAACCGAAAAGAACCTGGAGCGGGTGTTCACGGCGGCCAGTACGGCCAATGCCATCCTGTTCTTCGACGAGGCCGACGCCCTGTTCGGCAAGCGGTCCGAAGTCAAAGACGCCCATGACCGATACGCCAATATCGAGACCAGCTATCTGCTGCAGCGGATGGAAACGTTCGACGGGCTGGCGATCCTGGCCACGAACTTCGCCCAGAACCTGGACGACGCCTTCAGCCGGCGCATCGATATCATTGTCGAGTTCCCGGCGCCGGGTCCGGACGACCGGGCGGCACTGTGGCAGCGGCTGATGCCACCGGAGGCCCCCCGCGCCGACGATATCGACACCGGTTTTCTGGCCCGGCAGTTCGAACTGCCGGGCGGCGCGATCCGCAACTGCCTGCTGACCGCCGCGTTCGAAGCCGCCAGCACGGATGCCGCCATCGGTATGGAGCACCTGATCAAGGCCGTCGCCGCGGAGTACGAGAAGCTGGGCAAGCCGCTGACGCGTAGCGCGTTCGGTCCCTTCTTCCCGCTGGTACGCACCCCATCCGGCAACGGCTGATCGCCAACCGGCACCCCTGAGCTGAGGGCCATCCCGGCCTTCGCACGCGGTTCCGCGACGCCAAAGCCGCGCGATCCGCTGCGCCCGATGATCCCCGCAGGTCCGGCAAGGTCTGACAACCAATGGGCCAACATCCGTCGGCATTGCTGCCGCGCAGTGTTTGGCGTAAATTTTCTGACTCTACGGCCGGCAGAAATCGCTCATTTCGTGCGGCAACATACGCAATTTTAGACGAAATTATCGAAACTAAGAGGAGAACTTCATTATGATCAAACTCGCGCTTGTCGTCGGTCATGAGGAAGACAGGCCCGGCGCCCGAGCGGTGTCGCCGATCGACGCCAACGAATATGCGTGGAACCATGACCTCGCGAAGATGATGGCCGATCACGTAAACGCCATGGACGGGGCGCAAGCGGAGATCTTCTTCCGGGATGGTGTGGGGATCGTCGGCGCCTACAACGCGGTCCGGCAGTGGGGCGCCGACGCGGCGATGGAACTGCACTTCAACAGCGCCGGGCCGACCGCAACCGGCACCGAGACGCTGTATCTGAAAAGCCTGTCCCGCCCCCTCGCCGAGGCGGTGCAGGATGCCACCCTGACCACCCTCGGCCTGCGGGACCGCGGCGTGAAGACGCCGCAGGAAGCCAGCGGCGGACGCGGGACGCGCAATCTCAGCCAGATGGGGCCGAAACCCTCGATCCTGACCGAGCCGTTCTTCGGGTCCAACACCGCGGATGCCGCCGCCGCCCATCAGCGCAAACCCGAACTGGCTGCGGCGCAGGCCGAAGCGGCGATCAACCTGCTGAAGAGCCTCGATGCGGAGGATATCTGGGTCGTCCGGGCCAGCGAACTGAACGTGCGGGGCGGACCGGGTATCGACTTCGAAAAACTGTCCTGGGGGCCGCTGCCCAACGGGACGACGGTCGAGGTCGTCTCTCGGCACGGCGACTGGGCCTTCATCCATACGGCAGGCGGCGAAGGCTTCGTCCACGCCGCCTTCCTGACCTAGTGTGTTGTGCGGCGGCACAAACTTAGGACGGTTCGGACAGTCGATCCGGCTGACTGCGGAGTAGGCCTCAAGCAGGGCCGCCGAGCCTGACCAGAACCCGGGCCAGATCGTCGATCTCGGCCTGGGTCAGCTTTCCGGCGAAACGGCGGGAGACGGCGTCGCGGTACACCGGCCACATGCGCTTCAACATCCGATTGCCAGGAGGCGTCAGATGCAGCGTGTGGCCGCGCCCATCCTCAGGGCACGGCAGACGTTCCGCGTAACCGGCTTCGACGATCCGGTCGAGCAGACGCGACAGGTTGTACTGCGCCAGCAGCATCCGTTCCTGAAGTTGGAACGGCCGCAGGCCGTCGGGCCGGACCCGCTTCAACTCCAACAGGACATCGTACCAGACGAGCGCCGGCAGGTCGGCGGCCTTCAGGTCAGCCTCGACACCCTCCAGCAGGGCGCGCGATACGCGGAGCAACGCCGCCCAAACCGTGATGACGCTGGACTTCGGCTTGATGCCGCCCTTCTTACCCATCATCCGACCGCATGTAGATAAATGCAATCGCATTCATCTACATGCAACTACATTGAAATGTCCACCCTCGGTCGCGGCATGTCAGTATCGGGACACGAGAACGGTCTTGCCGATGGCTTGGCCGCTCTCCTGCCAGGCATGGGCCCGGCGAAGACTGGCCGCGTCAATCGTACCGCCGTCCCGGTTGGCGGTGGTGCGGATCCGGCCCTGGTCCACCAGGTCGGCGACCCGGTTCAAAAGGTCGTGCTGGACGATCATGTCCGCCGTCGCGAAGGCGGGCCGGGTGAACATGAACTCCCAGTGGAACGACAACGCCTTTGATTTCAGCGGGATGATGTCCAGGCTTTGCGGATCGTCGATCATGCCGATCTCGCCACGCGGGGCGATGAGCTCGGCGATCGCCGGCAGATGCCGGTTCGATGCGGTCAGCGACGCCACGTAGCGGGGCGCCGGCCCCAGCTTTGTTACCTGCGGTGGCAACGGTTCGCGGTGGTCGATGACGGCATCGGCCCCCATCCGGCGCACCCAGGACTGCGTTTCCGGCCGCGATGCCGTGGCGATCACCGACAGCCGGGTCAACTGTTTGGCAAGCTGGATCAGGATCGAACCGACGCCCCCGGCCCCGCCGATCACCAGCAGGCTGTCGCCCTGGCCGCCGCCTTCGGTCAGATCGAAACTGTCGAACAGCAGTTCCCAGGCGGTGATCGCGGTCAGCGGCAGGGCAGCGGCATCGGCAAAGCCAAGCGATGCCGGCTTGCGGCCGACGATCCGCTCGTCGACCAGGTGAAGCTCGGCATTGGTGCCCGGCCGGTTGATGTCGCCGGCGTAGAACACCTCGTCACCCGGCCGGAAGAGCGTCACCGCGCTGCCCACGGCGCGGACGACGCCGGCCGCATCGAACCCTAGCACCCGGTATCCGTCGTCCGGGGCCATCCGCGCCCGCAGCTTAACGTCGACGGGATTGACCGAGACGGCTTTGACCTCGACCAGCAGGTCGCGCGGCCCGGGCTGGGGGTCCGGTAGATCGATGTCCTGCAGCGACCGCGGATCATCGATCGGCAGGCACTCTCGAAACCCAATGGCCTGCATCGGCTTACCTCCTTGTTGGTTCCAGGGTGAAGTCGGATCGCCACCGGCCGGTCAGGCCACGCGTTCGAGCTGGCGGAGCGTGAACGACGACACGAGGTCGTCGGCGCGGGCTTGAAACGCCTGTAGGTGCGGCGCGTTCATGTGTGCCTCCCATTCGGCTTTCGACGTCCAGATTTCGTGCAGGTGGAAAAACCCGGGCGTCTCAAGCGACCGGTGCAGTTCATAGGCTTCGCAGCCGGCCTCGGCGCAGGTTATCGAAACCAGGGACCGCAGCGCCGCCTCCAGCGCTTCGACCTTTCCGTCGCGCGC
Source organism: Alphaproteobacteria bacterium (assembly GCA_028281985.1). GTDB lineage: Bacteria > Pseudomonadota > Alphaproteobacteria > DSM-16000 > Inquilinaceae > JANQIU01. Next base: position 4,174 of record JANQIU010000358.1, on the reverse strand, counting down.
CTGCAATTGGGCAAGGATCGTCAACGGCATTTCGGTTTCCTCATCGATGATTGATCACTGATGAGGGAAATGGCAGCTTGGCTCTGATTAGTGAAACGAGTTCTGGAAATCGTGTTTATGAGCAATCCAGATAGATCACTCTTCCGGCTCGATGCCGACCTGATCAGCTTGCGGAGCCTGGTGGCGATCGCCGACGAAGGCACCTTCTCGGCCGCGGCCAAGCGGATCGGTCGGACCCAGTCGGCGGTCAGCCTGCAGATCGCCAAGCTGGAAGACCGGCTGCAGACCCGTCTCCTGGAACGAACCAGCCGGACCGTTCGGCAGACGGCCGATGGCGAGGTCCTGACCGCGTATGCCAGACGCATCCTGGCCCTGGCAGACGAGGCGATGACGGCGCTGACCGCGCCTGAGGCCGACGAGCCGCTGCGGATCGGGTTTGCCGAGTACCTGGCGCCGAAGCACTTGCCGGAACTTCTGGCCCGGTTCCGGCGCGCCCATGCCAGAGCTGGACTGTCGCTGCGTCTGGGCTCCGGCACCGCGCTGAACGACAGCCTTGAGTCGGGCGACCTCGACATCGTGGTTGCCGGCCCGGAGCGGCAAGGCGGCCAGGTGCTGCTGCGCGAACCGCTGGTCTGGGTGGGGGTCCGGGATCAGCGGTCCAAGGCCGGTGAGCCGATCTCGCTCGTCGTCTTGCAGCCGCCTTGCAGCTACCGTCAGGCGGCCTTCGACGCCTTGGCCACGGTCGACCGGCCCTGGCGCATCACCATGGAAGCGAACTCGATCCAGGGCGTGCAATCGGCCGTGGCCGCGGATCTCGGGATATCCGTCATGGCCCGGTCGGCGGTGACGCAGGACCTCCAAGTCTTGGACGAAGGCTACCCGCCATTGCCGGATACGGCGATCGTCGCCTACCGCCGATCCAAGTCACCCCATCCGCTGGCCGACCGGTTCCTGAGGTTTCTGGAGGACGGCATCGCGCGTCACCACGCGTAGCCGACCGACCGTCATCCCCACCGGCGGAAGACGACCGACGCATTGACGCCGCCGAAGCCGAAGCCATTGGACAGCGCGTAGTCGATCGACTTCTCCCGGGCCTGCGGGCCGACAAGGTCCAAACCGTCGGCAGCCGGGTCGGCGGCCAGCAGGTTCAGTGTCGGCGGCAGCAAGCCGTCGCGCAGGGCCTGGACGGTGAACACCGCTTCCAGCGCACCCGCCGCCCCCAGCAGATGGCCGGTCGCCGATTTCGTCGAGGCGATCGACACGCCGCTGTCGCGCCCGAACACCGCCTGGAGCGCCGCCAGTTCCGCCTTGTCGCCGACCGGTGTGGAGGTGGCATGGGCATTGATGTGGCCGATCGCGGACGGTTCCACGCCGGCCATGTCCAGGGCCGCACGCATCGCCCGCTGGCCGCCCTCGCCATCGGGCGGCGACGCGGTCATATGGTGACCGTCGGCGCTGGTGCCGTAGCCGACCAGTTCCGCCAGCGGCTCGGCCCCTCGCGCTTGGGCATGCGCCAGCGATTCCAGGATCAGGACGGCCGCCCCTTCGCCCATGACGAACCCGTCACGGTCGGCATCGAAGGGTCGCGACGCCTGATCGGGTGTGTCGTTGAATCCGGTGGACAGGGCCCGCGCCGCCCCGAACGAGCCCAAGCTGACCCGGTCGATACAGGCCTCGGCCCCGCCAGCAACGACCACATCCGCCTCGCCCGACCGGATCATCCGCAGGCCGTCGCCGATGGCCTGGACGCTGGCGGCACAGGCGGTCACCGGCGTCCCCAGCGGTCCGCGCAGCCGGTGGCGGATGCTGACCTGGCCCGCCGCCAGGTTGGCCAGGAAGGACGGCACCGAGAACGGCGACAGCCGCCGGACCCCTTGCGCCTCCACCGACCGGGCGGCCGACATCATGATCGGGAAGCCGCCGATGCCCGACGCGATGACCGTGGCCGTGCGCGTCTGGCCGGCATCGTCGTCCGGATGCCAGCCGGCCTGATCCAGGGCTTCGTCGGCCGCGCCGAGGGCGAACCAGATGAAGCGGTCCATCTTCTTGCGGTCCTTCACCGGCAACACGGCGTCGAGGTCGAACCCGTCCGGGTCTTCGCCGCGGTCGGGCACCACGCCGCCGACCTTGGCGGCGACGTCCGGCACAACCTCGTCCGGCAGCCGGCGCAACCCGGACCGGCCATCGGTCAGGCGCCGCCACACCGGCCCGACGCCGGCACCCAAGGGCGACACCACGCCCTGGCCGGTGACGACAACGCGCCTTTCCGCATCCCAGCCGGACATGGCTATGCCCCCGGCTTCAGGATCATGCAGGTCTCCGACCCGTGGGCGATCAGCTTGCCGTCGGCGTCGAGAACCTTGCCTTCCGAAGTGGCGATGCGGCCGCCGATATGGACGATCTCAGCCTCGCAGCGAACCTGCCCGGTCCGGGCGAACAGCGGCCGCAGGAAGTTGGTCTTGAGCTCTACCGTCGTGTAGGCCTGCCCGGCCTTGAGCATCGAGTGCACCGCGCATGCCATCGCCGAGTCCAGCAACGCGGCGATCCAGCCGCCGTGCACCGTCCCCATGGGGTTGTAGAACCGCTCCGACGGCAGGCCGGAGAACACCGCGCGGCCGGCCTCGATCTCCTCCATCCAAATCTCCGCGGTGGCCGAAAACGGCGGCGCCGGATGGGTCCGATCCAGGAGCTGCTTCAGAAACGTCAGCCCCGGCATGCCGATGGCGACCTCCGGCGGCACGATGCCGGTTTTCACGGTGCTGAAATCGGGGGGCGCGGTCTGGTCCATGATCAGGCTCCTCTGACGGTACGTGGGATAAAAGCCTGTATATGCAGGCTTTTACGAAAACTGCAGCGACGGTCAGGCCGGTTCGAGGCTTGCCAGCGCACGGTCCAGCAAAGCGTTGAGCGCCTGGGCATCCGCTGCGCCAAGCCGGTCGGCCAGGCGCTGTTGGGCCTCGTTCCAGAGCGGCAGCGCGGTGTTGAGTGCCTGCCGGCCGGCCCGTGTCAGCGACAGCCGGCGGATGCGCCGATCACTGGGGTCGGCGTCCGATCGCACGAAATCGCGGGTCACCAGCGGCGCCAGGTTGCGGGTCAGCGTGGTCGGGTCCATGGCCAGGGTGTCCGCCAGGCTGCCGATAGTCACATCCGGCATCAGCGCCACATGGCCCAGCAGACCGAACTGGGTGATGGTCAGCCCGGCCGGTTCCAAATGCCGATCGTACATCTGCGTGACCCGCCGCGCCGCCATGCGAATGCGCAGGCAACTGCAGGGGGAGGGTGTCGTTTCGCCTGGTGCCACCAGCGGACCGATCTCGTGAATGGAAACCCGAATTAGCTGTATATGCAGTTTTTATGGGAGCTTTCAACTGCCTGGACGTTCCGGAGTGTCATCCGGCGATCGCCGCCCGCATCCGATCGGCAAGGGCGTCCGCCTCGCCCAGGGCGGCGTCACGGTCGAGCCCGATCGCCCGACCGCCCCGCACGACCCGCTGGCCGTCGATCCAGACATCGCGGACATCTGCCGCCCCGGCGGAGTAGACCAGGAGCGACGCCAGGTCGTGGCGCGGGCGCAGGCGGGGTGCCGACATGTCGACGCGGACCAGATCGGCCCGCTTGCCGACCTCCAGGGATCCGATCCGGTCGCCCAGCCCCAGCGAGGCCGCACCCTCCCGAGTGGCGAGGGACAGGGCCCGGGCGGCCGGCATCACCGTCCGGTCGGCGGCGCGCAACTTCTGCAGCTTGGCCACCTGGGGAAGCTGGGCGAACAGGTCGAGGGTGTTGCCGCTCATCGCGCCGTCGCTGCCCAGGCCGACCGGCACACCGGCCGCCAGAAGGTCCAGCACCGGGGCGATACCCTTGCCGGCCTTGGCGTTGGAGCCGGCGTTGTGGGACACGGCGGTGCCGGTCTCCGCCAGGAGGTGGATGTCGCCGGGTTCCAGCAGCACGCCGTGGGCGGCGATCGTGCCGGGGCGCAGCAGGCCGGTGCGGTCCAACACGCCGGCCGGCGTCGTGCCGTGCGCGTCCCGTGCCCAGGCGACCTCCGCCGGCACTTCGGCCAGGTGGATCTGCACTGGGAGATCCGCTTCGCCGGCCACCGCCGCCACCTGCGCCAGCAGCGGCAGGCCGCAGGTGTGCGGCGCGCGCGGCGCCAGCGAGGGGATCAGCCGGTTGG
>JANQIU010000206.1 GCA_028281985.1 Alphaproteobacteria bacterium | reverse complement strand
GGGCCGGCGAGGGCGATTGGACGGGGGTGGCGCCGATGCCGTCGGGCGCCGACGGCGACATGCTGCTGGAAGCGTTCTTCGCCGGGGCCGGCATGGCATCGGTGGAACGGCCGCCCTTCGACCCGCAGTTGATGATGCGCCAGCTCGGCGAAGCCTACCGGATCATGGTCGAAGGCCTGTCCGACGTGCTGTCGGCCCGCACCGACGTGAAGCGCGAGTTCCGCATGGAACGGACGATGATCCAGGTTCGCGGCAACAATCCGCTCAAATTCTCCGGCGACATCATGGATGCGCTGTCGGCCCTGCTGTTCGGCCCGCAGGGCGCGTTCATGCCGGCACCGGAAGCGGTCGCCGAGGGCTTCAAGGACGTCAAGGCGCACCAGATGGCGGTGATGGCCGGCATGCAGGTGGCCCTGCAGGCGCTAATCGAACGGTTCGATCCGGCCTCGCTGGAGGGCGAGATCACCAAAACCTCGGTTCTGGACGGCATCCTGCCCGGCGCCCGCAAGGCGAAGTACTGGGAGCTTTACGAGGAGCGCTACCGGCAGATCGCCAGCGAGGCGGAAGACGACTTCCACAGCCTGTTCGGCAGCAACTTCGCCTTGGCCTACGAACGCCAGATCAAGGGGGATTGATCCCGCGGCGTCGCGGCGTCTTGCGCAGCCCGGGCGGCCCGGGTATCCGTGCCCATTGCAACGTATTTGAACTAATTTTCTGGCGCGACGACCCGCTGCGGAGGACCCTCTCGCCATGAGTTTGCGCACGAAATTCAACATGGTGCTGCTGCTGGCCCTGGTGGTCGGGCTGGCGCTGGCCGGGCTGATCTCCTACCGGATCGTCCAGGACAACGCCCGCCAGGAGGTTCTGCGCCGGGCCGAGCTGATGATGGAAAGCGCGCTTTCGGTGCGCGCCTATACCGTCGACCAGATCGCGCCGCTTCTAAGCCCGCACATGGACGAGGTCTTCCTGCCGCAGACCGTCCCGTCCTACGCGGCCCAGACCAGCTTCCGCCGGTTGCGCGCCCAGGAGGAGTTCCGCGAGTACACCTACAAGGAGGCGGCGCTCAACCCGACCAACCTGGACGACCTGGCGGCGGATTGGGAGGCGGAGATCATCTACCGCTTCCGGGGCGATCCCGACCTCGTTTCCTACGACACCATCCGGCCCTTGCCGGGCGGCCTGGAGGGGGAGCAGCTGGTCCTGGCCCGGCCGCTGCGGGTCGGCGACGAGGCCTGCCTGGCCTGCCATTCCGTGCCCGAGGCGGCGCCGCCCTCGATGCTGGCGCAATATGGCGACCGCAACGGCTTCGGCTGGGAGCTGAACGAGATCATCGGCGCACAGATCGTCTCGGTCCCGATGTCGGTGCCGATCGAACGGGCCAACCAGACCTTCGTCGTTTTCATGGCCGGCTTGGTGATCGTCTTCGTGGTCGTGGTGCTGCTGCTGAACGTCATGCTGCAGCTGGTCGTCGTCCGCCCGGTGGTGCGGATGTCCCAGATGGCGGACGCCGTTTCCATGGGCGAAGAGGACGTGCCGGAACTGGAGCTGCGCGGCCGGGACGAGATCGGCTCGCTTTCGCGTTCGTTTAACCGAATGCGGCGCAGTCTGGAGAACGCCATGCGCATGCTCGACTCGTGACCCGCACCCCGGTTCGGCGCACCATGGGTCGACGCTTTCGGGGGGCACCCGCAAGGACCCGATGAACACGGATACGGTTCCCCAGAGCATCGGCCGCTACTGCATCGACGGGGTGCTGGGGCGCGGTGCGATGGGCGTGGTCTACAAGGCCCACGACCCGAAGATCGACCGCATCGTCGCGGTGAAGACCATTCACCCGACCCTGTTGCAGACCCCGGACGGCGGCGACCTGCGCCAGCGTTTCCTGCGCGAGGCCCAGGCGGCGGCCCGCTGCCTGCATCCCAACATCGTCGCCGTGTTCGACTGCGACGAGCACGAGGGCCTGCCCTACATCGTCATGGAGTATGTCCAGGGGCGGGAGCTGCAGGATTTCCTGCGCTACACGCCGCGGGTCGATGCGGAAACCACCGTGTCGATCGTCGGTCAGATGCTGGCCGGCCTCGGCTTTGCCCATGCCAACGGCGTGGTGCACCGGGACATCAAGCCCGCCAACGTGATCCTGCTGGAAGGCGGCCGGGTCAAGGTGGCGGATTTCGGCGTGGCCCGGCTGGACAGCACCTCGTTCACCCAGCACGGCGCGGTCCTGGGGTCGCCCGGGTTCATGGCGCCCGAGCAGTTCACCGGCACCGGGGTGGATCACCGGACCGATATCTTCGCCACCGGCATCGTCCTCTACCTGATGCTGACCGGCCATCGCCCGTTCCCGGGCGAGCGCACCACGGAGGTGATGTACAAGATCCTGCATCACGACCCGCCGGATGTGTGCCTGCTGAACGCCCAGTTGCCGCCGGGGTTGAGCGCGGTGGTCCGGCAGGCGCTGGCCCGCGACCCGGCCCAGCGGTTCCAGAGCGCCGATGCCTTCGCCCGGGCGCTGCGCCAGGCCCTGGGCGGCGGCGGGCCGCTGCCGGCCGATACCCCGGCCACGGCCGGTGGGGCCGATGACACGACCGGGACGGTGGTGCTGGGCGTCGCCCCCGGCCCGGCGACCGACCCGCCGCCGGCCGCGCCGGACCTCCCGTCGCCGGCCACTGCGTTCAACGACAGCGAACAGGCGTTGATGGCCCAGGTGGAAAAGGACCTGGCCTTCCATGTCGGCCCCCTGGCCCGGGTGCTGGTGGCCAAGGCGGCCCCGCACGCCACCAATACCGACCAGCTCTACGAGGCGCTGGCCGGGCACATCCCCAACAGTGCCGAACGCGACGCCTTCCTGAAACGGCGGCCGCGGGTGCGGGGCGAACTGACCGGCCTGTCGCGTGGCACCACGACCCAGATCCGCGCCAAGTTCACCGAAGCCGATCTGGAGAAGGCGCAGCGGGCGCTGACCCGTTATGTCGGCCCGATCGCCAAGGTCCTGGTCCGCAAGGCGGCGAAGGAGGCGGTATCCCTGGCCGACCTGCACGAAACCCTGGCGGCCAGCGTCCCCGAAGGCCGCGACCGCACGCGGTTCCTGGCCGACCTCACCGGCTAGGGCAGCGGCGCGAACAGAAGGTTCGCGCCAAAGCTGCACTAACTTGTTGGACTTAGTGCATCTTTCGCGCATCCGAATGTGCCATTCGAATGCGTCGATGCACTAGCAGGCGGTTGTGCCAGCCTCGGGGCGTTGACCGTGATCGGTGATCACGCGGATGACATCGGCCTGCGCGCCCGCATCGGTTTCCAGCGGCCGGGCATTGCGGCATTGTGCGGATGACTTGGCGGAGAGGATCTGCCCATCCGTAAAATGTCGGACCGATGCGATCATTACTTAGGTTTGGCTTCGAAAGGAAAGCCAGAATTGCCCGGGATGCCTATCATTCGAACAGCGATTTTCTTCTGGAGGAATTGACCCGCTTTCGCCTCAAACACCGCATTGCCAAGAGCCGGTGGCGCCCGGTGGAGATCGCCCATTTCCTGCACTGGTCCTTCACCTTTACTGCGGAACGGTCGCGGCTGCGCAGCCGGCTGAAGGACTTCCTCCTGCTGGAGATCGGCAAGGAGACCGCGGACGCGCTGATGCGCGATGCGCAAGGGGCCGAGGCCGGCACCAACGACGACGACAAAGCCGCGGCCCTGCTGCACGCCATCGAGCGCATGGAATCGCGGGAGAGCCGGTACGGCGACGCCTGGTCGGCCGATATCGAGCGCGGCGAGGGGCTGCTGGTCAGCCGCGACGTCGCCATGCCCAAGATAACCCAGGTGCTCCTCGACGGCGTCTTCAACAACGGCGGCAAGCGCAAGCACATCCATGACCACGACGGCGAGGTCGACGGCCTGGTCTCCGACGTGATCTGCACCGCCGCGGTGATGTATCAGAAGATGTCGTGAGGCCGGTTGAGAGGCGGCCTGATAGAGGCCTTCAGGCACCGCCTATACGCATTGGTGTCCCTTGATGAAGAGAGTTCAAACCAAATCTTCGAAACGCTCTCCGACCGGAACAGGATACTGGAATGTAGTTACCTAAACATCCAACGTCTTGAGATCTAATGCGCGAGACTCTGTCTGCGCGACTTGGAAGACAGTTACTTGAAGATTTAAATAGACGCACCAAATGATATCTGAGTATTTACAATCGAATCAGCGCCCCGACTTCGGTTCTTCGGAATCGGCGGCGGCGGGTGGCAGACTGTGGGTGGGTACATCCGCGAACGGCTCTTGACAGAGCGGCGGGACTCGCACGGCCATGACCACGGGCGCGGCACTGTCAGGTGATTACGCTCGCTGCACAGACCAAATCGATATCGTCCGGATGTGTGAGTACTGAGGCCAATCTTGAGAATCTACTCTTTCCTTCTCGCGCGATTTCATCAACCTGTTTGAAACAAATTTAACCTAGTATCGTGGCTGTCCGCCCTCCCAACGACGTAAACGTTCACAACCGAAATAGAGCCCGTTGGCGTCCTCAACTGTGGCTGTGTCGGTAGGAGAGCAAGATGCACGCTTGCGCTATGCCCGAGCCAACGGATGCCGACCTCGCTCCTATATCCAGGGCGATCTCCTTTCTGCATTGGACAGTGCCGATAGTAATCATTTGGGCAGCAGTGTGTCTGATCGCAGCAGCTGCCCATGATTTTGCTGAAGTGAGTTTGGAGACGCTTGCGTATCTGTGGCCCATCTATGCCGTCCTGTATTTGCTTCGGGTTAATACATTTTTATTGACGAAGTCGTTTCGCGAGATTGTCGCTGTGTGTTTTCTGATGTTCTTTGTTTGTTTTCCATTTTCGTACTTTTTCTCTAATGTGTCGATGTGGCTGTTTTCATATTTTGACCAAAGAGCGTACATGACAACCAGACGCCTAATCGAATTATTCCTAGACATAAATATTTACGGAGATATTGCCCGCTTCATTATTCTGTCTTTTGTATTCGTGCCATTTTTTGCGTTTTTATTCAGCTTTACACTGATTGCCATCGAGAAATTAGCCATGAGGTCAAGTGCCGGCAAGATTCATTTTGTCGGCCTCTTTCTCAGCGCGTTGCTTTCTCTTGTATTGATGTTCGACCGCTTTTCACTTCTCGTGCTTGTGTTTTTGCCTCTTCCTCATCTGTTTTTTGTCTGGTTTTTCTGGCTGCGAGCCGGAGGGATCGGGCAATCTCCGTTCGCGGCGCGACGGGCGTTGGTTGCCGCGGTCGGTGTCGTGGCACTGGTGTACTCTGTCGGAATCGTACGGTCTGTACCGGATCAGGGATGGGGATCGATTGTCTGGCCGCTGCTGATCCGCCACTACGAAGCTCAAGTTGACTTCGATTACGCCCGGCAAATGCTAGTGCAGCGGCCAAGGGGATACGGTTCAGTACCGATCGGCAGCAGATCATACCTGATCTCGGCGGACCTTGATGCCTACACCGTTCCAAATTGGGAAGCTCCCGGCGAGTTCTGGAGCGTTTATGTCCAGGTGCCCTATGCGGGATGGATAGACGGCTTCGAACCCAGTGACCGCGAACCTGTTGGGGACGCGCCGCGACTCGAGACAGCTGAGATTCGACTATCGGTTGACGCCAGTGACGTCACCAGGAACGGCTCGGTGGCTTGCACGCCTGATCGTGTCCACGGCCTCCGACAGTGCTTTCGCGGCAATCGTGGCAGTTGGTTGGATATCGATGCAGATACACTCGAGACCATAGGCCTCCACACCTCGCATGGATTGTCACGCTGGGTGACCGAACGTAGGGAAATCGTTGCCCTTGAAGACCGAGGACGGGGAGAGGCATCGACACAGGCCGGAAATGACACCGTCCAGGGGCCCGCTTTCGTCGCCCGCTGCGCAGGATGGTCCCCCGCAGAGCAAGGAGCCAGTCCACCCGAGCCGAACGCACGATGGCGCGACAGCTGCTATTTCTACTTCATCACCGAGGGCGCTTACGCCGAGGTGGAGATACACGCCCGGATGTTACCCTACTGGCGGCAATTGCAGGCCGGAGCACAAGGCAGCGTCGCGGAATGGGCTGCTGCGGCGCAGGATGCTGAACCTATCGACGTCGTTGCTGAGCGCTTGGCTACCTCGCACGCCCGGCAGGTAGCCCAGCAACCGGCCGACATTTCGCCATGGTGCCAGCCCGATCGTTTTTTGGTAGCGGCAATCGGCATTGAGTGGGAGATCTCAATGGGATTCAAGAACCCAACAGAACACGGGTACAGCGTCCGCCAGTTCTGCCAGGGTCCGACGCGCCAAGCGCTCACTTTTTGAGATGTGAAAGGGCTTCGGCAGTGAGCGCAGCCGCCACCTGTGAAATCGGGAGTCGGAGGAACGCGCGACGCACCCAGGGTCGTCAAGGTTGTCTAGGTGGTGAAAATGCTGGCGTCCCCGGCAGGATTCGAACCTGCGGCCCCAAGATTAGGAATCTTGTGCTCTATCCGGCTGAGCTACGGGGACGTGCCGCGGCCTCTATAGCAGTCTGCGTGCCGGCTGGACAGATGGGCGATCGGAAGCGGGACGGTCAGAAGGCGAGGCGGCCGCGCAGGTCGTCGAACGGGATCATCACCGCCTGGCGATAGGCCGGGCGGTCGGTCAGGCGCCGGTACCAGGCTTCGACCTGGGGCACCGGCGGGCGGTCGATGTCGATGCCGAAATAGCGGTAGAGATGCGTGCCCAGCACGATGTCGGCCAGGCCCAGCCGGTCGCCCAGGAAGAACCGGTTGCCGGCGATCGTGCGGTCGATCAGGCGCATATGCCCGGCGCACCGGTCGACCGCCGCGGCCACGGCCGCTTCGTCGCGCTGGGCCGGCGGCGTCCGGTAGCCGCCCCAGAAGACGCCGGTCAGGAAATCGCGCTGCAGGGTCACCTGGCCCCAGTCCATCCACCGGTCGGCCTGCGACTGGTCGCCCGGATCGTCGGCCCAGAACTGCGGCGCGCCATACCGGGCCGCGAGGTAGCGCAGGATGGCGTGGGATTCCCACACCACGGTGCCGCCATCGTCGATTACCGGGACCTTGCCGTGCGGGTTCATCGCCCGGAAGTCCGGCGTATCCAGGCCGCCCGCATCGCCGCCCCGGTCGGCATGGGCGTGCGCCAGCCCCAGTTCGCCGACCAGCCATATCACTTTCTGCACGTTGAACGACGACCGCCGGCCATAGACCGTCAACATCTCTCGCGCCCCCCGAAGGTGTTGTGCGCAGCATAGCCGGCCTGCGCAGGCCGGCGCCAATCGGGGGCTGTGCGCCCGGCGCGATTGATGTAAGTCCTATTTACATGAGCTGGAGCAAGAAGGGCCGGGGCAGCTACCACCACGGCAACCTGCGCGAGGCGCTGATCGCCTCGGCGCTGGAGCTGATCGGCGAAAAGGGGCCGGCCGGGTTCTCGTTCGCCGAGGCGGCGCGGTCCGCCGGGGTCAGCCCGGCCGCCCCGTACCGGCATTTCCGCGACCGCGACGCATTGCTGGCCGACGTCGCCGCGCGCGGGTTCGAGCTGTTCACCGCCCGGCTGGAGGCGGCCTGGAACGAAGGGGCGCCGGACCCGATGCGGGCGCTGGATGCGGTTGGCCGCGCCTATCTGGCCTTCGCCCGGGACGGGCCAGCCTACTACGCCGCCATGTTCGAAGCCCAGTTGCCGCCGGACCTCAGCCGCGAGCTGACGGTGGCGACCGACCAGGCCTTCGCCGTGCTGCGCCGGGCCGCTGAGGCGGTCTGTGCCCGGCTGCCGAAGGAGGGCCGGCCGCCGTCGCTGATGGTCAGCCTGCACATCTGGACCATGGCCCACGGCACTGCCTCGCTGTTCGCCCGCGGCGATGCCGCCCGCCGCAAGCTGCCGATGCCGCCGGAGGATCTGCTGGAGGCCGGGATGTTGGTCTACCTGGACGGCCTGGGACTGAACCACGACGCCGCGGCGTGAGTCGTTTTTCGCCGGTCGGGTCGTCCAGGGGCCTTGACAGGGGCCGGTGAGAGGGCCAGCTATGTGAATGTTATAAACATTAACATCAAGCGTGAGGTACCCGATGGATATCGTGGCGAAGTTGGACGACTGGGGTAAGCCGGCCTGGATCGCCGTCACGATCCTGGCCTTCATCATCTTCTGGCCGATCGGCCTGGCCATCCTGGCCTACATCATATGGAGTGGACGAATGGGATGTTGGAAGCATGGCGGCTGGCGCCGCCGGCATCATGACGCGGCCGGGCGCAGCGGCGCCGAAGGCCGCTGGAACGGCCGCCGCAGCGGATCGACAAGCGGCAACATGGCCTTCGACGAGTACCGCGAGGAGACCATGCGGCGGCTGGAGGACGAGCAGAAGGAATTCTGGAGCTTCCTGGACCGCTTGCGGCACGCCAAGGACAAGGCGGAGTTCGACCAGTTCATGGCCGACCGCCGCCGTCGCCCGGAAGAGGGGCCGGACGCGCCGGACCTTTCAGACAACCCGAACGGCCCGGCACCGCAGCCACAGACCTGAGGCCCCGTATCCCTTGCGTTACCGACCAGCGCCGAAGCCCGCTTCGGCGCTGGTTTCTTTTCGGCTAGAGCGGATTCTCTTTATTCCGGTTCATAGCCACATGCGGTGAAGTAGCTGCGGGCGTCGTTTGGCGTGACGGCGTCGATGGCTTCGCGAATGGCG
>JANQIU010000205.1 GCA_028281985.1 Alphaproteobacteria bacterium | reverse complement strand
CGCCATTCGCGAAGCCATCGACGCCGTCACGCCAAACGACGCCCGCAGCTACTTCACCGCATGTGGCTATGAACCGGAATAAAGAGAATCCGCTCTAGTCCCCGGGCGTGAACTGGAGGACGAACCGAAGATCAGTCTCCGGGTGGACGGCGGCCTCCTGTGCTGGCTATAGACCAGCGCCATCGCCGTAGGCCACATGCATGGCCTCAGTCTCCAGATCTTCGGCAAAGTAAGCGAGCTGCGCTGGCCTTAGGAACACCGCAACCAGTTTTGCCGGACGCCGCTGGAGACACCACCCAAATCCTGAACCCCTGCGGCTAACCTGTCCCCGGACGTCGATCGCACGTCCCGCGTTACCATTGAACACGCCGAAGGCATACCGTTGACGTGTGCCCACCGATACGCGGACTTAGCGGCGCAGATCGCGTTGGGGAAGGATTGCTTGGCGCTGGACCCGGCAGCGCGGTACGTCCGCCGGCGTAATAGGGGTCGCGGTCGATGCTGACGGTTGAGGCAGTGGTAAGGACGGCGAGTACTGGGCTGCGTCGCGTGGGTGCCGGTTGAGCCGCCACCTACAGCGGCCGACACCAAAACAACACAAAAGGACGCCTACGAAGTAACGTCGACTGAACCGAAGCTGGCAGGAAAATAATAGAACTCACCCGTTTTGTAGAAGAGAGCCAAAAAGTAGAGCATCTACTACCTATAGATCACCTAACAGCCTTATCCTCTACCCCATACCTATGGCTCACCCGCTAGGCAAATAACTATTCGCGATACTATTCCAAAATCCTCTCAAACCGTCCTAAATCCGCGTTCTTTATCACCTCCTGAGGCCGGAAAATCTCTCCGCTCATCGCAATCCAAACGCCAGGCTCGAGAATGCGCGCAGCGGCCAACGCAAACCCTAGATTGAACGATGCCTCCGTCGAATCAATAGAAGCAGGCACCATAGCTCCCGTGAAGACCACAGTCTTTCCAACATTCCTTCGAACTTTCATCGCATTTTCAATCAAACGACTAGTACCGTGAACCACCACAACTCTCTTCTCCAACACTTTTTCAATAGAATCACGAATGCGAAGCAATTCTTCTTCGGTAAGGTCAAGACTATCCTTCTGCGCTGCTACCGATACGCTTACTCCGAGTACCTGCGCGACAGTAACAATCCGTTCTGCAGCCGGGCGCCCAGACACTACTAGTCTCTCTTTTATCGGGTCGTAACTCTTATCAAATGTCCCACCTGTGCAAAGAATTGATACCAGATGCGATCCATTGGAGCGATCCATGCCTCTTAGCGAATACTGTTCACGCCTACCCTGCACAGGATCACCTCATAAGAAAGTAGCGGATGTAGTCCGAGAAAGACGCGTCACTCACAGGGGTCTCCTCAATAGTCACACCGTCCGAAGCGGCTCGCATTGTCGCGCCGCCAGTTTGTGCCCTCTTTAACCCCGCTGGTCCAAGAATACCAAGGGAAAAAGCCCGCAGTATAGGACCCGTGAGTTCGCCTAACTGGTCTCGCCCGCCAAGAACCGACACAGATTCTGAGTATAATGTATCAATATTAGTGATAAATCCAAGTAAACCTGCCGCAAAATACACCGACGCATGCGCCAACATGCCTTTCTTGTGAGCAAAAATGAAAACAAAATGGCCATCTCGTTTCCAATCTGCATAGGCTCTATAAATATCAAACACGAAAAAGCCCGCTGCACCCGCCAAAAAGACCATTATCATCTTCAAGGCTCCACGAATCGAATTCGCCCAGTCTGGAAATCAACCAAAAAACTCACCTTCAATTCGTCTCTCGGTAACGATCGACCAAGTAGCCCTGTTCTGTACCGACATATGTCGCCACCATCTTGTTCTGCCGCCCAAGTATTCGTGCAAGTCGGCCCACAATGAACTGCCAAGCGACATCTCTCCCATCTAATAATATAATATGCTGAAAAAGGTACCGTCGCTTCTTTGGAATCCCCATCAACGAACTTGCATTGGTCAAGAGTCAAGTAAACACCTTTAAGGAGCATCTCGCCGACACGTATCAAGTCAGGCTTTCTCGCGTGCGGGATCCATCCTTTCTCACCATACCACTCGTAACTCATTAACGACCGCGCCGCCCCGTTGTCGAAATGAACTTCTTCTTCTTCCCCTTCAATTGCTGATATGACAAGTGTAGGATAGGAATGTAGACCGGTGCGTTGGCAACAGTGAACAGGAATATCATCTACAATACCCATGTTATGAAGCGCCAAAGGGGCAAACCCTGCCTTTCTAGCAAACTCAATAACTGCCTCTTCCGACGGAATGTCAGCGTAGCTATCAATCTTGAGCGAAGGTTCTCCGAACGGTCCACAAAAGAGTAGATAGATGTACCCTTCGGCGAAGTAGCTATTTGCGATCTCCCGAACAAGCGGTTCCGCTTCATCGAGCCATAGCATTTTCTCTTCAAGACCCAGGCGGGCATAACGTTTGTAGGAAAGCGACATGGCTGTCGGCTCGGCAACAACCTCTCCGTGCCCTAGAACAGGCAATCTTGTTTCAAAAAGAGTATGTAAGAAGTCTTGAATAGAATCAGGTTCATCGATATCCGGAAGTGCTGCTTTTTCGATTGTTCCAATCGACGCGCCGGTCTCCTGTTCCGCAGCTTTCCGTTCCGTCTTGAGGTCCTCCTGATACATGAATCCTGAACAAACGCTCAGAAGTGCATCGCCGCCGGCTTTCAGTATTCGCGGGATTTCCGGAAGGGAAGATTCATGACCCAGCATGGCGTCAAGGAGAACTCGGTCGAACTGATCGCTTTCTAGCCGCACAATTCCATCGTCAACAGTCTCCACAGCTGCGACATGAATACCCTGAGCCTCCATTCGCGAAATCAAGGCTCGGTGGATAGCGACCCTATCGTCGATCCAAAGAAGGCGCTTACCTTGAAATGCTTCTGTCACCGCCATAAATTATTTTCTCCTTTCTCGATTGCCGAACCACCTGGGGAATTCTCAGACTAACATGCGTCCAACTCCCCCACTCACTCGTTACATTTAAGTCACCACCGTGGATATCACACACAGTACGGACTATGGCGAGCCCAAGACCCATACCGCCGCTGAACGATACGAAAGGCTTATGAACTCGGTCCAACAAAGAGGGTTCAATCCCAGGACCGTTGTCCTCCACCCATACCTCTGCAAACGCTACCCCGTTGAGAAGTACACTCTTCGCCCCAAGAATGATTCTTCGCTTTACGTGTGTTTTTTCCTTTAGATGTCGAATGGAATTCTTGACGCAGTTATCTATAGCGCGTGAGATGCTGACGCTCATACACTTTAGGGAAAACTTCGGCGGCGCTCGCATCACCAAAGTAATCTTATGCGACTCAAATGCTCTTCTATACTTTGCCTCAATTGCTTCGAAAACACCTGAAATCAAAGTGTCGCTGTAATAGTCCTTTCCAGCCGACATAGCTCCTTCGACGTCTAAGTCTCGCCGAGTATCAGCTTCAAACAAAAATCGAAACAAACGCGTCGTCTGTTGTAGATGTTTCAGGTTTCGTTTTGCGTTCTCGAGTTCAGTTTGCTCAATTTCATTCCGAGGCGTTAGGCTGTCAATACTACTGCGTGCTGCTAGAAGATCGTCGGTGGCGTCATGCATTATGTCAGCGATGAGCAGTGCTTGGCGGGCTTTCTTTTCGACATCTTCAGCCTCTGTCGACGCGCGTGCAGCCTTATGTCGTTCGAAGCCGAGCCGATAATAGTCAGCGAGCGCAAGCTGTAGCCTGGTACTAATTGCTACTTCAGTCATTGAGACAGCGTGGGCGCGAGCGAAGAGACAAACCACTACCGCGAACAACTGCTGTGCGTGCTTTACGTCAAATATCAGTGCTGACTTATATCGAGCTTCTTTGATATAGTCTACAAGGTCGCTACGTTGTTTTATTAGAAAGCTTGGGTGAATCCAGGTGTCATTTGTTGTATCTTGAACGTAAATGGGATTGTTTGATTGTCTTAGGTGGCTGGCGATTGGGTCGTCGACCGGAACAACCCAATGATTATCCAGCGTAGAGAACGCTGTTTCGTAGTGATTGGAGTCACGATTTAGACTCAGAACAATAGTTTGATTAGCTTCGATCGACTTCACAACCGTTTGCCCAACTTCATGATCCAAGCGAATTGGTTCGTCGAGAGCGAGATCGACAAATGGAGGACTCAGGGTTGACGCGATAGCTTGCTTACGAATGGAAACATTGGCTTCCATGAATCTTATGAACCGATCGATCTCTACGGCGCGAACTCGGTGCTTTGTTGTTAGGATAAGCATGCCAAGATTGATATCATAAATTCTTGAAAGTGAAGTTTTGTATAGGTATATTTTTGCATCATCAAAGAATAACTCTTGATGAGTGGGAATGCGATTCTCTAGCTGGTATCGTTCGAGAAACTGCCGAACAATGGTTCGAACAGCATCAGGTAGATTTGGGGGAAGGCGATCGATGGGTGTTTGTATTCCTTGGCGTTCACCAACTTGGTGATACATAACAAGGTAGTATCCCTCAATGAGCTTTCGCAGTAATGCCCAATCTAGGAAATAGGTAAAGATCTTATCATCGGGGACCTGCTTTGGATCAAGCGCGTCCATTGCCGTTAAAGGTCGGTCAATCATGGTTCTCGAAACCATCTTGGTAACAGTGTAGTGTTCTCCGCCCGCGATACTATGTAACGACTAACCGCGAATATCTTTGGGTACATTGCGGGTGCTTGACTTCAACCATGCGCGGCGGAGCATGCTTGATGCATAGGAGAGTGGTACATAGATAGCATTTAATTAAAAGGAGGTCATAGGGCAACGTCAAGTTGATTCTTCGTGCGGGTAGATTTGTGGTTACGGTCGTGTGCGGGCCGCGGCGTGGTCTGGTTGTGCTCGTGACATTTTCCCCGGAAACTGGGCGATTGCGAACTGGAGTTTTCCACCTTTAGATCGATGAGGGGGAGAGTTCATGAGGTGCAGACGGTTCAGCGCAGAGCAAATCATCGGTGTCCGGAAAGAGGACGAGGCCGGCGCTAAGGTGGACGAACTGTGCCGCCGGCACGGGTCTCGTCGGCAACCTTTTTCTCTAGCGGAAGAAGTTCGGTTGGACGGAGGCATCGGACGCTAAGCGTCTGGGTGAGCTAGAGGCGGAGAACGCCGGGCTGAAGAAGATCGTCGCCGACCAGGTGTCGGACATGACAGCGATGAAAGCACTGCTGGCAAAGAACTGGTAACGCTCATGGCCAAGCGCAAAGCCGTGGGCTTCCAGACACACAAACTGCGCTGAGCGAAAGGCGGAGCTGCCGGATCGTCGGTCTGACCAGGTCGGTGCAGCAGTACTAGCCGACCCAAGGGCGCGATGCGGCTGCGATCGCGCGCCTCGAGGAGTTGGCTGCGGCATACCGACGATACGGCTATCTGCGGCTACACGCGCTGCGGTGCCGCGAAGGGCTTGTGGTCAACCGCAAACGCACGTGGCGGCTCTACTCTGAGGAAGGCTTGCAGGTGCGCACAAAAAGGTGCCGCAAGCTGCCGCACCGGGACCAGGTCACCCACAGGTTCCGGAGCGGGCCAGGCAACGCTGGTCGCTCGACTTCATGAGCGACCAGTTGGCGGGCTACCGGCGGTTCCGGGTGCTGAATATCGTCGACGAACACAGCCGGGGTGTCCCGGCCGAATCGTTGACGTGTCGATCACTGGCGCCCGGACGTGTCGATCACTGGCGCCCGCTGGCGCCCTTCTTCGATGACCTAGCCGTGACCTATGGGTTGCCCGAGGAGATCGTGCTGGACAACGGCCCGGAAGGCACATCCGAGCGACGTTCGACTAGTCGGAACGCATCGGCGTTCGGCTGCGCTTCATCGAACCGGGCAAGCCGGTGCAAAACGCCTTCGTGGAGAGCTTCAATGGGCCCTTGCGGGACGAATGCCTGAACCATCACTGGTGCCGATCGCTCAGGCACGCCCACGAGGCGATCGCCGCCTGGCGGCTTCACTGCGACACCCAGCGCCCGCACTCGGCCTTGGGATACCAAACACCAACTGAGCTCGTGGCACGCAACGCCATCGAACGCATGTTCTGCCGTCTCAACGACTTGCGCCGCGTCGCCACCCGATACGATCAGCTGGCCAGCCACTACGAGGCGACCGTCCTCATCGCCGCCATCGTCTGCTACTGGTTACGAGTCTGGAGCCTAGAGGTTCGGCCATTCTAGGAGCTGAACTTCGAAAACCGAATTACAGTAGAATCAACGCGTTAATGTCTCATTGATTCTGAAGTTCGCTGGCGCAAACTTCAGAATCGTGACACTAGCCTCACCGCGGTGACAGGGAGACTTCGCGGTGGCCGGCCGCGCGCCGCTACCGATGCAGCCCGATATCGCGACGCAGGTGGTCGTTCATATGGTCGATCGTCGTGGGCCGCGGCGGCTTCGGCGTCCGGCGGAACAGCGGGGCTAGGCGCGCGTGCAGCTGGGCCAGCAATCCGGGTTGGCGGGGCGGTCGCGCGGCGTCGATATGGATGATCATCGGTCCCTCCTGATCGTGGGCTGGTCGCCGCGGCCGCGGCATCAGGCATGCGCCCTGGAACAAAGCATTTGCCGACCCTAGGACCTCAACTTAACTTTAGGTCAACGAGTTTCTGCGGGCAGTTTGGAGGTGTGGGCGATGCGGGCGGATGACCGGTTGTCGATCGGCGATCTGGCGGACCGGACCGGGTTGTCGGTCTCAGCGATCCGGTTCTACGAGACCAAGGGGCTGGTGGCGTCGGTGCGCAACAGCGGCGGCCAGCGGCGGTTCCTGCGGGCCGATGTGCGGCGGCTGTCGTTCGTGCTGATCGCCCAGCAGCTTGGCTTCTCCATCGACCAGATCCGCCGGCAGCTCAGCCGGCTTCCGGAGGGCCGGACGCCGACCAAGCAGGACTGGACGCGGATCAGCCACGCCTTCCGCCGGGAGCTGGATGAGCGCATCGAGGCGTTGACCGGCCTGCGCGACAAGCTGGATGGCTGTATCGGCTGCGGCTGCCTGTCGTTGCGGAAATGCACCCTCTACAATCCGCAGGATCGCGCCCGCCGCCGCGGCACCGGCCCTCGCTACCTGCTGGGCGACCGGCCGGAGGCCGGCTAGATCAACCTGCGGTCAGATGGAAGCATCTGAGCGCAGACAAGGTGATCCAATTCAAACAGTGACAGCATCTTGTCCGCGTTCGCTCGAACGCAGGGCACTGACGACCTCCATCGCAGAACTCGATTGGTATCGGGCGCCGAGGCATGGCAGGTAGCCGTCGGCGCCGATCGCCGGCGGGGTCACCGGAACCGGGAGAGCACGGGAGCATGGCCGAAAACCGCGATGCTCTGCCGCTGAATGCGATCCGCGCCTTCGTGGCGATCGCACGGGAAGCCAGCGTGACCGGGGCGGCGGTCGCCTATCGGGATCCTGCCCGATCCACGACCGGCTAGCGCAGGGCCGGGTCCAGCCGGTCGCGCAGCCAGTCGCCGACGATGCTGACGGCCAGCGTCGTCAGCACGATGACGGCGCTCGGCGCCAAGGGAATCCAGGCCGCACTGGTCAGGTACTCGCGGCCGTAGCCGACCATGTTACCCAGGCTGGTCAGCGGCGGCTGCACGCCGAGCCCCAGGAACGACAGGCCGGACTCCAGCAGGATGATCTCGGGGAAGTTCAGCGTCATGGCGACGACGATGGTGCTGGCCGTGTTCGGCAGCACGTGAACGAGGTAGACGCGCCAGGGCGCGGCGCCGATCTCGCGCACCGACGACAGATAGGTCTGGCCCTGGGCGGCCAGGGCCAGCCCGCGGGCCAGGCGGCCGGTTCGCTCCCAGCCGTAGAAACCCATCAGGATGATGAACACCACCAGGTCGTTGCCGACCAGGGCCAGCACAAAAAGCGCCAGGAACATGAAGGGCAGGGCCGCCTGCAGATCGATCAGCATCAGCACGGCCTGCTCGACCCAGCCGCGGAAATGCGCAGCGACGAAGCCCATCACCACGCCGATCAGCGTCGACAGCAGGGTGGCCAGGAAGGCGACGGTCAGGCTGATGCGGATGGAGACCAGCAGGCGGCTCATCACGTCACGGCCCAGCTCGTCGGTGCCCAGCGGGTGGGACAGGCTGCCGCCGAAGAACAGCGGTGGCGCCAGCCGGTCGCGCAGGTCGAGCGATCGGTAGTCGTGCGGGCTGGCCAGATCGGCGGTCAGGGCCAGCAGCGCCATTGCCGCCAGCCAGACCAGGGCGATCATGACCAACGCCGGCACCGCCCGTCGCCCGGTGCTCGGCGTCCGAACGTCTTCTTCGGTGTCGGCGGGCTGCGTCATCGGGGGCTCGTCGCCACCGTGCGGCGGCGCGTGCGCGGATCGATCCAGCCATAGGCGATATCGACCGCCAGGTTTGCGGTCACCATGCAGATGCCGACGAAAAGCAGGATGGTTTGCACGATCGCCAGGTCGCGGTTGCCCACCGCGTTGATCAGCAGCTGGCCGACGCCGGGCCAGGCGAACACGGTTTCCACGATGATGGTGCCGGCCATCAGGCTGCCGACCATGAAGCCGACGATGGTCACGGTGGGAATGGCCGCATTCGGCAGCACGTGGCGGGACACCACCCGCCGCCAGATCACGCCCTTGCCGGTGGCCGTCCGGACATAGGGCTGGTTCAGCACTTCTATCATTGCCGACCGGGTGAACCGCGCGATGACCGCGGCACCCGGCAGGGCCAGGGTGACGATCGGCATCAGATAGCCCCGCCAATCATCGGCGCCGCTGGCCGGCAGCCATTGCAGCCAGACCGCGAAAACCAACACCAGCACCAGCGCCAGCACGAAGCTGGGGACGGTGTAGCCGATGACCGACGACATCATGGTCAGACGGTCGGCCGTCGTGTTGCGCCGAAGCGCGGCATAGACGCCGGCCGGCAGGCCGATCAGCAGGGTCAGGACAAGCGCCGGCACGGTCAGCGACAGGGTGGCCGGCACCCGGTCGACCACCAGCGCCAGGGCCGACTGGCCGTCGCGCATGGAGACGCCGAAGTCACCCTGTGCCAGGCCGCCGATATAGGTCAGATACTGGCGCCACAGCGGCTGATCGAGGCCCCAGAACCGTTCGAAGGCGGCGATCGCGTCCGGCGGCGCTTCAACCGACATGATCTGCAACGCGGGATCGCCGGTCAGGCGCATGACCAGGAAGGTGATCGACACCAGCAACCAAAGGGTCAGAACCGCACGGAACAGCCGGATGGCCGCATAGGCGATCACGCCGCCGCTCCCGCACCGGCTGCGATGGCTTCGGCAAAGTGGCAGGCGACCCGGCGCCCGTCGGCCTGCGGGCGCAGCGTGGGACGCTCCCCGCGGCACCGGTCCTGCGCGAACCGGCAGCGCGGGTGGAAGGCGCAGCCCGGCGGAACGTCGATCGGGCTGGGCGGATCGCCCTCCAGAAGGATCCGCCGCCGGCCCGTCGCGGCGCGGGCGGGAACGGCGGAGACCAGGGCCTGGGTATAGGGATGCCCCGGCATGCGCAGCAGATCTTCCGCGGGTCCCTGCTCGACGATCCGGCCCAGATACATCACCGCGATCTCGTCGCTGATCTGACGGACGGCCTTCAGGTCGTGACTTATGAACAGGTAGGTGTGGCCCAGGCGCTCGCGCAGATCCTGCAGCAGGTTGACGACCTGCGCCTGGATCGACACGTCCAGGGCCGAGATCGGCTCGTCGCAGACGACCAGGTCCGGCTCCAGGATCAGGGCCCGCGCCAGGACAACCCGCTGGCGCTGTCCGCCCGACAGTTCGTGGGGATGGCGTGTCGCGACGTCCGGGCCAAGGCCGACCGCCTGTAGCAATGCCAGCACCTTGGCGCGGCGATCGGCCCGGCTGCCGATCCGATGGACGATCAGCGGCTCCATCACCTGGTATCCGACGGTCAGCCGCCGGTCGAGGGCACCCAGCGGGTCCTGGTGCACCAGTTGCGCACGGCGGCGCAGGCGGCGCCAGCGGTGGCCGGCAGCGGTGTCGACCGGTTCCCCCGCCAACCAGACCTGCCCGCTGGTCCGGGGCATCAGGCCGAGGACCAGCTTGGCTGTCGTGGATTTGCCGCAGCCGGACTCGCCGACCAGGCCAAGGGTACGCCCCCGCTGCAGCACCAGATCGACCCCATCGACTGCTTTCAGGAGGGCATGCCCGCGACGCCGTCCGGGCCGGGACACCTTGAAATGGCAGGCGAGGTCGCGCGCCTCCAGCAGGGGGGGCGCTGTCATGGATCAGGCTTCTGCCCCGGCGGCGGGCATGGCCGCCACCGTCCGGTCCACCGGTCCAACGCAGGCCACGGCGTGTCCGGCGGCAACCGGCCGTAGGACGGGAACACTCGACCGGCAGGCGGCGTGTACCCCGGGGCAACGCGGTGCGAACGGGCATCCCGGCGGCAGGGCACCCGGTGCCGGCACGGTGCCGGGGATCGGCTGCAGCCGGCGGCGCGGGCCGTCCAGGTTGGGCAGCGCCGCCAGCAGGCCGCGGGTGTATGGATGGTACGGCCGGTCGAAGATGTCGTCCGTGCTGCCCTGTTCGACGATCCGGCCGCAATACATGACCGCGACGCGCCGGCACACTTCCGCCACCACGCCCAAGTCGTGCGAGACGAGCACCAGCGCCATGCCAAGATCGCGCTGGATCTGCCGCAGGAGGTCCAGGATCTGCGCCTGAATGGTGACGTCGAGCGCCGTCGTCGGTTCGTCGGCGATCAGCAGATCCGGCTGCCCGGCCAGGCACATGGCGATCATCGCCCGCTGGTTCATGCCGCCGGACAACTCGTGCGGATAGCGGCCGAAGATGCTACCCGCTGCCGGAACGCCGACCTGGTCCAGCAGGCGTTTCGCCGCCGCCTTTGCGGCCGTCGCCGACGCGCCGCGATGGGTGACCAGCACTTCGGCGATCTGGCGGCCGATGGTGTGGACCGGGTTCAGCGCGCTCATCGGGTCCTGGGAGATCATGGCGATCCGCCGGCCGCGGATCGCGGTCATCGCCCGGTCGTCCCAATCGCTGATGGTCTGCCCGGCGAACGAGACCGTGCCGCCGACCTTGGCGGTGGTACCCAGCAGGCGAAGCACGGCCAGCCAGGTGACGCTCTTGCCGCAGCCGGATTCGCCGACCATGCCTAGGGTTTCGCCCGGTGCGACCGACAGGTTCAGGCCGTGCAGCACCGGCAGGTCCCGCATGCCGGCAGCAAACGCGACCGTCAGTTGGCGAACCTCCAACAGCGCCGCCGCAGTCGACCGGGTCGGTTGTGGAGCGCCGAGTGCTGCATCTCCAGCGCCCAGGTCAGGCGCCAGCATTCGCGGCCCCCTCGCTGCCTGGCCAGATGAGCCGGGTGCCAAGCTGATCGAACCGCGCCCGGAACTCCGGCGGCGGCGGCCGGTCGGTCACCAGCACGTCCATGTCGCCAAGGCCGGCGACGCAGAAACTGCTGACGGCACCGAACTTGGTATGGTCGGTCAGCGCGACCACGCACCGGCATTGCCGCCGGACGACGCGCTGGGCATAGGCGTGCCACTCGGTCGGGCCCAGGAAGCCGTGCTCGAGGTCGATCGCCTTGACGCCGATGAAACACAGGTCGAAGACGCGGCCCTCGATGTGCCTCAGCATCTCGGTGCCGATCAGGGTGCGCATCGACGGCCGCAGCACCCCGCCAGTGAGCACTGCATCGTGGCCGCCCGGGCCGGACAGGGCCAAGGCGATGTCGATCAGGTTGGTGACGTAGTGGGCACGGGGGCCGTCGACCAGATACTCGGCCAGCACCAGCGTCGTCGAACTGCCGGTGATCAGCACATGATGATCCGGTTCGATCAACTGAACCGCCAGTTGGGCGATCGTCTCCTTTGCCTCCCGCTGCACGTCGGCCCGGTCGATCAGCGAAACCGGCACGGCGGTTTCCGACGTCACGGCGCCGCCATGAACCCGGGTCAACCGGCCGCGCTCCTCCAGAAGCTTCAGGTCGCGTCGGATCGTCATCTCGGAGACCTGCAGCGCCTCCGCCAGGCGGGTCACGTAGACTTCCTTGCTGTCGTTGAGCAGATCCAGGATCTGGCGGTGGCGGACGGCGCTCAGGGTCACGCGGTCAGTCTCCTCGTGGCATCCGACGGTGACGGGTCGCCCTGCGGCAAACCTCGGTCGATCAGGCCGGCCGGGCTTGCCGCCATGGCGGTCAGGGTGCGGTCGGCATGGCGCATCCGCCATGACAGCAGGCGCTGGGCATAGCGCAGCAGCACGTCGCGATAGGCCGGGTCGGCGGCCAGATCGACCATCTCATGGGGGTCGGCGCGCATGTCGAACAGAAGCGGCGGTAGGGCGGCGAAGTGAACATACTTGAATTCATCGTCCCGGATCACCGACAGCGAACAGGAATCCATCGGCACGCCGAGCGTCCGCTGCGGATCCTGCGTGACGACGTCGCGAAAGTCGTATTCGAAATGGGCCGCGTCGCGCCAGTCGGTCGGCATGTCCCCGTGGCAGAACGGCAGGAGCGAGCGCCCGTCATAGGCGCGCGATAACGGGCGTGAAAGCCAGTCGAGGATCGTCGGCAGGATGTCGACGCTCTCGGTGAAGTGGTCCACCGTTCGGCCACCGCGCCCGCCGGCCTGGACCAGCGGATCGCGAATGATCAGCGGGATGTGGTAGGCCGGGTCGAAATAGGTGCTTTTGCCCAGAAGATAGTGGTCGCCCAGCATCTCGCCGTGGTCGCTTGTGAACACTACCAGCGTCGTCTCCCATTGGCCGGTTTCGCGCAGATAGTCGAAGACGCAGCCCAGATGGTCGTCGATCTCCGTCAGCAGCCCGAAATAGACGGACCGCAGGGCGGCTATCTCCTCCAGCGCCATCTCGCTGGCCAGCCCGGTGCCGTTCTCGAAGAAATCCTGCTGCCGGACACGGCTCAGATAGTACGCGTGCAGCGGATGCTGGCCGGCTTCGGCCTGCGGCGTCGCCATGCGCGCCGGCAGGGGCACTGAGTCCGCAGGGTAGAGGGCGTGGTAGGGGGCGGGGGCGATGAAGGGCGGATGCGGCCGCCAGGTTCCCAGATGCAGGAACCACGGCCGTCCCGCCTGCGCGCGCAGATAGTCCAATCCTGCGCCCATGAACCAGGCGGTATCGGAGTGCTCCCTGGCGATGGTCGACGGCGCCGCGGTGAACTGTCCCCCGGCGACGTCCCGGGGACGCCAGACGTCGAAGGCCCGGGCCGGGCGCGCATAGCCCTGGGCCTCCAGGTAATCCAGAAACGGCTCGAACCCCGGATCCTTGGTTAGGACGGTGTCGAAGCCGTCCATGACGGCGTGGCCCTGCTTGCGAAAGCGCGGATCCTTGGTGCTGGTGACCCGCGGGTCGGGAACCGCCGATGCATAGCCGATGAAGGCCGGATCGTAGCCGGCAGCCGACAACTCCTGCGGCAGGCCGCCAAGCTGCGCCGGCCAGGGAGTGCCCGCCTGCACCACCCGATGGGTCATCTGGTACCGGCCGGTCAGCAGCGAGGCGCGCGCCGGCGCACAGGGTGATGCCTGGGCATAGTGCCGGCGGAACACGGTGCCTTCGGTCGCCAACCGATCCAGATTGGGCGTCTTCAGGCAGGGATGGCCCAGCGCCCCCAGACAGTCGCCGCGCCATCCATCGACGATGATCAGCAACACGTTTCTGGTTTGCATGAGCGCCTTTGCTGGTTTCGCCGATGGGTTTCACGGTGGCGCCCGCGGGCATCGAAGCCCGGCCGCGGGCGCCGTCCGAACAGGTACCGAAACGGTCAGATGACGGCCGGGTTGAACGGCCCGAAGTCCATGAAGTAGCTCTCGTAGGGCTGCCAGGGCACGTCACGGCGCTTGCCGTAGAAGAAGCCGTTGTTGTGCAGCGTGACGAACGGCGGGTCCTCGAACTGGACGATGTCCATCATCCGGCGGTGGATCTCCCGGCGCTCGTCGGGATCGATCGTGCTTTCCAGTCGGGCACCGATCTGGTTGAACTCGGCATTGGTCCACATGCCTGTTCGAGCCTGTGCGAACCCATTCGGCCCATACAGCCGCCAGAGCATGCCGAGCGGATCCGGCATTGCCATGAAGGTGGAGCCGTTGATGGCCGCGTGGATCGGCGTTTCCAGCATCTGACCCCAGTTCTCGCGCACGCTGATCTCGAATTCCAATCCGACCTGCCGGTACATCTCCACGACGATCTGGGTCGTTTCCAGCTCTGCCGGATACTGATCGACCTGGGTGCGGAACTGCAGCGGTTCCCCGGAATAGCCCGCTTCACGGAGCAACTGACGCGCCTCGTCGGGGTCGAAACGCGGGGCCGGGTAGTCGGGGATGTAGAGGCTGCCGAAAGCCGGATGCTGAAAGCCCCTCGGCACGTCCACGCGCCCGCCCCACAAGCTTTCGATGATCAGGTCGCGGTCCACCGCCAGGCTCATGGCGCGGCGGACCCTGACGTCGCTCAGCCACGGCCCGGTGGTGTCCAGGTTGATCTGGCGGATATTGGCGATCGGCCCGCCGATCACCTCCAGGTCGGGGTCGGCTTCGATCTGGCCGAACTGGTCGGGCATGACGTCGGTGATCAGGTCGTAGTCGCCGGCGCGCAGGCCGTTGACGCGTGCGGCCAATTCCGAGACCACGCGGAATTCGATACGGTCGAACGGCGGCGCGCCGCCCCAATAGTCTTCGAACGCCTCGAGCACGAGGCGCACATCGGTTTCCGCTTCGGCGATCCGGTAGGGGCCGGTGCCGATCGGCCGGTGTTGCCACCCGCTCCAGCCGCCGGCTGCGTCGAATGCCGCCCGGCTGGCGATCTGCGTGGTCCAGGCCGCCAGGCGGCTGCCCAGGATCGGGTCGGGCGCCCGCGTGGTCACCCGGACGGTCATGTCGTCGAGCGCTTCGACCCGCTCGATGTTGGCTTGGTACTGGCCGTGGACCGTCGGCGCGCCTTCCGGGCCGTTCAGATGGGTCTCGCTGAAGGTGAACACCACATCCTCGGCCGTCAGCGGGCTGCCGTCGTGGAAGCGCACACCGGAGCGCAACTGCAGTTCCATGGTCCGGTCGTCGACCCGCCGCCAGGTCTCCGCCAGGCCCGGCTGCACTGCCATGTTGTTCTGGAAGTCCAGCATCAACAGCGTGTCGAACACGTTGTACTGGGTGCGCAAGGTCGGTGTGAAGTTGTTCAGAACCGGCGCCATGGTCACCGGGTACACCGGCAGAGCAACCACAATCGAACGCGGTGCTGCCTGTGCCCGTGCGGCACTTGCGGGAATGGTGCCGGCGGCAGCCGCGGCTGCGGCGCCTTTCAGGGCAGTTCGCCTGGTCAGGGAAAGGGGCATCGTGGGTCTCCGGCTGAGATGTGCAGGATCAATTCGCACGAAAAATCACAAGAACGGACATTACCCACGGCATGTGACAGCCGTGCCGGCCTTATGGTGACAAAACGGCTTCAGATTTGTGACAGAGGGTGCGGGTCGCGTTCCGCGAGGCACCGGTCCAGAGCATAGGGGGCAGGGCCGGGCAGTGTATCGAGTGGGCGGGTATGCCGCCCTTGGTCGTTCAGAGAGACGACAGGTCGGGGCCGGCGTGTGCGGCCATGCCGTTCAGAATGCGACGCTCAACGAGGTGCGGAACCCGGTTGGTCATCTCCAGATGATGCTCGTTGAGGGCTGCAATAGCCGCGTCGGGCTGCGCTGCCCGAAGCATGCGGGCGGCAAATCCGATGGTCGCCATCTGCTGCCTGGCGATCTCGGCCGTCTGGCAGTCGATCACCCTGAGTTGGAACAGCCGGTCGTCGATGGTTCCCAGCATTTCCCGCAGAATGGCGTTGCCGGTCGCCGCGACCGCCGCCTGGTTGAACGTGGCGCAGGATCGGGCGACCCCGGCGGCCTGCGTCGTGGTGCCGGACCCTGTTGCGTCGTTGCCCGGAAAGGGGAGCGATGTGCCCCCGACGAAGTTCCGGAGGGAGCCTTGGACGATCAAATGGCTTGTCTCGAAAAGGGCAAACGCGTCTTCCACCCGCGGGACGGGGATGAAGAACCCGCTGCCGCGGCGGTTCTCGACCAGCCCTTCGGTGCTGAGCCGGATCAGGGCTTCGCGCACGGGCGTGCTGCTGACGCCGAGCGTATCGGCGACGTCGGCCGCCTGAAGGCGGCTGCCGATAGCCAGCGGTGTGGCCACGACCCAGTTGCGAATCCGCGCATAGACCATCGCACCGCCGGTTTCCCCGACAGCCTGACCGTCGTGGCGCATGGGTGTGGGGCGCCGGCCGGTTTCGTGCGACCGTTCGCGCGCCGTGGCTTGGATGGCTAGTTTCGAGTGCATGGCGCCGAAGCTGACCGCGTCTGCGCTGACCAGATGTGCACTGGCCGGATCGACAGGGTCGCTGTGGAGCGGCGGCAGCGTCGTGTCAAATGCAGCAGATATGTACGGCAAAATGGCCGGCTTCGGGTACTATTCATGGCCGTCGTCGACGGTCGGACTCGCGGAATCATCGTCCAAATCCTTAGTTTGTCGGGATGCCTCCCGCAGCATCCCTTTGTTCCCGCTCTCCCTTTAGTAGGATCGAACTCTAATTATTACATATTCATGACAACGCGGCATCCCATTTTCAAGTCCGCCCCAGTGGAAGCCGATTACGAGAGAAATTGTGGCAATTCTGCCATTTTTAGAGTCTATCCAGTTGATATGTATGGTTGTCTTTTTCTCCCTTGTTGGGAATCGCGGTGTTGAGGTCGGGAAACGGCCGCTTTGTCGCACCCAGCCAACCGGTTGCATCCGGTCTCGTGTGGCGGGATGCGGGGTCTGCTGGACGGTCCTGGTGGTGATGGTTTCGAGGGTCGGCCTGTTCATAGGCCGACCGTCGAAAGCTGGATCACGCTCGAATCAACGCATGAGTGACCCTTTGATTCTGGAACTCGCTGGTGCGGATCTCAGAATAGGGACACTAGATGTGGGGAGGCCTTGGCCGAGGCGCAGTGGTGATCCGGCACCGGATCGGGCTCGCAGACGGCTTGGCCCACTCGGCTGCCGGGTTCACGCCTTAGGATCTACGCCGGGACCCGATTGGTATCGCTGCCTGACGGATGGGCATCGGCCCTGTTCGCTTCGTTTCCTCGTCGGTGACGGGGGGCCGCTGACGCCGCGCGCACCTCAGCATGGCTGAACTGACCCCGGTTCAATGTGGCGCGGACGCGCGGGATCGGCTGTTGCTCGACCATCGCCAGGTCGGCCCGGCGGCCGACGGCGATCGCGCCGCGGTCGTTGAGGCCGACGGCCTTTGCCGGCGCATCGGTGACCAGGGCGATGGCTTGGTGCAGCGGCAGCATCTTCAGATCGGCCACGGTCAGCGCCGCCCGCAGCATGGCACCCGGATGGTAGTCGGCCGCCAGGGCATCCAGAACACCGGCCGAAATCGCCTCGCGGGCGCCTAGATTCCCGGTGTTGGACTGGCCGCGCAGGGCATTCGGCGCGCCCATCACTGTGACCATGGTGCGCCGCCGGGCCTCCTGTGCGGCCTCCAGCGTAACGGGAAACTCGCTGATGGTGGCACCCAATGACTGCATCAGGTCGACCTTCTCCACCGTATCGTCGTCGTGCGATGCGATCGGCAGTCCCTTCTTGTGCGCCAATTCGGTGACCTCGCGCACGATGTCCCAGGTCTGCGGGCGGGCCGCCCGCTCCTCCAGCCGCTGTCGGGTCATGGCTTCGACTTCCGCGTGGTCCATGCCGCGCCATTTGGCCACGAACCGCACGTAATTCTCGATATCCCGGTACTGGCCCTGGCCGGGCGTATGGTCGGTCAGCGACACCAGATCGACCGCATGTTCGGCGATGAGGTCGTAAAGGACCGGCGCCGCTCGCTCGTTGTTGACCTCGAACCGCGCGTGCACATGCATGTCGGTCAGCGTCGCGTCGTTCAGTCGAACGACGGTGTGGATGATCTCCCTGGCCCGGACCTCCGACCGGACGTGCCCTTTGCCGATGCCGTCCGAAAACGATACGGCCAGAAACGCCGTGGTGACGCCGGCGCTGGCCAGACGCTTGTCGAGTTCGATGACCGCCATGTCCATCGGGAAGCCGGCCCCCGGCCGCGGTTCGACCTCACGCTCGATCATGTCGCCATGCAGGTCCACCAGCCCCGGCACCAGCAGCATGCCGTCGCCATGGAACTCCGCGTCCGCCACCGGTCTGTCGACGATGTCGGCAATGTGCCCGTCCTCGAGCCGGACCGATCCTTGCGGCAGGACCCCGTCGGGCAGGACGACCTGAAAATCACTCAGCCACATCGGCCATGTCTCCTTGCGATACCGGGTCCGCCAGGGGCGTGTCGGCATCCAGAATGATCTGCTGGTCCACCAGGTGCTGGATGTCCTCGGGGAAATGGAACACGCCGATCATCGCCACGCCGGCCCGCTTGAGTTCCTCCAGCCGGGCGACCAGAGCCCGGCGCGCTAGGCGATCCAGGGAGGCGGTCGGTTCGTCCAGGAATAACAGGCGCCGGGGCCGGATCAGGGCGCGTGCCAGGTTCACCTTCTGCTGCTCGCCGCCGGAAAACGCAGACGGATAGGCTGGCCAGAGCGTCGGTTTCAGCCCGAAGGCGTCCAGCCAGCGCCGGGCTTCGCCGATGGCGGTCTTGTGGTCCTGTCCGGACTGCAACAGGGGTTCGGCGACGATGTCCTCGGCCGAAATCCGCGGCCGCGCCTGCAGGAACTGGGTGACGAAGCCGATCTCGGCCCGGCGCAGCCAGGCGATGTCGATGTCGGCGGCGCGCAGCAGGTCGATGGGCCCGCGGGCCGACCGGTAGATCGCCGTGCCGGTATCGGTACGGCAGGACCGGTAGAGGGTGCGCAGCAAGGTGGACTTGCCGGTGCCGTTGGCGCCGCCCAGCATCAGGAACTCGCCGGCATCCAGGTCGAAATCGACCGCCTGGAACGTCGCGACCTGGCGGCCCAGGTGATGGATTTCGAACCGCTTCGCCAGGTCGCGAACGGAAAGGAGGGGCGAAGCGGCGGGGTCCGTGCCGAGGGGCGTCATAGCTTGGCGTGCACCAGTTGCTGCGTGTAGGGATGCTGGGGGTCGCCCAGCACCTGGTCGGTCAGACCGGCCTCGACCACCGCACCCCGGCGCATCACCAGCACCCGGTCGGCCAGGGTACGGATGACGCCCAGATCATGGCTGACGATCACCATGGTGATCCGCCGGTCGCGCTGCAGCCGCTTCAACGTGTCGAGCACCAGGGCCTGGACGCTGACATCGAGGCCCGTCGTCGGCTCGTCGAGCAGCAGCAGATCCGGCTCCAGCGCGATCGCCTTAGCCAGTTGCACCCGCTGCTGCATGCCGCCCGACAGGGTCAGGGGCGGCACGTCGATCCGGTCCATCGGAAATTCGGATGCGTCCAGGGCGGCACGGGCGCGCCGGCGCAGGGCGTGGAATGACCGTTCGCCCGCCACCAGCAGCCGTTCGGCGACGTTGCCGCCGCTGGTGTGGTGCATGTGCAGGCCCAGATGCGGGTTCTGATAGACGATGCCGATATGCCGGACCCGGGTGGAGCGGCTCTCGAACCGGCCAAGCGTGAACAGGTTGACGCCGGCGCAGCTCTTGATCCCGAGGGTGTAGGTGCCGGCCTGGGGCTGTTCCTCCAGGTTCAGTAGGCGCAACAGCGTCGATTTGCCGGAGCCGCTTTCACCGACGACGCCGATGACCTCGCCGGGGAACGCGGTGAAGCCCACCTGATCGACGGCGGTGAAATCGCCGTAGCGCTTGGTCAGGCCGGAGACCACGACGGCGGGCTCTTCGTCGACCAGCCGCGGCGGCTCCAGGTCGGGCATCATCGCCAGGCCGGTCATGGGGGCGTTCATGGCTGCAACTCACCATCGACGTAGTAGGTGGGGCCGATGGTGACGGCTTCGCCGGCCCGGCGGCGCGCCAGCTTCTCGGCAAAGCCGGCATCGGAAAGCTCGAACGTGCTGGTGCCGTCCAGCAGCGGCATCTCGTTCATGAACTGACCCGTTGCCCCGGTGCGTTCGCAGAC
The DNA here is from genome assembly GCA_028281985.1 of Alphaproteobacteria bacterium. Taxonomy (GTDB): domain Bacteria; phylum Pseudomonadota; class Alphaproteobacteria; order DSM-16000; family Inquilinaceae; genus JANQIU01. The sequence continues at coordinate 7,748 of JANQIU010000205.1, read as the reverse complement.
GCGGCCGGTCTGGTCTTCGACCTTGAAGGCCACATCGCTGAACTCCAGCGGCTTGACGTCGGTCCAGGGCGGCACGGCGTAGAGCCGCTTTTCGCGGCCGGCGGACAGCAGGGTCAGGTTTTCCGCCTGATGCAGCTTGGGCGTGTCCCAGCGCGGGATCGGGCTGGGGCTCATGATGTGGCGGCCGTTGACCAGGCTGGGGTAGCTGCTGGACTGGGTCACCCGCCCGGCCTGGACCAGCTGCTCGTAGAGCTTCAGCCACATCAGCCCATAGTCGGCATCGGCGTGCATGATGCGGGCGACCGAGATGTCCGGCACTACCGCCCGCAGCGGTTCCGGGTCGGGGACCTGCAGCACCAGAAGCTGGTTACGGGTCAGCCGCTCCTCCGGGATGCGGTGGCGCGACTGGATCAGCGTGGCCTCCAGCGTGTCCGTGGTGGTGCGGGCGCCGCTGGCGCGGGCGATGAAGGAGCGGATGTTGGCAGCGTTGACGCCGTCATCCGCGCCTTGGTCGATGACCTTCACCACCGATTCCGGCTCGACCAGCGTCAGCGACACCTGCAGGCCGCCGGTACCCCAGCCCCGCGCCATGGGCATCTCCCGGCTGGCATAGGAGATCTGGCATCCGGGGATGGCGATCGCCTTGAGCAGGCCGCGGCGCACCGCGCGCTTGGCGGATTCGTCCAGAAAGCCGTAGCTGTAGCGCTGCCACGGCCGGACCAGGTCGCGCAGGGCGGTCACGGCAGCGCCTCCTCCAGCACCGGTGTGTCGTCGGGCGCTACGTCAGGCGGTTCTTCCGGCGAGGCCTCGTCCGCCGCCGCGCCGCCGCCGCGGAACACATCCAGGGCGCTTTGGAACGTCACGTAATGCGGCAGTTTGAAGTGCAGGCAGAAGCCGGCCGATTCGATCGGTTCGGTGTGATAGAGCACGAATTCGGTCTCGTTCGCCGGATGGGCACCGGCGGTATTCATCGCCAGGTCCAGGGTCGCGGCAGCAATGGTCTTGACCTCGTTCCAACCAAGGGTGGCGGCGAACCCCAGCTTCAGGATCGGCTTGCCGTCGACCTGGGCGCGCGACACCACCTCGGCCTCGCTGACCCGGACGCGGCCGGCGTTGAAGTGCCCGCCCTTCGGGTGGGGCATCATCACGTCGGCCTCGCACAGCCGCACCTCGTTGACCGTCGGGTGGACCGAGCCGTAGCCGCGCATGCTGGCATAGCCGAGGGCCAAGGTGCCGCCGGTATCGGACCGGGCCAGGGCCTGCAGGGTGTGGGCGCGGGGCGCCGGGAACAGGACCGGTTCGCGGGTCAGGTCCGGGATGTCGCCGCTGTCCTGTTCCGTGTCGTCGGCAGGCGGCACCAGGCCCTGGTCGCGCAGCCAGCCGGCAACGGCGGGTGGTGCCCGCTCGGATGGCTTTTCGGCCGGGGTGACCGGGGTTGGCGTGAAGGGCTGGCCGGCCAGGACCTCGGTCTTCAGGGTCCGGTGAGAGTAGTCGAGGGTGGGCCCCAGCACTTGTCCGCCGGGCACATCCTTGAAGGCCGCCGAGATGCGCCGGACGGTCAGCTGCCGGTCAAGAGCGATCGGGGCGGCGTAGGCGATGCGCGGCTGTGTGGTCCGATAGGCCCGCAGCAGCAGGACCGCTTCGCTCAGCTCGCCGCCGGACTGGGCCAGTGCCAGCGCGGCCAGATCCGGGGCATAGAGCGAGGCTTCCCCCATGACCCGATCGACCAGGTAGGGCAGCGATCGCTGGATCTCGCACACCCGCTCCTCGGTGATGCTGCCCAGGGCTTCCCGGAACAGGCACTCAGCCTGTTTGATGGCGGTTTCGCCCCCGCGGGCGGCTACATAGGCCATGGATCGGCCTCCAGTTCGGTCGATCGGGGAAGGCCGACGACCTGATCGCCGTCCACCAGGAAGATGTCCCAGCCCAGCGGGTAGCGGCGCCTCCGCTCCCGCTCCTGCCAGAACGACCAGGCAATGCCGTCGACCAAAAGGTCCCGCCGGCCGCGGATGCCGGGTCCCGAGAGCCGCAGCCGCCCGCCGCTGCCCAGCCGTGCGCCGATGAACAGGGTTGCCGACCGGTCCGGGTAGAGCGGATCGCCGGCGCTTGCCTTGACGGCGTCGGCGATGGTGTCGGCGTCGACCTGCGGCAGCAACAGGTAGTCGGCGCTCTCCGGCGTCGTCGGGCGGGCGCCGGTGAGTGTCAGTCGCCGCCGGACCTCCGGGTCCGGCGTGAAGAAGCTGACTTCAAGATCGAGCAGGCATTCGCCGGCGACGGCCAGTCCCGGTTCCGGCAGCCGGTACGGTTCGCCAGGCTCCGCCAGCGCCCGCATGAGGGCGTCATAGGCCAGATGCGCCCGGCGTTCCTCGGGCGTTGGGGCATCGGCGAAGACGTCGCCTACGATCGCGGCCATCAGAATGTCTCCATCTCGACTCGGGTCGCCTCGACACGGCGCAGCAGGTCGGCATCCTGTTTTTCCGACACGTCGGATTGCTGCTCCAGGAAGGCGGCGATCACGGCAGTCTGGATACCGGCGGAGGCCGCGGCGTCGAGCACGGCGATGGCCATCGCGTGTTCCAGGTCGCGGCCGACGCAGGCGCCGTAGCCTTCGCAGTCCTGCCGGTCGGGCAGCCGGATATGCGCCTCGGCCACCAGGACCTCGCCCAGATGGAAGGTCGTCCCCTGGGCGCTGTCGCGGCAGGGCAGCATCGCCAGCCCGGTTCGGCTCTTCAGGACATCGATGGCGCCCAGGTCCGGCAGGACGGTTTCGGCCACGCGCTTCACCCCGGCGGCGTCCGCCCGGGCCAGCAGGCCCAGCGCGTCACCATGTTCGAACCGGCCGATCGGCGCCGGGGCTTCAGCGTTCATGGTCGACCTCCGCAATCGGCCCGGCCCGTTCATTGATCAAGCGCGCATTGTCGATGGAAAACTTCACCCGCTCGCTGGCCCAGATGGACTCCGAACAGCCGATCGGCACGCCGGACAGGTCGACATCGACCTTGCGCATCACGATCACCGGCAGGGAGAGCGGCTGGGCCAGGGCCGAGGCTTCCTTGCGGGTGGGCAGCCGGGCCGAGATTTCCGTCTTCAGGCGAATGTAGTCGTCGATACCGTAGAGCGCGTAGATCGCGGTGGTGCTGCGCCGGGTCCGCTTGATGTCCCGCAGTTCGGGGAACCGTCGCACCGGGAAATAGGCATTGCCGACGTTCAGCGGGACATCGTCCGCGAACCCCTGCGAGAAGAGGTGATGCACCGGCTCCCCGGGCGGCAGCCGCAGCTTCTCGGCGATGGCGGCGGGGGCCGGGATCTCCTGGTCGGCGATGGTCTGGCCCAGCGGCTCCCGCCCCTGGTCGAGCAGGTTCTGGGAGAACCGCGTGCGCTCGGACAGCCGGTAGTCGAGCGGTCCCCGGTGGTGGACGAAGGTGCCGCGCCCCTGTTCCACGCGCACGACGCCGCGCGCCGCCAGCTCGGCGACTGCCCGGCGGACCGTATGCCGGCCGACCCCGAACCGCTCCATCAGTTCCGGTTCGGTGGGCAGCCGCCAACCGGTCTCCAGGCGCCCGGCGGCGATATCGGCCATCAAGGCCTCTTCGACATCGCGCCAGCGGCCGCCGTTTTCGGGCTGAAGCACCATTTGTCTGAACGTTTCCTCGATCTTCTTGAGTGTCACAGGACTGCAACAATTCATCCGAATGAATTTTTAGCATCGTTCGGATGACCGGGCAACGGGGGCCATGGCCCATGGCAGACCTGCAATCCGGTAATGGGTCGGTCCCGGCCGCCTCAGCGCCGCAGGTTCGGATCAAGCCGGTCGCGCAGCCAGTCGCCGAGCAGGCTGGTCGACAGGGCGGCGAGCGAGATGATCACACCGGGCACGACGGCGATCCACCAGGCGGTCAACAGGTAGGTACGGCCGTCACCCAGCATGGTGCCCAGGCTGGTGTTGGGCGGCTGGATGCCCAGGCCGAGGAAGCTCAGCGAGGTCTCCAGCAGCATCGTTTCCGGGAAATTGATCGTCAGCGTGACAACGAGGGTCCCCAGGATGTTCGGCAGGATATGCTGCACGGAAATCCGCCATGGCCCGCCGCCCAGATGCGCCGTGGCGGCGGCATAGCCGTCCTCGCGCGCGGCCAGCGTCATGCCGCGGGCGATGCGGGCGTAGCGCTCCCAGCCGAACAGGCCCACCACGACGATGAACAGGCCCAGGCCCGACCCCATCAGGGCGATCGCGGCCAGCGCCAGGATGATAAACGGCAGCGACGCCTGAACGTCGACCAGCATCATCACGGCATCGTCGACGAAGCCGCCGCTCCAGGCGGCCACCATGCCCAGCGTCGTACCCAGGACGGCACCGATGATCGTGCCCACGAGGGCCACGAACAGACTGGTGCGGACCGACAGGATCACCCGGGCCAGCATATCGCGGCCCAGCTCGTCGGTGCCCAAGGGATGGGCCCATGTGCCGCCGAAGCCGAGCGGCGGCAGCAGCCGGGACCGCAGGTCGCTGGTCAGGTCGTCGGGCGTGGCGATGGCGCCGGCCAGCGCCGCAACCAGCGCCAGCAGCCCGAGATAGGCGCAGGCCAGGACCACCAGCCAGGGTACCGAGGCGCGACCGTCGCCGGAGGACGTTTCGGCGCTCATGGCTGGCGCTTTCCGGCCCGGACCCGGGGGTCGAGCCAACCGTAAAGCAGGTCCACCATCAGGTTGGCCGTAACCATCGAGGCGGCGATCAGCAGGACGATGGCCTGCACCACCGCAAGGTCGCGCGCCGCTACGGCCGTGACGGTCAGCCGGCCGATGCCGGGCCACGCGAAGACGGTCTCGGTGATGACGCCGCCAGCGATCAGGCCGCCGAGGATGAAGCCGATCACCGTCACCGTCGGGATCGCCGCGTTGGGCAGGACGTGGCCGGCGACGACGATGAAGTCACGCAAGCCGCGGGCCCGGGCGGCCCGGACATGCGGCTTGCCGACGACCTCCAGCAGGGCCGATCGCACGAAGCGGGCGATGATCGCAGCGCCGGTAGTTCCGATGGTGATCACCGGCATGATCAGGGTTTGCCAGCCGTCGCTGCCGGTGCTGGGTAGCCAGCGCAACTGGACGGCGAACACCAGGATCAGCAGTAGACCGAGGAAGAAGTTGGGGACGCTGTAGCCCAGCACCGTGACCAGCATGATGGCCCGGTCCAGCGGCGTCCTGTGGGTCAGCGCGGCTGTTGTGCCCAACGCCAGACCGAGCACCAGCATGAAGACAAACGACAGACCAAGCAGCAGCAGGGTCTTCGGTACTCGCTCGCCGACGACGACGATGGCCGGGCGCCCGTCGGCGAACGATTGACCGAAATCACCATGGGCGAGATTGCCCAGATAGACGAGGTACTGGACCAGCACCGGCCGATCCAGGCCCCAGTTGCTGCGGAACTGATCGACCTGCTGGATCGGCGCATCCGGTGGCAGGAACGCCGCCGCCGGGTCGCCGGCGGCCCGCAAGGACACGAAGGTCAGCGTCACGACCAGCAGCAGGGCGATGATGGCCCGCATGACCTTACCGATGATGAAGCCTAGCATCCGCCCGCCCTCAATCACCCGCCAAGCGGTGCAGCGGCGGGTGGTCCCGGCCGGCTGGCTCGGCGAGGTGGCAATGGACGATCTGCCCCGGTCCTACGCGCACCGGCGGCGGCACCTGGATGCGGCACCGGTCGATCGCCAGCGGGCATCGGGTCTGGAAGGCGCAACCCGGCGGCGGGTCGATCGGGCTCGGCGTTTCGCCCTCCAGGGTGGCCCGCTTCGTCCGGCGACGGTGCGGGTCGATGCGCGGTGCCGCGCCGATCAGTGCTCGGGTATAGGGATGGGATTGCCGGGTGCCGATACGGTCGACCGGACCAATCTCGACGATCCGGCCGAGATACATCACCGCCACCCGATGGGAGAGGTGGCGGACCAGATCCAGATCGTGGCTGATGAACAGCATGGCGGTATCGCGCTCGGCCTGAACCCGCCGCAGCAGGTGGACGATGTCGGCCTGGACGGCGGCATCGAGGGCCGACAGGGCTTCGTCGCACACCAGCAGCCGCGGCTCGGGCAGCAATGCCCGGGCGATGGCCAGCCGCTGGGCCTGGCCGCCGGATATCTGGTGCGGTAGCCGGTCGGCGATGTCCGGCGGAAGTCTGACCGACGCCAACGCCTCCCGCACCCGGTCGGCACTGCCGTTGCGCTGCCCGTGGATCACCAGCGGCTCCGCCAGCAGCGCTCCGATACGCCATCTGGGATCGAGCGTGGCGCGCGGGTCCTGGACGATCGGCTGGACCAGCCGGGCGCGCTCCTTGCGCGTCATCGCCGATACGGGGCGCCGGGCCAGGCGCACGGTGCCTGCGCTCGGGGCCAGGTCGCCGACGATCAGCCGGCCCAGCGTCGATTTCCCGCAACCGCTTTCGCCGACGACGCCCAGCGTTTCGCCCGGCGCCAGGACCAGGTCGACAGCGGCGACCGCGGTCAGCCGTCTGCGATGGAACGGGTTCGGCCCGCGCAGGCGGAAGACCTTGGACAGGCCCGTTACGTCGAGGAGCGGTGGCACAACCGCTATCCGTCGGCTGCCATGTGGCCGATCTCGGCCGCTTCCGCGATGGTTTGGCGGTTGCGGGCGAGGCCGACCAGTCGGCGGGTGTAGGGGGATTGCGGCGCGTCGAAGAGCGCGGGGAGATCGGCCGACTCCACGATCCTGCCGTCCTGCATGACCGCCACCGCGTCGGCCAGTTCGCTGATCACCGCAAGATCGTGGCTGATGAGGATCACGGCCATGCCGTGTTCGGCCCGCAGGCCGTCGAGAAGATCGAGGATCTGCGCCTGCACGGTCGTGTCGAGCGCGGTTGTCGGTTCGTCGGCGATCAGCACCCGGGGATGCGCCGCCAACGCCAGGGCGATCGAGATCCGCTGGCACAGTCCGCCCGATAACTGGTGCGGGTACTGGCCCAGGCGCTGCGTGCCGGCGGGCACGCGTACGGCGTCCAACAGCTCCAGCATCCGGCAACGGCGGCCCGTGCCCGTGTTGGGCGCATGCCGGCGCAACACCTGGTCGAAATGGGCGCCGATGGTGCGGACGGGGTTCAGGGAGGCGCGGGGATCCTGGAAGATCATCCCCAGCGTCACCCCGCGCAGCGCCCGGAGCCGCGCCGCCGAAGACAGGTCGTACCGGACGCCGCCGACCGTCAGGGTTCCGCGCGCCACCAGCGACCGGTCCAGCAGGCCGGCCAGGGCAAGGCAGGTCAGGGACTTGCCGCTGCCCGACTCGCCGACGATGCCCAGGACCTGACGGTCCGCCAGCGCAAAGCCGACATCCCGCACCAGGCACGGCCCGCCGTGGCGGGCCGTGATGGCAAGATCCTGCACGCACAGGGCAAGGGTCATACCGGCTCCCGCCAGGCGTCAGCGTACCGCGATGTTGCGGGCCCGCAGGTCCATATAGGGCAGCGGGTAGGGCGACCAGTCCAGGTCGTCGCGGATGCCGTAGAACATCCCCAGTTCATGCAGGACGATCGACGGCGGATCGATCTCATGGAACAGGTCGAGGGTTTCCCGGTGCAGCGCGCGGCGGGCTTCCGGATCGAATTCCGTTTCCAGCGCCTGGCCGATTTCGACGAAGCGCTCGTTGTCCCAGGCCTGGGCCGACCGGCGGATGAAACCCGTCGGGCCGTAGAGCGGCCACAGTGACCCCAGCATGTCCGGATAGTTCATGTTGATGGAACCGTTGAA
>JANQIU010000201.1 GCA_028281985.1 Alphaproteobacteria bacterium | reverse complement strand
GGATCCCGGCGGACGCGCTGCCCGGCCGCATCACCCGGGATCCAGTTGGCGCCGCGGCAGAACACCTCGCGTCCGTTGACCCGGAACGCGAAGCGGGCGCCGGCATCGTCGGCATCGGTGACGACGTCGATGGTTCGCAGGCCGATACGCCGGTGCACGCGGTCGCCGCCCGCCGTCACATCGAGATCGTACAGGTGCTGTTCGCGTGCGCCGGCCGGGTGCCAAAGGCGGGGTTCGGCAATCTCGAACCGTACCGTCACGGTGGTTTCCGCGTTGCCCACCTCGACCTCGCCGGTCCGTTCCTGACCGTCGAACCGGATGTGCCAGCCGGCGGCCGTTCCGCCGATCCCGACAAGGGTGACCTTGACGTTGACCGTCACCGCGCCGGTGGCAGCATCGTGGTGTTGGCCGGTCTCCACCGCGTCGATGCGGGCCGGCGCCATGCGGCGCAGGCGCGCGTCGCCGTACAGGCCGACCGGGGCCAGGGCGATGTTCCAGTCCCAGCCGAAATGGCACTGCGGTTTGCGCAGCATGTTGCCGTGGGGGATCGGCGAGTTGCCGGCATGGTAGGGCACCGGGAAGGGTTGCCGGGCCAAGGTCGCTGCGCCGGCCTTCGGGTTGGAATGAAAGCGGACCTCGATGGTGTTGCGCCCGCCCCGCAGGGCTGTCGAGACGTCGGGGCGCCAGCGGCGAAAGGCATTCGCCGCCTCCAGCACGACAACGTCGTTGATCCGGACGGTGGCCACCGTGTCGAGGGAACTGAGATCGAGATACCATCCGGGTCCGGGACCGGTCTCCGCCAGCTCAAAGGTTCGCGTGATCGTCCAGTCGCGTTCGGCAATCCACCGGCAGTCGTACTCGTTGCGGCCCCAATAGGGGTCGGCGATCGCGCCCGCATCCTGCAGGGCGCAGATCACGTCGCCCGGCACCGTCATCGTCGCTTGATGGTCGCCGTCGACTTCGGCGAGCTGCCAGGGCCCGGCGAGATCGATATCGATCTGTGCCGGGGCGGCATGCTGCAGGTCGTTCACACCCGTTGCTCCGTGTTCCGGTCGATGATTGGGGCACTGCCCATGGACAGATGCACCGGCACCCGGTCGCCGTTGCGCAGGCCGCGGCCGGACCCGTCAGGGCCGTTGTGGCGACGATCCCGGCCAGGACGCTTCTCGCTTTCACGCTTTGCCATCAGAGAATCTGTAACGTTTCAGATGCGATATACATTATGGCTCTTGAGTGCAACTGAAACCCCTATCCAACGGTTGACGAAGACGGGCGGTCGCCATTCAGATGGCTGATAATCGCAACAATAGCAGTATGTTGCCGAAGTCCGGCGATGCCACGCATCGCCGGCCGCCAGCCGAGTGAGGATTGAAGCAGCTTTGCTGAAACGATACTGTGATCTCACTCCGTACCAAGGTGATCATTGTGCCCAAGCGACGACCGACCGAGCATCCGATACCTCTTACCGGCGAACGGCCGACCTTGAAGCATATTGCCTTCATGACCGGCCTTGGGGTGACCACCGTATCCCGGGCGCTGAAGGATGCGCCGGAAATCGGCCTTGCCACCCGGGCACGGGTCCAAGCGGTGGCCCGCCAGATCGGCTATCAACCCAATCGCGCCGGCATCCGCTTGCGGACCGGGAAGACCAACGTCATCGCCCTGATCCTCAATGCCGAGGAGGAGGTGATGGGCATGACCGCGCGCATGACTCTGGGCATGTCGGCGGTGCTGTCCGACGCGGGATATCACCTGATCGTGGCTCCGTATTCGCACGCCAGCAATCCGATGGATCCGGTGCGCTATGTGGTCGAAACGGGCTCGGCCGACGGGCTCGTCCTGAGCCGGACGGCGCCGGAAGATCCGCGCATTCGCTACCTGCTGGAGCAGGACTTTCCCTTCGCGACCCATGGCCGGACCGAGATGGGGGTGGCGCACGCCTATCACGACTTCGACAACGAGAGTTTCGCGTTGGACGCGGCGCGGAAGCTGGTCAGCCTGGGCCGCCGTCGCATCGCCTTGTTGGCGCCGCCGTCGACCATGACCTACCACTTTCACATGCGCAAAGGCCTGGAACGCGCCCTCGCCGAACGCGATGTCGACGAAGTGGCTTTCACCACGGCCAATGGCGACAGCCGGCTGGAGGATCTGCGCGCCGCGGCGCTGAACCTGATGCGCCGCCGCGGCTGTCCCGACGGCATCGTCTGCAGTTCGGGCCGCGCTGCGCTGGGGCTGGCGGTCGGTATCGAACAGGCCGGTTTCGTCGTCGGCCGCGATATCGACATCGTCTCAAAGCAACCGGTCAACCTGCTGCCCTGGTACCGGTCGGCGATCTGGGTCGTCGATGAGGATATCGGCCTGGCCGGCCGATCGCTGGCGCGCCTGCTGCTTGATCGCATCGAGGGTGTCGACCCTGCCGGGCTACACAGCATCGAGCAGCCGCCGGCCGTTCGGCGGCAGGAACTCTCGGTCGAAGGCGGGAACGCCTTGGCCGAGGCGGCACCTGCATCGAAGCAAGAAGCCGATCCGCCCTGACTCCGCTCAGCCGATACCAGGGTCCAACGGGGCACCTGCGCGCAACCGAGCTCACAAAAGGACCAAGACGGCGAGCGAGAGGGCGAGGATGCCGCCGCGGATAGATCGGCGGCCGGCTCGTCCCCACCATGGATCGAGAAGCAACTTCGACTATAGACCTAATCATCGTCGAAGGGATGCAGCCAGCTGGCCACCAATGGGCGCAGAGGCGCGTGCGTCCGCGCCGCGGCCGACTCTGAATCTCCCAAGGAGTCGACAACTCTTTGCCGTCAGCACATGCCGCGGCGTGCCAACGCCATACGCTACTTGGCTCGAGACACGCGGGTTAGCCGCCGACCCCACCGTCGTTCAGGTGACAGGCGGACTGCCGGCCGGGGGCGATCTGCTTGAGCGCGGGCCGTTCCTTGCCGCAGCGCGGGCCGGCATGGGGACATCGGGGATGGAAATGGCATCCCGGCGGCGGGTTCAAGGGTGACGGAATCTCGCCGCGGACCGGCTTGAACATCCGTCGCCCCGGCTCCAGCCGCGGGATCTCGGCCAGCAGGGCCTGGGTGTAGGGGTGGCTGGGCGCTTCGAACAGCTCCTCGGTCGGCGCTTCCTCGACGATGCGCCCCAGATACATGATCAGCACCCGGTCGGAGAGGTGCTCGACCACGCCCAAATCGTGGCTGATGAACAGGTAGGTCAGGTCGAAGTCCTGGCGCAGGTCCATGAACAGGTTCAGGACCTGCGCCTGGATCGAAACGTCCAGCGCCGCCACCGCCTCGTCGCAGACCAGGAACTCCGGGCGAACCGCCAGGGCCCGGGCGATGCCGATCCGCTGGCGCTGGCCGCCGGAAAACTGGTGCGGGTAGCGCTTGCGGTAATCGGGATCCAGGCCAACCCGCTGCATGATGTCGGCCACATAGTCGTCCAGCTCCGACGCCGGGACCAGCCGGTGAACCCGCACGGCCTCGCCGATGATATCCGCGACCCGAAGGCGCGGGTTCAGCGACGACATCGGGTCCTGGAAGATCATCTGAACCTGCAGGGCGGTGTCGATGCGTTCGCGGCCCTGCAAGGTCGCGACGTTCCGGCCGCGATAATGCACCTCTCCCTGCGTGGCGCCGTAGATCCCGGCCACCATCCGGCCCAGCGTGGATTTTCCACAGCCGCTCTCGCCGACCAGGCCGACGACTTCGCCCTTGCGCATCGACAGCGAGACGCCGTCGACGGCGTGCACGGTCTCCTCCCGCAAGGTGGCGCCGATCATGCGGGCGATCTTCGCCGCCGCGTCCAGCTTGCGGGTGAACCGCTTGGAGACCTCCCGAAGCTCCAGGATCGGCGCGTCGGTCATGATGCGCTGGCCACGCGGTCTTCGGTATCCCCGGACAGCGGGTGGTGGCAGCGTGCCCACCGGCCCGCGACCACTTCGCGGTTCTCCGGGACCGTGCCGCATTGCGCTGTGGCGTAGGCGCAGCGCGGCCGGAACGCGCAGCCTTCGGGCAGGTTGGACGGCGACGGCGCCATGCCGGGGATCTGGTTCAGCCGGGCGCCACGGGCGCTGCGCGAGGGGACCGACCCGATCAGGCCCTGGGTGTAGGGGTGGATCGGCCGCTCGATGATCCGTTCGGTCGCGCCGCTTTCCACGACCCTGCCGGCGTACATCACGGCGATCCGGTCGGCCAGTCCGGCGACCACCGACAGGTCGTGGGTGATCCACATCAGGGCCATGTTCTGGGTGTGCACCAGTGTCTGCACCTCGTAGAGAATCTGTGCCTGGATCGTGACGTCCAGGGCCGTGGTGGGCTCGTCGGCGATGATCAGGTCGGGCTTGTGCAGCAGGGCGATGGCGATCGCCACCCGCTGGCGCATGCCGCCGGAGAACTGGTGGGGATAGGCGCTGAGCCGTTCTTCGGGCGACGGGATACCGACCATGCCCAGGGCGTCGCGGCAGCGGGCCCGGGCCTCGTCCTTGCCGATCTGGATATGGGCGGTCAACGCCTCGATCATCTGGGTGTCGATGCGCAGGACCGGGTTCAGCGTCATCATCGGGTCCTGGAAGATCATCGCGATGCGCCGGCCGCGCAGGGTGCGCATCTGATCGCCGGACAGGCCGCGCAGGTCCGTGCCGTCGAAGCGCAGCGTGCCGTCGACGATCCGCCCGGGCGGGTCGATCAGCCCCATGATCGAAAACCCGGTGATCGACTTGCCTGAACCGGATTCGCCGACGATGCCCAGCACCTCGCCCCGGTCGATGGTGAACGACGCATCGTCGACCGCGCGGACCACGCCGGTGCGGGTGAAGAAGTGGGTGCGCAAGCCCGCGACCTGCAGCAGGGGGTCACCCATCGCGGCGCAGACGCGGGTTCAGGACGTCGCGGAGCTGGTCGCCCACCAGGTTGATGGCGACGATGGTCAGCAGCAGCGCGATGCCCGGGAACATGCTGATCCAGTACCGCCCGGACAGAAGGTACTCGTAGCCGTTGGCGATCAGCAGCCCCAGCGACGGCTCGGTCACCGGCAGGCCGATCCCCAGGAAGCTCAGCGTCGCTTCCAGCGCGATGGCGTTGGCCATCTGCACCGTGGCCACGACGATCACCGGCGGCAGGCAGTTGGGCAGGATGTGCCGGAAGATGATCCGCGGGGTCCCAAGCGCGAGGCAATGGGCCGCTTCCACATACTCCTTCCGGCGTTCGACCAGGGCGGCCGACCGGGCGGTGCGGGCGTAGTAGGCCCATTGCACCAGGATCAGCGCCATGATCACCTTGTCCACGCCCTGGCCCAGGACCGCCAGCAGCATCAGGGCCACCAGGATCGCCGGAAAACTCAACTGGATGTCCACGACGCGCATGATCACGGCTTCGGCGCGGCCGCCGAAATAGGCCGCCACCAGGCCAAGCGACATGCCGATGAACATGGCGAAGACGCAGCTCAGCACCCCGACCGAAAGGCTGATCCGCAAGCCGTAGAGGATGGCGGATAGCATGTCGCGGCCTTGGCTGTCGGTGCCCAGCCAGTGGGTCATGATCGCTTCGCCCTGGGCGCCCCGCAGGTCGATCTCCAAGTCGAACGGTTCGTCGAACCCGTCGGCGTGGATGACGGCGAACCGGGCCAGGTCGCCCGGCGGCACCTCCCAGAAGCTGCGGAAACTGTGCTTCTCGCCCACCGTCAGTTCGGCGCCGCGCGGCAGTCCGTCGATCCGCAGACGGGCGACCTGATCGAACCCCACTGCAGGCTCGCCGGTCAGGCTGACCTCGATGCGGTCCGGTGCAGCAACGGCGATCTCAGCCGTCAGGGCGGCAAAGGGTGCGTCGGTGTCCAGATCGATCGTCTGGGTGCCGGCGGCCGACGGATCGACGGCAATGACGAAGTCCTGGCGGGGTGGATCGGCGCGCTGGACGGCGCCCGGTGGCAGCCGGCCCGCCTCGACCCGGATCTCGTTCAGGTCATAGGGGTTCTGCGGCGTGATAAGCGGAGCGAAGACCGCGGCCAGGATGATGACCACCAGCATTCCCAGCCCGAGCACCGCAATCCTGCTTTCGCAGAAATTGCGGACCACCCGGCCCAACGGCGTTTCGCCGGCCAGCCGCAACCGCCATCTTGTCGGTCGCGGCGCCGGTGATGCCAAGGCCCCGGTGCGCGGTTCGGTGTCGGCGGCGTGGCTCATGCCCCGACATCCGACAAGCGAACCCGGGGATCGAACACCGAGTACAGGATGTCGACCACCAGGTTGATGATGATGAACATCACCACGATCACCGTCAGGTAGGCGACGATCACCGGCCGGTCGAGCACGAAGATGGAATCGATGATCAGCTTGCCCATGCCGGGCCAGGAGAACACCGTCTCCGTCACGACGGCGAAGGCAATCATAACCCCCAGCTCCAGCCCCAAAATCGTGATCACCGGGATCATGATGTTCTTCAGCACATGCACGAAGATCACCCGGCGTTCGGACAGCCCCTTGGCGCGGGCGAACTTGACGTAGTCGAGGTTGATCACCTCGCGGACGCTCGCGCGGGTCAGCCGGATCACCAGGGACGCCTTGAACAGTGCCAGGTTGATCGCCGGCAGGATCAGGTGCTCCCAGCCGTCCAGGGTCCAGATGCTGCTTTCGATGCCCAGAAACACGGCCGTCTCGCCACGCCCGCCGGCCGGCAACAGGTCGAACATCACCGAAAACAGCATGATCAGCATCAAGCCCTGCCAGAAGTTCGGCAGGGAAAAGCCGAAGATCGATCCGACCATGATCGACCGTCCGGCAATGCTCTCAGGCTTCAGCCCGGCCCAGAGGCCCAGCGGGATGCCGAAGACGATGGACAGGAACAGCGCCACCGCCGCCAGTTCCAGGGTCGCCGGCATGCGGTTGAGGATCAGTTCGATCGCCGGCTCGTTGTAGACGAAGGATCGGCCAAGATCGCCCTGGACCAGGTTCTGCAGGAACACGCCGTATTGCTGCCAGAGCGGCAGATCGAGCCCCAGCGACCGGACCGCCCGGTCGAACTCCGCCTGGGTGGCCTCGGGGGAGATCAGGATGTCGATCGGGTTACCGATCGCGTAAACGCCGGCAAACACCAGGGTCGACATCACCGCAACGACGAGCAGCGACTGAAGCAGACGCCGGATGATGAAAACGGTCATGGCCGCTCACGCAAGGGAGGGCGATCGATTACGCCGGACAACAACCTGCCGGTTCGATCCGGAAAAGCGCTGCAAAGCAGGGCCTTCCCGGATCGAGGTCGGTGTGCGGTTGCCGCTAGTCCAGGCGCGTCACGCCGATCGCCACCGTGTACTCGTCGGTGCGCGGCGTGTACTCCAGGTCCGCCCGGGTCCCCCAGGTGTTCACCTGGAAATGGGTCGGGATGATCGCCACCTGGTCCATCGCCAGTTCCGTCGCCTCGGCCAGCAGGGCGGCGCGAGCCTCATCGCTCACCTCCTGCAAGGCCTGATCCAGCAGGGCGTCGAACTCGGCATTGCTGAACCGGCCCCGGTTGGCCGATCCCCAGCCGCGATCTGGCGTGTTGGTGGCGATCAGGGCGCGCAGCGGCGATGACGCTTCGCCCGATCCGGCACCCCAGCCCACCAGCATGGTGGAGAACTCGAGCGCCGACGCGCGGCCGAAATAGACGGACCGCGGCATGGTCTCGACCGAGGCTTCCAGCCCGATGCGGCTCCACATCTGGGCGATCGCCTGGGCAACCGCGGCATCGTTGATGTAGCGGTCGTTCGGGCCATGCAGGGTCAGGGCAAAACCGTCGCCGTAACCGGCTTCCTCCAGCAAGGCGCGGGCCGCATCGGGATCGTAGTCCAGCACCTCGAGGTTCTCCGACACGCCGAAGAAGCCTTCTGGCAGCAGCTGGCCGGCGGGGATGGCGATGCCTTCCATCACATCCTCGACGATCGACTCCCGGTCGATGGCCAGGCTCAGCGCGCGCCGGACCCGGACATCGCGCAACGGGTTCTCGATATCACCGCCGCCGACTGCCGACACGAAGGGCGAGGCCTCCCGGTCGCTGTCGAGGTGCAGGTAGATCACGCGGTTGGAGATGCCCTGCCAGAGATTGACGCTCTCGTCGTCCTCCAACTGGGCGATATCCGTCGTCGGCACCGAAGCGATGACGTCGACATCCCCCGCCAGCAAGGCGGCAACGCGGGCCGCCGGCGACGAGATCGGACGGAAGGTCACCGACTCCCATTCCGGGGCGCCGCCCCAATAGTCCGGGTTGGCCTCCAGCACGATGCGGTCACCCGGCGTGAAATCCGACTGGCGGTAGGGGCCGGTGCCGATGGCGTGCAGGCCGGCGTTGAAGTCCTCCGTCGTCGCGCCTTCGCCGATTTCGCTGCTGACGATGTAGACCGTCGACAGGTTGTTGGCCATCAGCGGCACCGGCGATTCGGAGCGGAAGCGGATGGTGTAGTCGTCTACGACGATGACTTCCGCAATGTCGGCGGTGTAGGTGACGAAGCTGGACGGGCTGTTCGGCACTTCCGGCACGCGGGCGATGGTGTAGGCGACGTCTTCGGCGGTGAACGGGGACCCGTCGTGGAAGGTCACGCCCTGACGCAGCCGGAATTCCCACACCAGCGGGTCATCGGTCGGCCCCCAGCTCTCCGCCAGGCCCGGTAGCAGTTCCTGGTTCGGGCCCTGATTGATCAACCGATCATAGATGTGGGTCATGATCTGGTTGTTGTTGCCGGTGTTGTGGAAGTGCGGGTCCATCGCAGTCGCCTCCGACGCCACGGCGATCGTCAGATCTTCGGCCTGCGCTGCAGCCGGCAAGGCCAGCGCCGTGCCTAGGGCCGTCGCGGCCAGCCACTTGTTGTAAGCCATTCCCTGTCTCCTTTTGGACTGAACCGTCGGCGCGGAAAGGTCACTGCGT
>JANQIU010000193.1 GCA_028281985.1 Alphaproteobacteria bacterium | reverse complement strand
CGTCGGGCATGGTCGGCCTGTAGCCGCTTCCAGCCCGCGTCCGACATCGGCCCGACCGCTTCGCCCCAAGCTGCCCAGTCGCTGCGGGTTCCATGGCAGGCCAGGGCCAGATCGACCCCGGCGTCCACGACCGCGCGGCAGCGCGCGGCGATGCTGCCCGCAAGGGCGTCCATGTAGACGCAATCGGATACCAGCGGGCCGGCGAACCCGATCCGCTCGCGGATGACCTGCTGCACGACCACCGGCGACACCGAGGCGGGGTACCGGTCGTCGATGGCGTCGTAGACCACATGCGCCACCATGGCCCACGGCATGTCGCGCAGCGCCCGGAACGGTTCCAGGTCCGTCGCCGCAAGGGTGGCCATATCCGCCGTCACCGTCGGGGTCGCCTTGTGGCTGTCGACCGGCGCCCGGCCGTGGCCGGGAATATGCTTGATGATCGGCGTCACCCCGGCGGCCAGGAACCCGTCCGCCACCGCGCGCCCCAGGCGTGCCACCAATGCCGGGTCGTGGCCGAACGCCCGGTCGCCGATGACCGCGTCCCCTTCCGGCAGGTCGAGATCCACCACCGGGGCGCAGACGGTATCGATGCCGACGTCGGTCAGGCCGTGGCCGATCGCCCGCCCCAGGGCATGGCCGGCATGCGCCGCCGCCCCCGGGTCGTCGGCCGCCAGCCGGCCGAGGCGCCGCGCGCTGGGGAAATCGGGCCAGTCCGGTCCGCGCAACTGCTGCACGCGGCCGCCTTCCTGATCGACCATCACCACCGCTTCTTCCAGGTCGACGGCCTGGCGGAAATCGTCGATCAGGCGGCGCAGCGGGTCGCGGTCGACCCCATTGCGCCGGAACAGGATCATGCCCGCCGGCCGCACGTCGCGCAGCACGGCCAGGTCTTCCCGGTCGAACGCCGGGGCGGGGACGCCGATGACGAGCGGGGCCGGGCGGCTGGCGGGCATATGCAACTCCGAGGCGACGAATCTGGTCCCGGTTTTGTGTAGAATGTGACGCTGGACCCGGACAGCGTTTTATACTCTGGTCCGCGGACCTGTTCCGGCCGTCCGCTGGCGGCTACGATTCCGCCCGGCACCCAGGCCGCCAAACCGGCCGCGGCCGACCCCAAGGACTGGAGGACACCCGGGAATGACGTCGTTGCCCTTCGCCGCCGGCCTGACCGCCCTGACCCTGGCGCTCGCCATGCCGGCCACGGGCCATGCCCAGACGGCCGAAGACAGGGCGATCCTGACCATCGTGCCCTTCCAGACCACGGTGTGGACCCGCAACTTCAATCCCTTCGCCGAAGCCAACCGGCTACCGACGACGCGCGAGTTCATCTACGAGCCGCTGCTGGTGTTCAACACCGTCGATGCCGGCCGGGTCCATTATCGCCTGGCCGAGGCGTTCGCGTATGGCGAGGACCTGCGATCGGTCACCTTCAACCTTCGGGACAATGTGCTCTGGTCCGACGGCGAATCGTTCGATGCGGACGACGTGGTGTTCACCTTCGACCTGATCCGCCGGAACCCGGCGTTGGATATCCGCAGCATCTGGGAAGACCTGGACCGGGTGGAGCAGGTCGATGCGCGCACCGTCACCTTTCACCTGAACACCGTCGACACCACCCTGGCCGAGCGAATCGTCGAGATCCCGATCGTGCCCGCGCATATCTGGGGCGGTATCGTCGATCCGGTGACCTTCACCAACGACGATCCGGTCGGCACCGGCCCGTTCACCGAGATCGAGCGTTTCACGGCCCAGGTCTACATCCAGTGCCGCAATCCCAACTACTGGGATGCCGGGCAGCTCGAGGTGGACTGTTTGCGGCTGCCGCAACTGGCCAACAACGACCAGACGCTGATCGCCGCCCAGCGGGGCGAACTGGACTGGTTCGGGTCGTTCCTGCCGGATATCGACCGGTCCTATGTGGGCGCCGATCCCGAGCACCATGCCTACTGGTTCCCGCCGGGGTCGTTCGTGGTGATGCACGTGAACGCCGAAGCGGAGGCGGCGGGCAACCACGCCGCCTTCAACGACATCGCCTTCCGGCGCGCCTTCTCTATGGTGATGGACCGGGCCGGCATGGTGGACATCGCCGGCTACGGCTATCCGACCATCAACGAGTATCCGTCCGGTCTGGGCCGCCAGTTCGATGCCTGGAACAATCCGGCGGTCGACGAGTCGTTCGGCCGGTTCACCCGCTACGATCCCGACGGTGCGGCCGCGCTGCTGTCCGACGCCGGCTATGCCGATGGTAATGGCGACGGTTTCCTGGAAACCCCGGACGGGCAGGACATCGCGTTTTCGATCCTTGTGCCCAACGGCTGGACCGACTGGGTCAATACCGTGCAGATCGCGGTGGAGGGGCTGCAGGCCCTGGGCATCGATGCGTCGGTCGCCACGCCGGAAGCCGCCGTGTGGAGCCAGCGCCTGATCGACGGCGACTACGATGTGGCGATCAACGCCTATTTCTCGGGCACATCCCCGCACCGGACCTTCGAAGCCGCCCTGCACAGCCGCTACATCGGCGTCACGCGCTTCGCCGCCCACCGGTTCCGCATCGACGACCTGGACGATGCCCTGGACGCCTTCAGCCGGACGGCCGACCCGGACGAGCGGCGCGCCGCCATGGATCGGGCGCAAATGCTGATCGCCGAGGCGATGCCCCACATCCCGCTGTTCAACAACCCGGTCTGGTACCAGTACAACACCACGCGGTTCACCGGCTGGTTCAATGCCGACAATCCAGTGGCGGCGCCGCGGGTGCATCCCGGTTCGCCGGAACGTCTGATCCACGTCCTGTCCCTGCGGCCGCGGTCGTGATCGCGGCGCGCCTTTCCAGGGTTCCGCCCGCGATCTGACCGGCATGGGCTTCCTTCTCCGGCGGCTGGCGTTCTATCTGGTCGCCTTTTTCGTCGCTGCCTGCTTCAACTTCGCCCTGCCGCGGCTGATGCCGGGCGATCCCGTGGACATCATGTTCGCCCAGGCCGACGCATCGCTGCCGCCGGAAGCCCAGGCGGCCTTGCGGGCGACCTTCGGCTTCGTCGACGGGCCGCTGCCGGCCCAGTTCTGGGCCTATCTGAAAAGCGTGTTCACCTGGGACCTCGGCATCTCGGTGCGGTTCTATCCGCTGCCGGTGGCCGATGTGCTGGGCCGGGCCGCGGTGTGGACGCTGTTCCTGGTCGGCACCTCGACCTTGATCGCGTTCGCCCTAGGCACGGCGCTCGGGATCGTTGCGGCCTGGTGGCGCGGCGGCCGTTTCGACAGCCTGGTCTCGCCGCTGTCGCTGGTGCTGCAATCGGTGCCGGCGGTGGTGGTCTCGTTGCTGGCGCTGTTCGTCTTCGCGGTGTCGCTGCGCTGGCTGCCGCCGGGCTACGCCTGGGCGCCGGCGCTGGATCCCAGCTGGTCGCTGGCCTGGTTCGGCAGTGTTCTGCAGCACGCGATCCTGCCGCTGGCCACGCTGACCGTGGTGCAGATCGGCGGCTATCTGGTCACCATCCGCAATTCGATGATCAACCTGCTGGGCGAGGATTTCATCACCCTGGGCCGGGCCAAAGGCCTGTCGGAGGTGCGGGTGATGCTGATGTATGGCGCCCGCAATGCGGTGCTGCCGATGCTGAACTCGTTCGCCATCACCATCGGCGCGGTGATGGGCGGCTCGCTGATCACCGAAATCGTGTTCAACTATCCGGGCCTGGGCAACACGCTCTATCAGGGCATCATCGCCCGCGACTACCCGCTGATCCAGGGCCAGCTGCTGATCATGACGCTGTGCGTGCTGGCCGCCAACTTCATCGCCGATCTGGCCAACTACCGCCTCGATCCGCGCCTCAGGACGGAGTGACGGCCGGTGCGCACGATCCTGTCGACGCTGTTGCGCAACCCCAAGGCCGCCGTGGGCCTGGGCATCGTCCTGCTGTTCGTCGCCGTCGCCGTGCTGGCGCCGCTGCTCACCCCCTACGAGCCGCTGGCCCGGGTCGGCCGGCCGCACGAAGCGCCAAGCTGGGAGCACTGGCTGGGCACCACCCGCATCGGCCGGGATGTGTGGACCCAGCTCCTCTACGGCGCCCGCAGCTCGCTTTTGGTCGGGTTCGCCACCGGGTTCCTGATCGCCGGGCTGGGCGTGGCCGTCGGCATCACCGCCGGCTATGTCGGCGGCTGGGTGGACGAGGTGCTGACCTTCCTGACCAACGTCGTGCTGGTGATCCCCAACCTGCCGCTGTTGCTGGTGCTGGCGGCGTTTCTGGGCCAGGCCGGGCCGCTGGCCATCGCCCTGATCATCGGCCTGACCTCCTGGGCCTGGGGCGCGCGGGTGGTGCGGGCGCAGACCCTGGTCCTGCGCCGGCGGGAATTCGTCCAGGCCAGCGAGATGCTGGGCGAACCGCGCTGGCGGGTGGTGGCGGTGGAACTGCTGCCCAACCTGATCTCCATCGTCGGCATCAACTTCATCGGCAGCGTCATCTACACGGTGATCACCCAGGCGACGCTGGAGTTCCTGGGCCTGGGTGATCCCCTGGCGGTGTCTTGGGGCACCATGCTGTACAACGCCCAGACCTCTTCGGCGCTGATCGTCGGCGCCTGGTGGGAACTACTCGCACCCTGCGTCGCCGTGGCGGTGTTCGGCGGGGCGCTGGCGCTGGTCAACTTCGCCGTCGACGAGGTGGCCAATCCCCGCTTGCGCACCCTGCCGCGGGCGCCGCGCCCCTGGTCCGGCCGGCCGATCGACACCCGCCGCACGCAGGGGGCCGGCCAATGACCGCGCCGGCCCGGCTGCTGGTCGAGGATCTGGCCGTCGACTACCTGACCCAGGGCGGCGCCTTCCGCGCCGTGGACGGGGTCAGTTTCGCCGTCCGCCCGGGCGAGGCCTTCGGCCTGGCCGGGGAGTCGGGGTCGGGCAAAAGCACCATCGCCTACGCCGTCGCCCGGCTGCATGGGCCGGTGGCCCGGATCGCCGGCGGCCGTATCGGCCTGGACGGCACCGACGTGCTGGCCCTGGAAAGCACCGCCCTGCGCCGCTTCCGCTGGCGCGACGTCGCCA
>JANQIU010000074.1 GCA_028281985.1 Alphaproteobacteria bacterium | reverse complement strand
CCCCTGGCCACCCAGGGCAAGATCGTCCGCGTGCTGCAGGAGCAGACCTTCACCCGGGTCGGCGGGACGTCGCGGGTGGAAGTGGACGTGCGCGTGCTGGCCACCTCCAACAAGGACTTGGGCGCGGCGATCGCCGAAGGCCGTTTCCGCGAGGATCTGTTCTATCGCCTGAATGTCGTTCCGATCCGGGTGCCGCCCCTGGCCGAGCGCCGGGAGGACATCCCCGAACTGGTCGACTACTTCATGCAGCGCGCGGCGGAAACCCAGGGTCTGCCTCCGCGGGCCATCGGCGACGATGCGATGGCCGCGCTGCAGGCCTACGCCTGGCCCGGCAATGTCCGGCAGCTGCGCAACGTCGTCGACTGGATGCTGATCATGAGCCCCAGCGGCGCCAACACGGTGATCCGGGCCGACATGCTGCCGCCGGAGGTGGGCGCGATTGCGCCGGACGCGCTGCGCTGGGACCGGGGCAGCGAGATCATGGGCTTGCCGCTGCGGGACGCCCGCGAGATCTTCGAGCGCGAATACCTGCTGGCCCAGGTCAATCGCTTCGGCTGGAACATCAGCCGGACGGCCGAATTCGTCGGCATGGAGCGGTCGGCGCTGCACCGCAAGCTGAAGAGCCTGGGGGTGCATGGCGGCGAGCGCGCCGGGAGGGCGCATGGGCCCGAGTAATCGGGGCGCGCCTGCGTACGGGGGCATGGGCCGGCGATGAAGGTGATCATCTGCGGCGCCGGTCAGGTCGGGATGAACATCGCCCGGTACCTGTCCCAGGATGCGAACAACGTCACGGTCATCGACCAGTCTTCGGCTCTGATCCGGCAGATCTCCGACACCTTGGACGTGCAGGCCCAGGTCGGTCATGCGTCCTCGCCCGCGGTGTTGGAGCGCGCCGGCGCCGCCGATGTCGACATGCTGATCGCCGTCACCCAGTCGGATGAAGTCAACATGGTCGCCTGCCAGGTGGCCAACTCGCTGTTCAGCGTACCGACCAAGGTCGCCCGCATCCGCAATCAGGACTATCTCGACCCCGTGTGGTCGGACTTGTACCTGCGCGAGAACCTGCCGATCGACCACATCATCTCGCCGGAACTGGAAGTCGCCCTGGCGATCGGCCGACGCCTCCAGGTGCCGGGGGCGTTCGACATGATCCCGATGGCCGACGGCCGGGTGAAGGTGATCGGTGTCATCTGCAGCGCCGACACACCGATCATCAATACGCCGCTGCGCCAGCTCACCGGGCTGTTTCCCGACCTCAGCATCGAGATCCTGGCGATCATCCGGGGCGACCGGTCGATCGTGCCCAGCAGCGACGACCAGATGCTGCCGGGCGACGAGGTCTATTTCGTCACCGCCCACGACCATGTGGCCCGCGCCATGGCCGCCTTCGGCCATGAGGAGCCGGAAGCGCGCCGGCTGATCATCGTCGGCGGCGGCAATATCGGCCTGCGCCTGGCGGAGCATATCGAAGCGGCCGAACCGAACATGACGGTTCGGCTGATCGAGCATGACCGGGAGCGCGCACAGACGATCGCCCAGCGCCTGAAGAAATCCACCGTCCTGATGGGCGACGGCCTGGATACCGAGATCCTGGAGGAGGCCAATGTTCGGGCGGCGGAAATCCTGGTGGCCGTCACCAACGACGATGAAGCCAACATCCTGGTTTCCCTGCTGGCCAAGCGGTTCGGAACCCAGCGGGTCATCACGCTGATCAACAAGACCACCTACAACCCGCTGGTGACCAATCTCGGTGTCGATGCCGTGGTCAACCCGCGGGCGATCACCGCATCCAACATCCTGCAGCATGTGCGCCGCGGGCGGGTGCGGAGCGTTCACTCGCTGCGCGACGGGTTTGCCGAGGTGATCGAGGCGGAAGCCCTGGAGACGTCGAGCGTGGTCAACACGCCCATCCGGGACATAAAACTGCCTCCGGCTGTCATTATCGGTGCTGTCGTTCGCGGCGATACGGTGATGATCGTCCGGCCCAGCACGGTCATTAAGCCGCATGACCGGGTCATTCTCCTGGCTGCCGCCCGCTCGGTAAAGAAGGTCGAAAAGCTGTTCGCCGTTCGTCTCGAGTTCTTTTGACCGCTGCCGGCTGGCCGCCCCGAAGGCCGCCGTGGAGAAGCGCCGATGTCGCGAATTGCTTATGTGAACGGCCGCTATGTGCCGCTGCGCGAAGCCGCCGTGCATGTCGAAGATCGCGGTTTCCAGTTCGCCGATGGCGCCTACGAGGTGATCACTGTCCAGGCAGGTCATTTGGTCGATGCCGAAGGCCATCTGTTGCGCCTGGCCCGGTCCCTGCGCGAGCTTCGCATCCGATGGCCGGTCAAGCCGCGGACGCTGCATGTGCTGATCCGCGAGGTGGTGCGGCGCAATCGCCTCGTCGACGGCACCGCCTATCTGCAGGTGACCCGCGGCACGGCCCCTCGGGAGTTCCCCTTTCCGAAGGCGGCCGTCCCCAGCCTGGTGATCACCGCCCGCCGGCTGGATCTGAACCCCGTCGACCGCCTGGCCCGCGGCATCAAGGTAATCACGGTTCCCGACATTCGCTGGAAGCGGCGCGATATCAAATCTGTATCGCTTCTTCCTCAGGTTTTGGGCAAGCAAACTGCGGTGGAATCCGGGGCGTTCGAAGCCTGGCAGGTGGACGATGACGGATTCGTCACGGAAGGGTGCTCATCGAACGCCTGGATCGTCACCCGCGAAGGCACCCTGGTGACCCGCAACGCCAATACGATGATTCTGAACGGGATTACGCGCCAGCGGGTCCTGAAGCTGATCGACGACCGGGCCATGGCCTTCGAGGAACGGCCGTTCACCGTCGACGAAGCGTATGGCGCCAAGGAGGCCTTCATCACCAGCGCCACCAACTACGTTTTACCGGTGACGGCGATCAACGACCGGCCGGTGGGCAACGGCGCGCCTGGCATCCTGTCTCAGGAACTGCGCCAGATTTACCTTGAGTTCGCCGGCGCATCCGTTTGATCTGAAAGGTCGCGAGGCCATCCCATAGTAGCGTCGGTTGGCGCGTCCGGCTTCTGGCACCATATGGGTGCAGGACGGGGATGTCCCTGATCGGGTTCCATCTTGCGGAACCCCAATAAAGCCAGTGAAAGAGGCATACATGACTGAGAAAAACCAAAATGTGCAGGAAGTATTCCTGAACCACATTCGCAAAAACAAAACACCGGTAACGATCTTCCTTGTCAATGGAGTGAAGCTGCAAGGTATCGTCACCTGGTTCGACAATTTTTCTGTGCTGCTTCGTCGAGATGCACATTCACAGCTTGTGTATAAGCACGCCATCTCGACAGTTATGCCAGCCCATCCGATCCAACTGTTCGATCCGCCGAAAGACGAAGCGGTCGGCGACGCGTGACGGCCCCGCGGACGCCGCCCGGCGGTTTCGGTTGGGAAAGACCACCAGGCGCCTCCAGCGGTCGTGCCATCGTCGTGCATCCGGTGATCGGCCGCACCACGGGTTTGCGGCCGCCGGAGTCGCGCCTTGCCGAAGCGGTCGGGCTGGCCCAGGCCATCGCGCTTGAGGTGACGGAGGCCCGGATCGTCCGGGTGCCGCGGCCGGCGCCGGGGACCCTGTTTGCCGGCGGCGCAGTCGACGACCTGGAGACGGTGGTGCGGGCCGGCGAGGCGGATGTGGCGATCGTCGACGAAGCTTTGTCGCCGGTGCAGCAGCGCAACCTCGAGCGGCGATGGCACACCAAGGTCATCGATCGGACGGCCCTGATTCTGGAGATCTTCGGCGAGCGGGCGCGCACACGCGAAGGGCAGATGCAGGTCGAACTGGCACACCTGACCTACCAGCGGTCACGCCTTGTGCGGTCCTGGACCCATCTGGAGCGTCAGCGCGCGACCGGCTTCATCGGCGGTCCCGGCGAACGGCAGATCGAACTGGACCGTCGGCAGATCGACCAGCGGATCGATCACCTGCGCGGCCAGATCGACGCCGTCCGGCGGACCCGCGGCCTGCACCGCGAGGCGCGTAGCCGGGTTCCTTACCCGGTGATCGCCCTGGTCGGCTATACCAATGCCGGCAAGTCCACCCTGTTCAATCGGCTGACCCGGGCTGACGTCCTGGTCCAGGACCAGGTCTTCGCCACCCTGGATCCGACGATGCGCCGGATCGACCTTGGGGACGGCCGCATGGCGATCGTGTCCGATACCGTCGGTTTCATCTCCGACTTGCCGACGCATCTGGTGGCCGCCTTCCGGGCGACGCTGGAGGAGGTGGAATCTGCGGACGTGATCCTGCATGTGCGCGACTATGCCCATCCGGATACCGCCGCCCAGCGCGGCGACGTGCATGCGGTGATGCAGGACATGGGGATCGACGCCGATCAGGATCCCCGAATCATCGAGGTCCTGAACAAGGTGGATCTGTTGGCGACCGACAGGCGGGTCACCGCCGAGCAGCGCTACGCCGCCATCGGCGACGGCGTGCCGGTTTCGGCGGTGACGGGGGAAGGGCTTGACGCCTTGCGTAAGCGCATCGCCGCCGTGCTGGATCGTGGTCGACAGGGCGCGGAAGTCGTGCTGGATATGGCGGACGGACGGACTCTGTCCTGGCTGCACGCCCATGGTGAAGTGATCTCGGAACGGGCGGAGGAGGGGGCGATTCACGTCTCCGTCCGGCTGTCGCCGGCCGATTTGGGCCGGCTGGAGCGGCGATTGGGGTCCGCCGCGGCACACCGCTTGCGAGTCGGCGAAATGGGCGGGTCGACGCCCGAACGAACGGGAACGGAAGGATAGGACGAGGGAATGGTGCGATTCGACCCCGCGGCGGTGGCGGGCATTGTTCAGCAAATCTGTGCGGAAGAGATGCTGCCCCGGTTCCGCCAACTGGCGGCGCACGAGATCCGCGAGAAATCGCCGGGGGATCCGGTTACGGTCGTCGACGAAGCCTGCGAAGCCCGGCTTACCGAGGCATTGACGGCCTTGCTGCCCGGATCGGTCGTGGTTGGCGAGGAGGGGGCATCGGCGGACCCGGCATTGCTGGCAAGGATCGCCGGTGACGACCCCGTCTGGATCATCGACCCCTTGGACGGGACCCGGAACTTCAGCCGGGGGATCGACCGGTTCGCCTCGATCGTCGCTCTGGCGCATCGGGGTCAGACGCTGTTCGGCTGGATTCATGATCCGGTCCGCGGGGTGATGGGCATGGTCGAGCGCGGGCAGGGGGCCTGGATCGGCGACAGACGCCTTAAGGTCGGGCCGCCACGGCCTCTGGGCGATGTCGCCGTGGTGTTCACCCAGAGCATGTGGCCCCGGGACCGCCAGCCAGACCTGCAGCGGCTGAAGCAGGCTTTCGGGCAGCATCAGGGGTTCAGCTGTGCCGGCATCGACTACCTGCTTCTGGCCGACGGCGCCTCCAACGTGGCCATCCCTTACAAGCTCATGCCTTGGGACCACGCCGCCGGGGTGCTCATGCACGCCGAGGCTGGCGGCTACTCGGCGATGCTCGACAGCCGGGCCTATGCGCCAGCCGTGACCGAGGGCACGCTGATCATCGCCCCCGATGCCGGCATGTGGCGCCAGACGGCCGCAATCCTGGATGCCGCTCCGGCCCCGCTTGCAGAAGCAGGTTAGGGGGCGGTTCCAATAGCGGGCAGCTTTGCCGTTAACCCGCAGCAGCGCCACAGGATGATCCACACCCCAAGGCTGGTCTTACAGAACTGGCTCGACCGCCACCTTCCAGACTTCGCCTCCATGCATGCCGATCCAGTGGTCATGAAGGATCTCGGAGGCCCGATCGGGCTTGAGGAGAGCCGAGCGAAGTTCGAGCGATACCGGCAGGCCGAACGTTCGCAGGGTATTGCGAGATGGGCCGTTGAAACCAAACAGGGCGAATTCATTGGCTATGCCGGGATCATGCTCAGGCCCGATGCGGAACACCCACTGGGCCCCCATGCCGAGATCGGATGGAGATTTGCGCGGGAGGCTTGGGGAAGGGGATATGCCACTGAGAGCGCCCAGGCCGCACTCTCTCATGCGATGATGGACAACGGGGTCGCTGAGATCCTGTCCTACACCAGTCCCGACAACATAAGGTCGCAGGCTGTCATGGGCCGGCTGGGCCTTGTCCGTGATCCATCGCGGGATTTCCGCTTGGTCACCGAAGCGGGGAAGACCTGGAAGGGACTGGTCTGGTGTTTCCCCAGTGAGAGTGCGGAGCGTTAGCCGTCGGCCCGGTGGAGGGGTTAGTCCTCAGCGGGCGGATAGGCAACTGCGCCCTTCGCCTGCTGCCAAAGCGCTTCCATTTCCTCTAGATCGGCGTCCGCGGGGCTGCGCCCCGCTTCGGCCAAGCGCGCCTCCAGCCAGCGGAATCGATCCTCGAACTTGCGGTTCGTGCCCCGCAAGGCCTGTTCTGGGTCGACGCCCAGGTGCCGCGCCAGATTTGCCACGACGAACAGCACGTCGCCCAACTCGTCCGCGGCGCGGGCGACAGGGCCGCCATTGGCGATTTCCGCACGCAGTTCGCCAATCTCCTCCGCCAGCTTGTCGAACACAGGTTCCAGGTTTGGCCAGTCGAAGCCGACACGTGCCGCCCGCTTCTGCAACTTGATGGCCCGGGTCAGGGCCGGCAGCCCCCGGATCACCCCGTCCAGCACCCCGTCGCGGTGACCCTTGTCTGCCGCCTTGCGGTGTCGCTCCGCCGCTTTCTGCTGCTCCCAGCGGTCGACCATGGCGGTGGCCGACTCGACAGCATCGCCGCCGAACACATGCGGATGCCGGGCGATCATCTTTTCGGTCAGCGCCAGGGCGATATCATCGAAATCGAACGCCCCGGTTTCGTCCGCCATCTGCCCGTAGAACACGACCTGGAACAACAGGTCACCCAGTTCTTCCTTCAGATGCGGCATGTCGGACCGTTCGATGGCATCGGCGACTTCGTAGGCCTCCTCGATCGTGTGCGGCGCGATCGTCGCGAAGGTCTGCTCAAGATCCCAGGGGCAGCCGCCTTTCGGATCGCGTAGCTGCCGCATAACCGCCAACAGGCGCACCATCGGCGCCAGCGTGCGATCCAGGGGATCGATCGGAGGCTCGGGGCCGTCTGGCCGCGTTGTGTCCGGCATGCCGGTTTTCATCCTTTTCTGGCAGCGCCGGGACCGGGCGTCGGCGCGTTTTGGCGGATTCTGCCTCCGTTGCCCATGCTGACCCTAGGTCCCCGGGTAAGACAGTGATACCACAGAGAAATGATGGTAAATCGATGTACCGTCGGTGTGCCTGCCAGCGAATCGGAGCCGCGTTGCAGGCGGGCGCAACCGAACGGAGCCCATAGCGGTCGCGACGACATGGGCAGAGTTACCCTGTTCAGAAAGTCTGATAATCAACATTATGGAAAATGAAGCCGGTTGGAAGAACGGGGCTGTTTGGCAGGCTGTGGTCGTCGCCGCGGTCGTGGCCGGTGACGGCTGTCCCGGTGTCGGCTCGCCCTGCCGGTGTGCAATGACCGTTCAGCGTGGTGACGGCCGGCCGTGACGGTATCTGCGAACGCTCCCGAAGAACCCGACCGCGAAACCAAGATGTCGTCCAGCGCTTCGCTTGGGAAGCTGGTCGACGACCTGGGATCGCGAATCCGCGACAGCGGCCGGTTTGCCATCAGCCTGGCGGCCCGACAGCGCGGCAGCCTTTTCGTTGCACCCTGGCGCGGTCGCGAGTGTTTCTTCAGCGACGGCGCCGGACGTGCGCCACTGGCGATGGACGACGCCGATCTGCAGACGTTTCTCGGTCGGCATGCCAACGGCCATATGGCTTACGGCTATCCCGTCCATATCGGTGCCGACGGGCTGGTGTCGCCCCTGATGTTCTGCGAGGTGACGCTGCTGATCGACGACTCCGGCAGCGTGGCCGTGGCCAAGGCCCGGGGCCGGCGGCCTCGCCTGCATCACCGGGCAATTGCCTCGGCGGGTTACGACGCGGCGGCCATCCGACGGATCGCCAACGACATCGAACATGCGCCGTATCCCAGCTTTGAGGCCTGCCTGGGCACACTGGAAGCGGCGCTTGGCCTGGGACCCGGCTTGTTCCGACCTGAGGCGATCGGCCAATGGGACGACGCGGCGCTGACGGCCGGTTGGCACAACGTGCCGATCCTCTTCGCCGCGCCGCCCAATCCAACACAAAGCGAATTAGTCCATAATATCAATTTATTGACTGAGATTTCTGAGAGTTCGCTGGAAAACTGCGCGCTCCGCACGCTGCTGGTCGATGGCGCGCCTGTGTCGCGGCAACCGGTCGATCGCGCAGACGGCGAGCCACCGGCCGCGGTGTTCACGCTGTCGACGCTGACACGGCAAGTCCTCCAGCCCGCCATGGCCTACCCCCTGGTGGCGATCGATGTGCCGCCGGGCGGCGGGCAGATGGCCCTGGTGATGGATCTGCTGGCCAGCCAGGCATTGCGTGGCCGCAGCACGCTGTTCGTGGCGGCGCATCGCCCCGTTGCGGAGCAGGTCGCACTGCGATTGCAGCAGACCTTGGACCCGACGGCCCAGTGGGTCGTGGATCTGATCGCAGACGCGGACGGCAACACCCTCCGCAACCATCTGAACACGCTCGCGAACGCGGACGCGTCGGACATGCCGTCCGGAGCAGCGCGCGAAGCCCTGGTGGAATGCACCGAGGCACTGGACCGGGCCGAAACGGCCATCGCCGATCTGGCCGGAACCCTCCGGCGCGGCTCGCTGGCCAGCCGTCAGCGCCGCGAGATCGAAGGGCGTATACATCGACCGCTGCGCGATCTGCTGTCCGAGCCGATAGAGGGGCAACTGGATCTCGACGCGTTGTCCATGGCGGCGGATCGCGCCCGGACGCTGGCAGCCGAAGCCCCGGGCACCCGTCAGCGGATTGAGGCGGATGGCGGCGGTAGTGCCGCGGAGCGTCTGGCTGCCGTCGAACGCGACGTGCAGGAGATGCTGGGGAGTATTCAGCCCTGGGCGGCGGCTACCCTGTCGGCATGGATTGCCGCTGCCGACCCCGACACGGCGGACACCGACGTGATCTCCGGTGCCGCTGCCCGCGCTGCGACCCTGCTGGACCAGCTTCACCATGTGTGCCGTTGGCAGACCCTGGAGGGCGAGGAAACGGCCGCATTCGATCGCATTGCCCAGACTGTGCCGTCGGACCGTCTGGCGGCTGCGGTGGCGCGCGCCTCCCGGGACCTGGCGGTGTCGGCGCGGCGCCGGCTGGCCGATGAGTGGCGTGGCCGGATCGCCAATGATCGGGAAGGTGCGGCGCATTGGACCGAGTGTGCGTTCGACCTGCAGGCCCGTCGCGCTGCCGCCCGCGCCGACGAGAGCGACGACCGCGCCCTGGCCCGGGTCATCGACAGCATGGGCCGGCAGTACCCGGTCTGGATCGGTGATCCAACCGCCGTGAACCGCTCTCTGCCCCTGGAGGCCGGCCTGTTCGACACGGTGATCGTCGACGACGCCGACGCGATGGAAGCGGGCGCCCTGCTGCCGCTGCTTTTGCGGGCCCGCAAGGCGATCGTTGTTGGCCGGTCGGCGGACGGCGCCGCCGTTGCCGACGTCGCCGACGACGCGTTCCATCTGGTTGCCGGTTGCCCGGCGGCCACGCGCCTGCATTCCCGCGATCACAGCCGGTGCCATCCGCAGATCGCCGAGTACATCAGCGATGCATTCTATGACGGCCAACTCAGGATCCTGGCGCCCCAGACACCCCTGCCCGACTCGCTGCCGGCCGATCTCCGCGGCATCCGCTGGTACAAACCCAAGCCCGGCAGCCGCGGCCTGGACGAGGAGTGCTCGGGCGCTCTGTCACTGATCGCCGGATGGCGGGACCTGGGACTCCTGACCCCGAAGACAGGGGTATCGCTGGGCATCGTCAGCCCCCTGCCCGACCGGATCGGCCTGCTGTCCCAGGCCCTGCCGCAGATCATCGGCAACCAGGACTGGCGGGACCGGGTTGCCATCGGCTTGCCGGAGACCTTCGAGTCTTCGGTCGTCGATCTGCTGATCCTGCTTCCGGGGATCCGCGGCGAGATGGGGGATGCGTGCCGACAGAGCCTGGCCAACAGCCAGGCGATGTACCACCGGGCGGTCGCGGCCGCACGTGCCGGGCTGCATATCGTCGGCGATGCCGATGCCTGCCGGGCAGCGGGCGGGGCAGTCGGCCTGTTGGTCGACCATATCAGCCACGATATGCTGAAAGCAGAACAGTCAGCTGTTGGCCGAACGGCCGAACCAACACTGCACGGCATGCTGGACCGGGTGGGGCTGCACCACCGACGACGCCCATGGGGACACGCCGTCACCGGCCGCTTTGGCGGCCGCTATGCGCTGGTGTTGGACGGCGCGGCCGACGCAATCGCGGAGGCCGCCGACAGGATCCGCTTCGACATTGATCCGGAGGGAATCCTGGAGAACCCCAAAGCCGCCCTGGAGCTCCTTCGCCGCCTGGTGTGAACCACAAGCTGGTTTGACGATGGCATCAAGATGGGGTCTGTCGATGTCCTGGAAGCGCCCTGTCCGCTGCTGCTTCGCCCGACCCAAGGGGCTGGACAGAGCCGTCGGACCAACACCATCTATGCATCATTGAAGCTCGGCGCATAGCAGGACATCTCCATGGCGAACGGCGACATGCCTTCTGCGGCGGACCGGTTGCTCCAGAACGTTGCAGCGCTCATCGTTCAGGATGAGAAGTACCGTGATAGATCCTGGGACGCGATGTCGCTCGTTGCCATCGTGACGGATACGGGCGTCGACATGAGCGGCTTCTCGTATCGCGAAGGCGCGAAACCCCAGCCTGGCACTCCGCGCAACGGCGAGATCATGGACAAGCTGAGGACACTTCGCACGCTGACCCAGCGTGACGGTCAGGCCCCTTGGAAGGCTGTACTGATGCAGATCAAGAAACCGGACATGAACATCCGTGTCGTGTTCGAATATGACGATGCCGGTCGATGGAAGATCACACCCCAGAATCTCGCCGATATTAGAGAGCAATTGCGACCCGCGTAGCGTCCTCGGTCGGAGATGCTTCATGCGCTGGAAAACACTTGGTATTGTGGTCGCCGGCCTCGTCGGGCTTGCCGGCGTCATGATCGCGACGGATAGCTCGCTTGCGGGGCGCCCACTCACCCGCTTCGAAGCCATCCGCCTTGCCGATCAAACGGGCGCTGACGACCTCCAGATCCACTCCATCACGGGGCGCGGAGATGACACGGAAGTGCGTTTCATCCGCGCCGGGGATGCGATCCCGCTGCCGCCGATCGAGGTGCACTCTTGCAGCCCCACCCGCTGTCTCCGCGATCTCAGCATGCAGCTTTGGGTCCGCGAGGCGCAGTACGCGATTGCAGACGCAATGCGCGGAGCCTTCGCCGAATGCGGTCTGCCACCGATCGCCATTCCACGCATCTGGCTCTTGTTCGGCGATACGCTGTGGTCCCACCGTCGACCACCGCCCGGGACGCTGGATCTGGAGGCGACCCTCGCCATGGATGCCACTGCGATCGGGGCCGACATCGACGCGTTCCGGAGGCGGACGGAGATGTGCGTGCAAACGCTCGTTCAGAGCGCCAGCGAAAACCCCGGTTGGCAGCTGCTGTCCGATGACGTTTCGATTGAATTGGAGCTGATTACGCTGGCGGAAGACCAGATCCGCCCATCGCAGCCGCCGGTGCTCGAGTGGGGACCCTATCGCGGGGCAGCAAAGTCTCCGGTCAACGGTGCCGACCTTACGTACGTCCAGACGGTCGCCCTGAACGATGGCGAACCAAGCTCGGACAGAACGCGCGCGACCGCCGACTTTTCGCTCCAGGAGACGATACGCGCGGCCGCCATGCCGGAACTCGTTCGGTGGTTTGCCGACAACGCACCGGGTCGAGCTCTCGATGATTTCGTGCGCATGGAACCCGAGATGCTGGTGGTCGGGCCGTCGCCGACCACGATGCGCATATTGCTGCAGGTCACGGATGCACCAACGGGCGAGCAGGCAATCGTCGCCGTGACCTACGACATTCATACCGAGAACGCTTCCGACATCGCGCTCGTGGCGGACTTTGGAGATGTCATCAATCGGGAAGGGCCATCGTGGTCCAACCTGAGCGACAACGCGGTGCCGTGAGCCAGAGCGGCAGTCGAGCCAGCGTTCCGCCCATGGCCGCGCTGTGGAAGCCTTGTCTTGGCCTTCACGCCCCAAATCCCTGGCCCGATCCTTGGCGTGACAGCACAGCGATACGCCATCGCGTCCCGCGACCACGCATCTAGCGGCTGGTGAGAACCATCCCGTCATAGGCGGGCTCGACGCCCGTCGGCAGCCTCGCGCACAGGCGGTCGTAGTCCATCGTGTGGTTCATGTGGAACAGCACGGCTCGCCGTGGCCGCAGCCGCTCGATCCACGCAAGGGTCCGTTCGAGATGCGCGTGCGCCGGATGCGGGGCTTCACGGCAGGCATCGACCACCCAGGTGTCCAAATCCCCCAGCAGGGCCAACGCCGCGTCGTCCAGATCCGACACATCCGTGGAGTAGGCAAAATCCCCGAAGCGGAACCCCAGCGAGGTTCCCGGCCCGTGTTCCTGGGTGAAGGGCTGCACGTGCAGGTCGCCGATGTCGAAAGGCCCGGCGATCCGGTGCAGCACGATCAAAGGTTTGTAGAACCCGCGTTCGACGGGGGCACCGGCCACGGCGTAGCCGAAGCGGCTGGTGATGTCGTCCGCACAGTCGGCATCGGCGAAGGCGTCGATCGGCCCTGATCCGTTCCAGGTCAGCGGCCGGACATCATCCAGGCCATGGACATGATCGGCGTGGGCATGGGTGAACAAGATCGCGTCCAGACGGTTCACCCCCGAATCCAAGAGCTGCGCCCGGCAGTCCGGGGTCGTGTCGATAAGCACGGCCGTTTCGTTGCGGCGCACCAGGATGGAAGGCCGGCGCCGGCGGTTTCGGGGATTTGCCGGGTCGCAGGTGCCCCAATCGCCACCGACCATCGGCACCCCCAGGGACCCGCCGCAGCCAAGGATCGTGACTTCGATCACCCCCGCCCTCCTCCGATGCGGTCAGGCCGCCGCCATGGCGGACGGCCGCGGCACTTTGGCGAACAGGCGAAAGAAGGTCTCGGTGGTCTGCGCAGCAATCGCTTCCGGGGACAGGCCGTGCAGGTCTCCAAGGACGGCTGCGGTATGGGCGACATAGGCCGGCTCGTTCCGGCGCCCGCGCTTGGGGACCGGTGCCAGATAGGGGGCATCGGTCTCCACCAGTACCCTGTCGAGCGGCAGGTCGCGGGCCGTTTCGCGGATATCGTCGGACCGGCGGAAGGTCAGGATGCCCGAAAACGAGATGTGCATGCCCAGGTCGATGCTGCGTTCCGCCAGCCATCTGGTCCCGCTGAAACAGTGGATCACACCTGACAGTGGCTGTGCTCCCGGCGCGGCCGCCTCCTCGGTCAGAATCTCGACGGTATCGGCTTCGGCCTCCCGGGTGTGCACGATCAGCGGCAGCCCGGTGCGGCGGGCCGCCCGGATATGGGTGCGAAAGGCCGATCGCTGACGGTCGCGCGGGCTGTGGTCGTAGTGATAGTCCAGGCCCGTTTCGCCGATCCCGACCACTTTGGGATGGTTCGACAACTCGACCAGTTCGTCTTCCGTGACGTGCCCTTCCGCCGCAGCTTCATGGGGATGGACGCCGACCCCGACGAACACCTCGTCGAACTGCTCGGCGATCGCCAGCGTCCGGTCAAGCCGGCTCGGGCGGGTGCAGATGCTGACCATCCGGCCGACACCCGCCTCCCTGGCCCGGGCGACCACTTCGGGTAGCTCGTCGGCGAAATCGTCGAAATCGAGGTGGCAATGGCTGTCGACCAGGATCAACCCGCCGCCTCCTCTTCCGCTTCGACGAACCGGGGGAAGACGCCTTCGGGACGCGGCAGCGGCGTTCCCGGGACCAGGGCCGACGCGGCATCGATCCGGCGATAGTCCCGCTGATCGGCAGCGACCGCCAACTGGTCGAGCATCCGGCCCATGGCATCGGGCATGAACGGCTGCAGCAGGATGGCGATCATCCGGACCGTCTCCGCCAGTGTGTACAGCACCGTGGCCATGCGCGCCGGATCGGTCTTGCGCAGGGTCCAGGGCGCCTGCTCGTCCACATACCGGTTGGCGTCGCCGATCACCGCCCAGACCGCCTCCAGGCCCCGGTGGAAGGCCAGCGCCGACAGCTCGCGACGCAGGGCCGGCAGCAACCCGCGCGCCCGGTCCAGAAGAAGGGTGTCGGCATCGTTCAGTGCGCCCGCTTCCGGCACGGCCCCGTTGCAGTTCTTGGCCACCATCGACAGCACACGCTGGGCCAGGTTGCCCAGGTCGTTGGCAAGATCGCCGTTGCACCGGGCGACCATGGCTTCGTGGCTGATATAGCCGTCACTGCCGAACGGGACTTCGCGCAACAGGAAGTACCGGGTCTGGTCCAGGCCGTAGCGGTCTTTCAGATCCTTCGGCGAAACCACGTTGCCCAGGGATTTGGACATCTTCTGGCCGCGGTTCAGCAGCCAGCCATGGGCAAACACGCGCCGTGGGGTCGGCACGTTCGCCGCCATCAGGAAGGCCGGCCAATAGACCGTGTGGAAGCGCAGGATGTCCTTGCCGACCACATGCACGTCGCAGGGCCAGAATGCCTGGTAGAGCGCGTCGTCGGTGTCCGGGAAACCCAGCGCCGACAGGTAGTTGGTCAGCGCGTCCAGCCACACATACATGATGTGCTTCGGGTCGCCGGGAACCGGCACGCCCCAGTCGAACGTCGTGCGGCTGATCGACAGGTCGCGCAGGCCCCCGCGGACGAAGCTGATGACCTCGTTGCGCCGGGATTCCGGCTGGATGAAGTCCGGATTGCGCTCGTAGAAGTCCAGCAGCGGCTGCTGCCAATCCGACAGCCGGAAGAAGTAGCTGGGTTCCTCGACCCATTCGCATTCCGCCCCGCTGGGCGCCAGTCGGCGACCGTCGACGACCTGCAGTTCCTTCTCGTCGAAATAGGCTTCGTCGCGAACCGAGTACCAGCCGGAATAGCTGCCGAGATAGATCTGCCCGGTATCGGCCATCTTCTGCCAGATGGCCTGGCAGGCGCGGATGTGGCGCGGCTCGGTAGTGCGGATGAAGTCGTCCGTGGCGAAGTTCAGCAGGCCGGCAAGGTCGCGGAAGTTCTGGCTGACGGCGTCGACGAAGGCTTGGGGCTCCTCCCCCGCCGCCAGGGCCGACTTCTGAACCTTCTGGCCGTGCTCGTCGGTTCCGGTCAGCAGCCGGACCTTGCGGCCGTCCAAGCGCATGAACCGGGCCAGCACGTCGCACGCCAGCGTCGTGTAGGCGTGCCCGATATGGGGCTTGTCGTTGACGTAGTAGATCGGTGTGGTGATGTAGAAGGTGCCGTCGGGCGCCATCATGCCTACTCCCAGTCCGGCCGCGGCAATGGGTGCGGCGGGGCCGCCCTGGCGAGACCGATCAGCCGACCTTGATCGCCGCCAGCGCCGAGAACGCCTGCAGAAGCACGGTCTTGCGGTCGAGATTGGCCCGGTCGGCCCGCTCGATCAGGGCCGCGGTCTTCTCCCACAGCTCCAACCAGCGATCAAGGCCGGCCCCCTGTGCCAGGCGTTGCCGCAGGTCGCCCTCGCCCACGACGGCCTCCACGCCGCGCGTTGGCACACCGGGGGCCTGGCGGACCAGGCCGGCGAGCCAGCCGTCGAGCATCAGGGCGAAGGCCTCGAAGCTGCGGCCGTCCGATCCGGAGGTGACGGAGTCGATGAGCTGGTGGGCAGCCTGCCAATCGAAGTTGGGCATCGCCGCCAGCAGGTCGAACAGGGCCCGATAGTGGGCCAGCCCGTCCTGTTGGGCCAGAAACAGCGCCCGACCGATGCTGCCGCCGGACAGGGCGGCGATGGCCAGCCGATCGGCCTCCGACAGGCCGGGCGCCAGCTCGGTCAGCGCCTGCGAGACGTCCTCGGTCGCCAGCGGTGCCAACGACAGGCGCCGGCACCGGGACAGGATGGTGGCCGGCAGCGCGCCGGGTGCCGTGGTCACCAGGAGCAGCACGGCCCGCGCGGGCGGTTCCTCCAGGATCTTCAGGATGCCATTGGCGCTGGACCGGTTCATCCGGTCGGCGTCGTCGATGACGACGACCCGCCATCCGCCGGCTGACGCCGTCATCGACAGAAACGGCGCGATCCGGCGCACCTCCGCCACCGGCAGATCGACCGGAAGGCGTCGTTTGTCGGTGTCCCAGCGACGCTCCACCGTCAGCAGATCGGGGTGGCTCTCGGCGGCCACCTGGCGAAACACCGGGCTTAGCGGGTCGACCGACAGCGATCCCGAGTGGTTGCCGTTAGCGTCGGCCCCGCCGGCCAGCAGGTAGCGGGCAAAGTGGTAGGCCAGCGTGGCCTTGCCGATACCAGCCGGGCCGGACAGCAGCCAGGCATGGTGCAAACGCCCCGACCGGCAGGCATCGAGCAGGGTTTCCGCCGCGCTGCCATGCCCGATAAGCGCCGCTGCGGTGCGCGGGTGCGGCCAGGCCCCGTCCGGATCGGCAGACGCGTCAGCGCCACGTGTCATGGGTCGGCGGCTTTCATGTTGCGTCGATACTCAGGGCCAGGATCCGGCTCACATGCGCCAGTGGACGGCCC
>JANQIU010000056.1 GCA_028281985.1 Alphaproteobacteria bacterium | reverse complement strand
CCGGCCGTGGCCGAATGCTGTGTCATCGGCGTGCACGACCGCGCGCGTGGCGAGGTGGTGAAGGTCTTCGCCACGGTGAAGCCGGACCAGCAGCTAACCCTGCGGGAGCTGAAGACCTTCCTGACCGACAAGCTGTCGCCCATGGAGCTGCCGCGGTTCCTGGCGGTGATTGATGCCGGCTTTCCCGCGCAGATCGAACGGCTTCGCAAGCTGCACCGCGAGGATACGCGGTCCCACGAAGCGCGCCTGATCGCGGTTTTCGACGTCATCTACGACGCCATCGTTCTGTCGCCGATGGGGCGGATGGCGCCGTTGATCGCCGAGACCTCCCGGGTCATGCCGGGGGTCGCCCGGTCCTTCTACGATACGTTCATCCAGACCATGCACGAGGAAACCACCGGCCTGGTTGCCGATGGCATCCGCGCGGGCGCGTTCGAAGCCGTGGACCTGGAGGGCCTGGACCACCTGATCTTCGGCACGCCGGTCAACCTGGCCCTGTCGCGTGCCATGTTCGATCGTTTCGACGATCTTGCGGTCACACTGGATGTGGAGCGAACCAAGGCGGTCCACCTAGCCTTGATCCTGAAGCTGCTGACCGGTGCCGGAGCTGCGGCCACGGCATCGGGCTGACCCGGCATCCCGCTCAGTAACCTATGGGGCGGTTAATCGTCGTTCCCGATTTCTGGTAGGTGTACGGATCGCTCCCGCCGCCGTACTTGCCATGGGTGATTGGGTTCTCCCAAAGGCCGCCGCCCATTGTGGAAGGGCCTCCGGGCTTGAACTCCACGACGCCGCCGAGGTCTTTGTCGGGCAGAACGGACAAGTGGCCGATGCCGTTTTTGTTCATCCATCCTGCGCAATCCAAACAGACCAGTTTGCCAATGCAGCATATCTGCAGTTGGTATTTCAAGTCCGACTTGGTAATGCCCAGGTTTTCGCTTGCATAGCGGATAATGGCCATTTCGGCATGAAGGCCGCTCGCTATTCCCGTGACGTCGATAATACTTGCGGACGGCAGCAGCGCGATGCGCGCCTTGGTCAACTCATCCATCACTATTTCTTTGACGCTCTTTCGCGCAACCAGAAGTGTGGAGCCCGATATTGTATGCGCAATACCGATCGCCAATGTGGACTGTGACGACAGTTTTTCGGGTAGCGCCCTTATCGTTGCGTAACTGGCGAATGTGAAGATGTTCGTTCTTGATCCATGAGACGTTGGTGCCTGGTTATGATCCGAGTCGGCCCCGAAATTCCTGCGCCTTTCTATCGACGACTGTACGTCGCTCCACTTTGTCTTCGGCATGGATCCCTCCAGTGTCGCAATGACGCGGCGTGCCGTTCATTAGATTTGATGCCTAACATTGCCCGAAAAGCGTGTGCAATACGAGTCAGATTTTCGCCAAATACTCCTTAGGTCGCTGTTTCTCGCTGGCCGGGCCATCGGCCGGGCTATCGGTCGGGGGTCGGTCGCGCCGCGTCGCCTGCCGTGTCCCGAAAAGGGGCGCCGTCGCGCCATCGACGTTGCATCTTTGCCGATCGTCGCTCTTCCTTAGGCTGCCACCGGACGGCCCCGGGTCGGGCCGCGCAATGCCGGAAGGGATCGGGATGTCGAAAACGCCGCAGGGAACCGGCAACGGCAGCAGGCCGGCAGCGCCACGCCCGTCCGCCGTTGAGGTGGAGCCGACGGAGCTCGGCCCGCAGCCGCGGCTGCTCGCTGCACTGCGGGCAGCGGTCGACAGCTATCCCACGGCGCTGGGGCGCATCGCCCAATACGTCACCGACAACCCGGACCAGGTTCTCCGCTTCTCCGCCGCGGAACTCGGCGCGTTCTCGCGGGCCGGCGCGGCCAGCGTCATCCGAATGTGCCGCAGGCTGGGCTTCGACGGTTTCAGCGATTTCAAGCTGGCGCTCGCCGCGGACCTGGCGCGTCGGCCGGCATTTGCCGACCAGACCGGGGAAGGCGTGCACCATGCCATCGTCGCCGCCCTGCACCGGGGCATGGTGACGGCCGTCGATGACATACGCGATCGGCTGGACGAGGCCAGTCTGGTCGCCGTTGCCGACCACCTGATCGCCAGCCGGCGGATCGACGTCTACGGCGCCGGCGGG
Organism: Alphaproteobacteria bacterium; assembly: GCA_028281985.1. Lineage (GTDB taxonomy): Bacteria > Pseudomonadota > Alphaproteobacteria > DSM-16000 > Inquilinaceae > JANQIU01. The sequence continues at coordinate 3,251 of JANQIU010000056.1, read as the reverse complement.
TCGGGAGTTCTGGGGGCCTATCTGGCCTTTCGGCTGATGCGGCTGCGCCTGACCGCGCAGGCCTTCATGGATCCCAGCCTGGCGGAGGAAGTCGCCAATGGCCTGGACGAACGGTCCGTGGCGATCGGCGTGTCGTTGACCGGGATCACCGCCGACACCGTGCATTTCCTGCAGAATGCGCGGATCTCCCGGGCGATCACCGTTGCCGTCACAGACCGCCCGTCGAGCCCGATTACCAAGCATGCGGACTGGGTCTTGTTGACCAGCACAATGCCGCCGGAGACCGAGGGCGATGGCCTGTCGATGGCGCCGCGGACTTTCCTGGTGGAGATCCTGGCTGCCATGGTGGCGCTGCGCCTGCGGGAAGAAGGGCGCCCCGGAACGCGCTAGATAGGTGACGGAATCAAATTCCATTTCTGTCACAACAGTGAAATGACATTCTGCTAAAGCCTTCGTGCGGCGTCACGGAGGGAACGGCGGAATGCAGCCGGCGCAGGTATCGCTCAACGGGATCGACAAGCGGTTCGGAGAGCCTCAGGCGCTGCGCAACGTCTCGCTGGAGGTGCGCGGGGGCGAGTTCCTGACGCTGCTGGGCCCTTCGGGCTGCGGGAAGTCCACACTGCTGCGCATCGTCGCCGGGCTGGAAGTCCCGAGCGCCGGCAGCATCGCCATCGCCGGTCGGCCGGTCGACACGGTGTCGCCGCGCGATCGCGGCGTCGCCATGGTGTTTCAGAACTACGCCCTCTATCCGCATCTGACCGCCGGCCAGAACATTGCCGCGCCGCTGGTCATGCGGCGGCTGAACTGGTGGCAGCGGCTGCCGGTGCTGGGCCGGGCGATGCCCGGCACGCGAGGCCTGCGGGCGGAGATTGCCGACGATGTCGCCCGGGTCGCGGCGTCGCTCAACATCCGCCACCTGCTGCATCGCCGGCCCTCGCAACTGTCCGGCGGGCAGCGCCAGCGGGTGGCCCTGGGCCGGGCGATGGTCCGCCATCCGGTCCTTTTCCTGATGGACGAGCCGCTGGCCAACCTGGATTCGGGCCTGCGCGCCCATATGCGGGCGGAACTGGCGACCCTTCACCGTCGCCTCGGCGTCACCTTCATCTACGTCACCCACGACCAGGTCGAAGCGATGACCATGTCGGATCGCATCGCCGTCATGTTCGACGGCGAGATCCGGCAGATCGGCACACCTGAAACGGTGTTCCGCGCACCGGTCGACTTGGACGTGGCCGGTTTCATGACCCACCCGCATCTGAACCGCTGGCCGGCGGTGGGCCGGGACGACGGTACGGTGGCGGTTGCCGGCACGCCGGTGCCGGTGATCGCCGATGTGCCGGCGGGGGCCGGCGTTACGCTGGCTTTCCGGCCGGAAGACGGGCGGCTGTCGACCAAATCGGTCGGCGGCTTCGTTCCGGCGACGGTAAGCCATATCGAACTTCTGGGCTCCGACGCCCTGATCCATGCCAGGCGCGAAACGGCGGACACCGCGGACGGTTCGGACCGGGCCGTCGTGCGGGTCGCCGCGGACCTGACCCACGGTCTGGCCATCGGCACACCGGTGTGGGTCGCCCCGGATGCCGGGCGGGCCTGGTGCTTCGGCGCCGACGGTGCCCGGCTTTCCGACCAGCAGCGCCGGGCGGCATGAGATGAGCCAGGTGGTCTCCACCCTGCCGTCGACGCCGCGGCGTGTGCCGGACCGGATGGCGCTGCTGGCCGAACGGCGGCGCGCTGGGCTGCTGCTGGCCACGCCGGCCGCCGTCCTGTTGTTCTGCCTGTCCCTGGGTCCGTCGGCCTGGGTGATCGTGCTGTCCTTCACCGACTACAGGCTGGGCGTTACCGCCCTGAACTTCGTCGGTCTGGACAACTACGCCGAACTGGCCCGCGACCCCCATTTCTGGAACTCGCTGCGCAACACGGCGGTCTATGTGGCGGTCGTGGTTCCGGGGGCAGTGCTCAGCGGCCTTGGTGCCGCGCTGCTGATCGAATCCCGGTCCCGGCTACGGCAGTTCTACCGGGTGTCGTACTTCATGCCGGTGGCCGGAACACTGGTCGCCCTGGCCACCGCCTGGGAAGTGATCCTGCATCCCAGCTTCGGTCTGGCCAATCTGATGCTAGAGGGGCTGGGCCTGTCCCGGATGCGCTTCTTCAGCGACCCGGACATGGCGCTGTTGACCCTGGCCGGCATCGGGATCTGGGAACTGGTCGGCTTCAACATGGTGTTGTTCCTGGCGGGGCTGTCGACCATCCCGCGGGATCTCTACGAAGCCGCCGCGATCGACGGCGCCCAGGGTGGCCTGGACCGCTTCCGTCTGGTCACCTGGCCGATGCTGGGACCGGTGACGATGTTCGTGATCGTCCTGACCGCGATCCGCGCCTTCCGCGTGTTCGAGACGGTGGCGGTACTGACCCAGGGCGGTCCGAACCGGTCCACCGACGTCCTGCTCTACACCCTGTTTACCGAAGGTTTCCGGTACTTCCGGACCGGCTATGCCTCGGCGATCGCGGTGGTTTTTCTCCTGGTCACGGTGACGCTCACGCTGTTGCAGACGCGCGTGTTCGATCGCCGGGTCAACTACGACCGTTAAGGGGCGGTGATGATCCGACGCGGACCCCGCCTGGGCGACATCCTGGTCCACGCCGTCTTGCTGGCCGGTGCGGCGGTCATCCTGCTGCCCTTCGTGTGGATGCTCGTCACTTCGTTCAAGCCGCCGGATGAGATCCGCGGCGCCATGAGCCTGCTGCCGGAACGCTGGTACGCCTGGGAGAACTACTCCGCGGCGCTGACCGACATCCCGCTGCTGCGCTTCATGGCCAACGGCGCCATCGTCTGCGCGCTGATCCTGGTGATCCAGGTGCTGGTCGCCGCCCCGTGCGGCTACGCCCTGGCCAAGCTGGATTTCCGCGGCCGGCCGCTGTTGTTCTCCGTCGTCCTGCTGGATCTGCTGATCCCGATCCAGATCCCGGCCCTGCCGCTCTACATCGTGATTGCCCGGCTGCAGATGCTGGACAGCTACACCGCCCTGGTGCTGCCGTTCACCATCTCGGTGTTCGCCATCTTCCTGTTCCGCCAGTTCTTCAAGGCGTTCCCGGACGACATCATCGACGCGGCCCGCCTCGACGGCTTCAGCGAGTTGTCCATCGTCTGGCGCGTCATGCTGCCGGCGGCGTGGCCGGCGGTGGCGGCGTTCTCGATCTTCTCGGTGGTCGCCCATTGGAACGACCTCTACTGGCCGCTGATCGTCGTCACC
>JANQIU010000034.1 GCA_028281985.1 Alphaproteobacteria bacterium | reverse complement strand
TGGCGATAACCAGCACGACGGGCAATACCGCCAGGGCAAATCCGGGAGGGGACGGCTTCTCCGGACGTCCCGGCTCCACCTCGTTCAGGTCGAAGGCCTCGGCCGGTGCCGCCTGTTCGCGCAGGCGCACGTCGGGTGCCGGCAGGGCGTCGGCATGGTCGCCGTAGCCTTCGCCGGCCCGCTTTGCCCGGGCCGCCTGCCGGTCGAGCCACGCGGTGCCCAGCACCAGCATGATCAGGCCGGCGATGATGCCCAGGCCCGGCGCGGCAAACGCCGTGGTGCCGAAATACGGCATCGGGATCGCATTCTGGATCGCCGGCGTGCCGGGCAGGGCCGACATGGTGAAGGTGAACGCGCCCAGCGCCAGGGCCGCCGGGATCAGCCGCTTGGGGATGTCGGCCTGGCGGAACAGCGAGGCGGCGATGGGGAACACGGCGAAGGCGACGACGAACAGCGATACGCCGCCATAGGTCAGGACGGCGCAGCACAGCACCACCGCCAGCACCGCCCGCCCGGCCCCCAGCCAGTCGATGATCCGGCGGGCGATGGTCTGGGCCGATCCGCTGTCGTCCATCAGCTTGCCGAAGATGGCGCCGAGCATGAACAGCGGGAAATACGCCACGATGAAGGCGCCCGTGCTGGTCATGAAGATCTGGGTATACGCGCCGAGAATCGGCAGCCCGCCGGCCAGCAGCACCGCCAGCGTGGCCATCAGCGGCCCCAGCACCAGCACGGTGACCCCCCGAAAGGCCAGATACATCAGCAGCCCGAGGGAGATCAGGATGGCCAGGACACCGATCATTCCGGCACCCCCGTGATCCGCTGCTGATAGTTGCGGTCGGCATCTTCGGCCAGATGGGCGGGGCGCAGGCTTTCCTCCATCACCCAGGACATGTCCAGCGTACTGCGCACCCCGATATCGTCGTAATGCGCGCTGAGCCACCGGTCGGCGGCGGCCCGCCCCTTGTCGCGCAGGAAGGTCAGGAACGACCATTCGGCGTTCATTTTGCTGGAGACGCCCAGCTCGCGCATGGTGTCGTCGTCGCTGATCGCGTGCAGGCGGCCGTCGCGATAGGCGGCCCGGTCCAGCTTCTCGTGGTGGATGATCTCCCACAGGAACGCCATCGAGCGCAGCTCTTTGATCAGGCTGGCGTTGAAGGTGATCTCGTTCAGCCGGTTTTGGATGTCGCGCGCCGTTTTGGGCACATCCGGCCGAAAGAACGGATTGACCCGGATCAGCATCAGGTCGCGGCCGTCGCATTCGTCGACCAGCGGGAACAGGGCCGGGTTGCCCATGAACCCGCCGTCCCAATAGGCTTCGCCATCGATCTCGACCGCCTTGAACAGGGTCGGAAGGCAGGCCGAGGCCATCACCGCTTCGGCGCTGATGTCGGGCTGGCGGAAGACCTTGGTCCGTCCGGTGCGGACATTGGTGGCGGTCAGGAAAACCTTGGCGCCCGGCTGCTGGTTGACGTTCTTGAAATCGATGGTCTCGCTGACCAGGTCGCGCAGCGGATTCAGGTCCAACGGGTTCAGGTCGTATGGCGAGAAAAGCCGGGAAAGCTGGTCGGCGATGAGATAGGACGGCGAGGTGTCCAGGCTCCAGTTGCCCATGAACACGTCGATGACCGACCGCTGGATGGGGCTGAAGCGTGCGGCTTCGCTGGTCGCCGACCAGAACCGCTCCAGATGCCGCCGGGCCTCCGCGGCGCCGCCGCGCACCAGGCCGTCGGCCAGCGCCACGGCATTCATCGCGCCGGCACTGGTGCCACTGATGCCTTCGAAGCGCAGCCCCTTTTCTTCCAGGAGCCGGTCCAGGACCCCCCAGGTGAAGGCCCCATGCGCCCCGCCGCCCTGCAGGGCGAGTTCGAGCACTTTCGGTTCGGCGGTCGCCATCGCCACCCCCTTGCTGTGTGACGGACGAACCGTTTCCTACGCGGTGTCGGGCCCGACGGCAATCGCCATGTTGCAGTGCGATAAAGCGATCGCGCGTGCCCGGCGTTGCCGTCCTCGCCAACCGCAACAATCTTAGCGTCATGGCCCGCCGGTATCAGGACATCTACCCCTCACCGCCGCTGCTCGACAGCACCGCCCTGGCGCGGCCGTTGGCGGCCGACCTGCTGACCCTGGAGTATTTCGAGGCTGAGCCGGACACCATGCCGGAGGACGTGTTTGCCCAGCACCACATCCTGCTGAACCTGTGCGAGGAGCCGCACCGGGTCGAGAACTGGCGGGACGGCACCTATCGCGACTTCATCTTCCAAAAGGACGAAATCGTCGTGACCCCGGCCGGTGTCCGGTCCGGCTGGCGCTGGCACAGGCGGTCCAAGGTCATCGTGGTGACCCTGGAACCCGACAGGCTGGAGCGTTTCGCCCAGAGCGAGGTCGGCGTCCTCCTGACGGGCCGGCAATTGGCGGACCTGCCGCAGTTCACCGACGCCGATATCTGCCAGGCGGGCGTCATGGTGCGCGATGCGCTCGGTTCGCGCGAGGTCGGCTCGGCCGTACTGTTCGAATCGCTGGCCCGCGTCTTCCTGGTCAAG
>JANQIU010000328.1 GCA_028281985.1 Alphaproteobacteria bacterium | reverse complement strand
GAGGGGTCAGGCGGGACCTGCCAAAGAAACCGGCTATCGAAGGAACCGGCAACGGCGAAACGTTACTGCAGCAGGCGCAGCAGGTTCTGCGGTAGCTGGTTGGCCTGGGCCAGCATGGCCACGTTGGCCTGGGTCAGCACCTGGGCTGAGGTGAACTTGGTCATTTCGGCCGCTACATCGGTATCCAGCAGGGCGGATTTGGCGGCATCCAGGTTCTCCACCTGGGTGTCGATGTTGCGAGCGACGAACTCGAACCGCGACATGTAGGCGCCCATCTTCGCCCGCTGGGTGTTCACCGTGTTGATGGCAACGCCCAGCTTGCTGATGGCTGAAGTCGCCTTGGCCACGCTGCTGACGCCGACCCCGCTCAGCCCCAGGCTGGTGGCGCCGGCATTGGCGGTCACGACCGTGATCGAGTCGGTGGCGACGCGGCCGACCATGAATTCGATGGTCGCACCGGTTCCCAGTTCCTGGCCGTTGAATTCGGTCTGACCGGCGATGTCGTCGATCTGCGAAATCAACTGCTGGAACTCTGTGTCGATGTAGCTGCGGCTTTCGGCATTGACCGAGCCGGACAGGGCCTGGGCCGCCAGTGCCTTCATCCGCGCTAGGATGTCGGCGATCCGGGCGTACCCGCCATCGGCGACCTGGACGACGGCCGTGCCGTGCGCCGCGTTGATCGCCGACTGCTTCAGCACCACGATGTCGGCGTTCAGATTGGTCGAGATGGCCAGCGATGCGGCGTCGTCGGAAGCCTTGACGATGCGCGAGCCGCTGGACAGCTTGCCGATGGAGCTCTGCGTTGCGGCGTGGTTGATTTCCAGGAACCGCAGCGCCGAGTTGGCCGCTGTATTTGTCGTTACCGTTGGCATTGCAATGACCCCTTAACTGCGTGCTGCCGTCTACTGGAGCAGGCGCAGCAGGTTCTGTGGCAACTGGTTGGCTTGCGCCAACATGGCCACGTTTGCCTGCGTCAAGACCTGCGCGGAGGTGAACTTGGTCATCTCTGCCGCGACGTCCGTGTCCAGGAGGGCGGACTTGGCGGCATCCAGGTTTTCGACCTGGGTATCGATGTTGCGGGAGACGAACTCGAAGCGGGACATATAGGCGCCCATCTTCGCCCGCTGGGTGTTGATGCTGTCGATCGCCGTGGTCAGCAGGCCGACGGCGGCACTCGCCGTCGTCACGGTGCTGACGGCGACGGCCGCGGTCAGCCCCAGCGCGTTGGCGCGGACATCCGCCAGGGATACGGCGATGTTGTCGGTAGCGACCCGGCCGACCATGAAGGTGATCGAGTTGTTGGCCACCGACAGCAATTCCGACCCGTTGAATTCGGTCTGATTGGCGATGTCGTCGATCTGCGACTTCAGCTCCGAGAACTCCGCGTGGATGTAGCCGCGGCTTTCGGCATTGACGGAGCCAGACAGGGCCTGGGCCGCCAGTGCCTTCATGCGTGCTAGGATGTCGGCGATGCGCGCCAGCCCGCCGTCGGCCACCTGAACGACCGCCGAGCCGTGGGACGCGTTGATCGCGGACTGCTTCAGCACCACGATATCCGCGTTCAGATTGGTCGAGATCGCCAGCGACGCGGCATCGTCCGAGGCTTTGACGATCCGCGACCCGCTCGACAGCTTGCCGATCGAACTCTGCGTCGCCGTGTGGTTGATGGTCAGGAACCTTAGCGCTGAATTCGCCGCCGTGTTCGTCGTTACGGTTGGCATGGCTCGACTCCGAATAACTCGCTTTCCAATGCGGCCCACGGACGGGCTTCGCTCGCCGTGACATGAGCAACCGGTATGCCAGAAAACTGGCACGGAAATTTATCGCGAAAAATCAATGAATTAGATGGTAAAGGGCCAATTCGGCCGGTGCTGTGGGCAATTTTCGCCGGGTTGCAGGCCGATGTTCTTGCCCGGCGGGGTAAAAGATTCCGGGGCGGAACTGCCCTGGCGTTGTCCACGACCGGACCGCGCGACTAGAGTGCCGGCATGCCAAACCGACTTTTTCATCTGATCATCGGCATGCTTCTGGGGGCCGTGGTGGCGGCGCCCGGCATCGCCCAGGAGCGGGTCCCGGAGGACCGCCAGGAAATCACCCTGACCTTCGCGCCGCTGGTGCGCGATGCCGCGCCGGCGGTCGTCAACATCTATGCGCGCCGAATGGTCCAGGAGCGGCGCGTGTCGCCGATGCTGTCGGATCCGTTCTTCCAGCGCTTCTTCGGCGACGATCTGCCGATCGGCCCCAGCCGGCAGCGCCTGCAGAACGCGCTGGGATCCGGGGTCATCGTCGGCGAGCAGGGGCTGGTGGTCACCAATCACCATGTGGTGGCGGGTGCCGATGCCATCACCGTGGTTCTGGCGGATCGCCGCGAATTCGCCGCCGACCTGGTGTTGAGCGACGAGCCTACGGACCTGGCCGTGCTGCGGCTGGAAGAGGGCGCGCTGGACGGCCTGCCGATGCTGGCGCTGGGCGACAGCGACACGCTGGAGGTGGGTGATCTGGTGCTGGCGATCGGCAATCCCTTCGGGGTCGGCCAGACGGTGACCAGCGGTATCGTCTCAGCCGTGGCGCGGGCGGCGTCGGGGATTTCCGATTACAGCTTCTTCATCCAGACCGATGCGGCGATCAACCCGGGGAACTCCGGCGGCGCCCTGATCGACATGCGGGGCCGGCTGGTCGGCATCAACACGGCCATCTTCAGCCGCGATGGCGGGTCGCTGGGCATCGGTTTCGCGATCCCGGCCAATCTGGTCCGCCCGATCGTCGAGGCCGCGGAAGACGGCCGGCCGCTCCAGCGCCCATGGCTCGGGTTTCAGGGCCAGGAAGTGACGAGTGATCTGGCGGAGTCGCTGGGCCTGCCGGCACCGGGCGGCGTGCTGGTGAACGACATTCACGAGGGCGGTCCGGCGGCGCGGGCCGGGATCGTCGCCGGCGATGTGGTCCTGGCGTTCGGCGGGTTCCCGGTCGACGGGCTGGAGGCCCTGCGGTTCCGGGCGGCGACCGCGGGCCTTGGTACCCGATCGGCGGTAACGGTCAATCGGTCCGGGGACATGCTCGATCTGTCCATGGAACTGGAACCCGCACCCGAGATCCCGCCGCGCGACACCACCCTGCTGGAAGGAAACCACCCCTATGCCGGCGCCATCGTCGCCAACCTGTCACCGGCGCTGATCGAGGAAATCGGCCATGGCGGCCCCCGGCGCCGGGGTGTGATCGTGCTTGATGTCGTCCCCCGGTCGCCGGCGGGGCGTCTCGGCCTGCGCGAAGGCGACCAGCCCATGTCGATCAACGGCATTGAGGTGGACAGTGTCGCCGCGATGCAGGCCGTGCTGGCGGAAGGTGGCAGCCGAACCTGGAACATGCGCATCCGGCGGGGCAACCAAGTGATTGTTTCCGTCATCCACGGCTGACCTGGGAGGCGGGGGTGGAAGAGGGCCTGTTTGCCGCCATCGCACCGAAGCGGCCGCTTGCCGACCGCCTGCGTCCCGCCGACCTTGAGGCGGTTGTCGGCCAGGATCATCTGATCGGGCCGGACGGGCCGCTGCGCCGCATGCTGGACACCGGCAGCTTGGCGTCGCTGATCTTCTGGGGACCGCCCGGCTGCGGCAAGACGACGATGGCGCGGTTGCTGGCCGAGCGTACAGACCTGCATTTCGAACCTCTTTCGGCGGTCTTCTCCGGGGTCGCCGACCTGCGCAACGTGTTCGAGGCTGCACGGACCAGACGGCGGGACGGCCGGGGGACCCTGCTGTTCGTCGACGAAATCCACCGGTTCAACCGGGCCCAGCAGGACGCCTTCCTGCCGGTGGTCGAGGACGGCACGATCACCCTGATCGGGGCCACCACGGAGAACCCATCCTTCGAGTTGAACGGTGCCTTGCTGTCGCGCTGCCGCGTCCTGGTTCTGCGGCGCTTGGACGACGTCGCGCTGGATGTGCTGATCGCACGGGTCGAGGCGGAGGAAGGCTTCGAACTGCCGCTGACCTGGGATGGCCGCGCGACCCTGAAGGCCATGGCCGACGGGGACGGCCGCTACCTGATCAACCTGTGCGAAGCGCTTGGTCTGCAGCAGCGCGGGCGGGAGCCGCTGGGGCCGGAAGCCCTGATCGAGGTGTTGCAGCGCCGGGCGCCGCTCTACGACAAGGCACAGGAAAGCCACTACAATCTGATCAGCGCGTTGCATAAGAGCCTGCGCGGCTCGGACGTGGATGCGGCGCTGTACTGGCTGGCGCGCATGCTGGCCGGGGGGGAGGACCCGCTTTACGTCGCCCGCCGGCTGACCCGCTTCGCCGTGGAGGATATCGGCATGGCCGATCCCCAGGCGCTGGTGCAGAGCCTGTCGGCCTGGGACGCCTACGAACGCCTGGGCTCGCCCGAAGGCGAACTGGCGATCGCCCAGGCCACGATCTATCTGGCGACGGCCCCAAAATCGAACGCCGCGTATACCGCGTTCAAGGCGGCCTCGGCCTCGGCCAAGGAGACCGGCAGCCTGATGCCGCCCAAGCACATCTTGAATGCGCCGACCCGGATGATGCGCGAGATGGGCTACGGCCGGGGCTATGAATACGACCACGATGCCGAGGATGGCTTCTCCGGCCAGAACTACTT
>JANQIU010000339.1 GCA_028281985.1 Alphaproteobacteria bacterium | reverse complement strand
TGATCCCGCTGGCCATGCTGGTGCTGGGCGAAACCGTGCGCTGGCGTCGCTGGTCGGCCACCGCCGTCGGCTTCATCGGCGTCATGATCATCCTGCGGCCGTTCGGCGGTCCGGTCGATCCGGCGATGGTCGCCGCCATGGCCGGCGCCCTGGGCATTGCCGTGACGGTGGCGGTGCTCAAGCGGATGCCGCCGCAGGAGAAGACGCTGACGATCCTGATGTACTTCGCGGTGCTGTCGACGGTGCTGACGGCGATCCCGGCGGCCTTTGTCTGGCGGACGCCGACCTGGGAGGAGTTCGGGCTGCTGATCCTGATGGGACTGGTCGGCGTGACCTCGCAATCCATGGTCGTGCGCGGCTTCCGGACCGGCGAGGCCACCGCCCTGGCGCCGCTCGACTACACCCGGCTTCTGTTCGCCAGCACCATCGGCGTGCTGTTCTTCGCCGAAATCCCGGATATCTGGACGGCCGTCGGCGCCACGATCATCATCGGCAGCACCATCTACATCGCCCGCCGCGACGCCCGCCTGGGCACCTTGGGGTCGGCCGGCTCGACCGACGACGCGGCGGTCGGGGCTTTCCGCAAACGGCGGCAGTCGTAACCCGGCGCGACCGGCGTCAGTGGCCGGCGACCCGGTCCATGAACATGGCCAGCTTGATGTCGCGTTCGGTCAATCCGCCGGCATCATGGGTGGACAAGGTCACGTCGACCCGGTTGTACACATTGAACCATTCCGGGTGATGGTCCATCCGTTCCGCCATCAGCGCACAACGGCTCATGAACCCCCAGGCCTGGTTGAAATCATTGAACCGGAAGGATTTGACGATGGCATCCCGGCCGTCGGTCGCGCTCCAGCCATTGAGTTCGGACATCGCGCGGTCGCGGCCTTCGCCGGCCAGAAGCTGCGCCATGGTGCCCCACCCCCCTTTTCGTCGCCGACGGACTTGCAGCGAAGTGGGATGCACGGCGTCGCGGTCAAGATGGCCGCAGCGCCTTGGGCACGCTAACCTGCCGACATGATGACCCGTTCTTCGACCGATGTCGCTCCTGCCCCCATCGTCCCGCCCAGCGTCGACGATCTGATCGACCTGGCCGAAGCCGCCCTGGCCGCCATTCCCAAGGACCTCTCCCGCATGGTCGAAGGAGTGGCCATTCAGGTGGTCGATTTCCCGGATCCGGCCACCTGCCGGGACATGGAACTGGACAGCCCGTTCGACCTCCTGGGCCTCTACAGCGGCATCCCATTCGGCGAGAAATCCAGCGCCCACACGCCGGAGGACGTCGACATCATCTTCCTCTACCGCCGGCCGATCCTGGACTACTGGTGCGACACGGGCGAAGACCTGGCCCATGTGGTGCGCCATGTCCTGATCCACGAGATCGGCCACCATTTCGGCTTCAGCGACGCCGCCATGGAGGCGCTGGAAGCCGCGGCCGAGGCCACCGGCTAGGCTTGGTTACGGCGTGGGCGGCCGGTCCCACCGGTAGCGGACATCCGGCATCCTTTCCTCGTTGCCTTCGCCTTCGGTGAACCGGACCGCCCGGAACCCGTGGCATTCGTAGAACCGGCGCGCATCGGTATTGGCCTGAAAGCACCACAGTTCCAAGGCCGGCACCGGCGCGCGCTTGGCGACGTCCAGGAGCATCCCACCGGCCCCGCGTCCGACGAAGGCCGGATGGGTATGCAGCAGCCGGATCTCGGTGCCGTCGCGCGCGACGAACGCAACGATCCGGCCCGCCGCTTCGACCACCGAGACGGCGCATTCCGGCAGGACGACGTCGGCGATGAACCGCCGGTCCTCCGCCACCGTGTGCAGTTCCGGCAGGAAGGTCAGAAGGCGGAGCGACGGCGAGAACACATCGGCGATGGCTCCGGCATCCTCGCCGGTCGCGTCCCGGCAGATCATGCGCCGGCGAACACCTGACGGGCCCTGTCGGTGAGACCGGCCATCGTCGTCCGATAGGCACCGGGCCCATGACTGATACGGGCGACGCCCAGGGACGCCAGCTCGGCCCGGGGCGGGGCGTCGCGCAACTGCATGACGTTCACCGGCAAGGGGCTGGCCTGGCAGACCCGGCCGATCAAGTCCGCATCCACAAGCGCCGGCACGAAGAAGCCCGAGCCGCCGGCTTGCGCATACGCCGCCGCCCGGTCGATCGCTGCCGGGAGCAGGGCCGCATGCCGGCTCCGGTCCGGTTCCTTGAGGAACAAATCGGTCCGGGCGTTGATGAACAACGGCACGTCGCCCACGCCCTGGCGGATGGCGCGGATCCGGCCGGCCTGGACATCGGGCGCATAGAGACCGTCACCGCCGACGACCTGGTCTTCGAAATTGATGCCGACCGCACCGGCCGCCACGGCGCGGGCCACATTGGCGGCAACCGCCGCGGGCGGTTCGGCATATCCCCCTTCGAAATCGACGGTGACCGGCAGATCGACCGTCGATGTGATCCGCGCCACGATCTGCAGGACCAGATCGAGCGGGACCGCTTCGCCGTCCGCGAAGCCGTGCGCCGCGGCGACGGCCCAGCTCGCCGTGGCGATCGCCT
>JANQIU010000319.1 GCA_028281985.1 Alphaproteobacteria bacterium | reverse complement strand
GACCGGTGATTGATGATGTCGGACCCCCCTTCGGAAACCACAGCCCCGGCGGCGCCAGTGGCGGCTGCCCGCCCGCTGTCCGCCGCACCGGACGCCATCCACCGGCCGGCGTCCCCGGCACGCCGGGTGGCGGCGATGGTGCTGCGCTACTGGTACCTGCTGCGGGGATCCTGGCCGCGGATCCTGGAGCTGATGTACTGGCCGACGGTGCAGATGGTGATCTGGGGCCTGATCACCTTGCACCTGTCGGCCGAGAGCAGCTGGGTGATGCAGGCGGCCGGGGTGCTGATCTCCGCCGTCCTGTTGTGGGACGTTCTGTTCCGCGGCCAGCTTGGCGTCTCGCTCTCCTTCCTGGAGGAGATGTGGAGCCGCAATCTGGGGCACCTGTTCGTCAGCCCGCTGCGGGCCTGGGAATGGGTGGTCTCGATGTTCTGCATGAGCCTGGTCCGCACCCTGATCGGCGTGGTGCCGGCCGGCCTGCTGGCGATCCTGCTTTATGAGTACAACGTGTTCGGCATCGGCCTGCCGCTGGTGCTGTTCTTCGCCAATCTGATGATGACCGGCTGGTGGGTGGCGCTGGTGGTGATGTCGGCCATCCTGCGGTTCGGCCTGGGCGCGGAAAGCATGGCCTGGCTGCTGGTTTTCCTGCTGGCGCCGATCAGCGCCATCTACTACCCGGTCAGCGTGCTGCCCGAGGCCGTCCGCTGGCTGGCCCTGGCGATGCCGCCGGCGCATGTCTTCGAAGGCATGCGGTCGCTGCTGTTCGGAGACGGGTTGCCGGTGATCCGCCTGCTGCTCGCCTTCGGTCTAAACGGCGTCTACATGGTTCTGGCCGGCGCCCTGTTCATGGTGGCGTTCAACGACGCCCGCCGCCGCGGCGCGCTGCTGCAACAGGGCGAGTAGGGGCCGATCCGGCTATCCGTCGAGGCGCCGGCCGGCATCGTCGAACCGGTGCAGGTCCTCGTACCGGCAGCCCAGGCGTACCGGGCGACCAACCACCGGCGTGACCGTGCCCGGCAGCCGGGCCAGGATGGTTTGCCCGCAGAAATCGACATGCAGCACGGTTTCGGCGCCCAGCGCTTCGACCTGCCGCAGGGTGCCCGAGAGGGTCAGGTCCGGGGCGTCGGTGTCCCCCAGCAGTGCCAGGCTTTCCGGCCGCAAGCCGAGCATCGCCGCCGATTGTGCGCCGGCCGACGCTGCCCCCGCGTTTCCGTTGCCGAGGTCGGCCGTCGGGGCCACCAGGTTCATCGACGGGTTGCCGATGAAGGTGGCGACGAACAGGTTGGCGGGCCGGGCATAGACGTCGAGCGGCCTGCCGACCTGCTGGATTTCGCCGTCATGCATCACCACGATCCGGTCGGCCATGGTCATCGCCTCGACCTGATCATGGGTGACATAGACCGTCGTGACGCCCAGTTCCTGCTGTAGCGACCGGATTTCGGTTCTGGCGGCGGCCCGCAGTTTTGCGTCCAGATTGGACAGCGGTTCGTCGAACAGGAACGCTTCCGGATCGCGGACGATCGCCCGGCAGACGGCCACCCGCTGGCGCTGGCCGCCGGAGAGCTGCCGTGGCTTGCGCTCCATCAGGTCTTCCAGGCCCAGCATGGCCGCGGCCCGGGCGGTGGCGGCGTCGATTTCGGCCTTGGGCAGTTTGCGGAGCTGCAGGGCAAAGGAGACGTTCTCCCGCACCGTCATATGCGGGTAGAGCGCGTAGTTCTGGAACACCATGGCGATGTTGCGGTCCATCGACGGTACGCCGGTGATGTCTTCGCCGCCCAGCAGGATGTGGCCGCCGCTGGGCGGCTCCAGCCCCGCCAGGATCCGCAGCGACGTGGTCTTGCCGCAGCCCGACGGGCCGACCAGGACGACGAATTCCCCGTCGGCGATCTCCAGCGAGAAGTCGCGCACCGCGGCGACGGTGCCGAACCGCTTGTTCACGCCGCGGAAGCTGACGGACGCCATGCCGGTCTACCCTTTGATCCCGGAACCGACGAAGGTTTCCATCACCCGGCGCTGCAGCATGAAGAACACCGCCAGGGCAGGCAGGCTGGCCAGGGTGACGCCGGCCATCAGCGCGCCGAAATCGGCGAAATCCTCCTCCAGATAGCGGCGAATGCCGATCTGGATCGTCTGTGAGGCTTCGGTTTCGGTGACCAGAAGCGGCCAGAAGTACTCATTCCAGCAGTCGATGAACAAGACGATGGTAATCGCCGCCAGGGCCGGTTTCAGGTTCGGCAGCACCACCCGCCACAGCGCGGTCCAGGGGCCGGCACCGTCCATCTCCGCGGCATCGAACAGCTCCCTCGGGAAGCTCAGGAAGTGTTGGCGCAGCAGGAAAACGGCGAAGGGCATCGCCAGGTTGGGCACGATCAACGCCTGCCAGGTGTCGAACCAGTTCAGTTCGGCCACCAGGATGTAGATCGGGATCATCGTCAGCTGATGCGGGATCATCATCGCCCCCAGCACGGCGGCGAAGATCAGGTTGTGCCCCGGAAACCGCCAGCGGGCGAAGGCATAGGCCGTCAGCACGGCAAAGAAGATCTGCCCGCCGACCCGCAGGACCGTGGTGCCGGCGCTGTTCCACAGGAAGATCAGGAAGGCCCGGTCGGCGAACACCTCCTGGTAGTTGCGCAAGGTCGGGTCGGCGGGGATGGGCTGGAGCCGGAAGACCTCGTTCGGTGGCTTGAACGAGGTGGCGACGACGATCGCCATCGGCATCAGCACCGCCAGACACAGCAGCAGGATCACCGTGTGCCCCACGACCTGCCAGGATCGCGACAGGACCATCGCCGCGGCCTATTGCTGGTAGTTCACCCGCCGGTCCAGCACCCGCACCTTCAAGAGGGTGATGGCCAGCAGGAACAGGAACAGCACCACCGTGCCGGCGGCGCCCAGGCCGACGTCGAAGGTGATGAAGGTGTACTGGTAGACCATGTAGAACAGGTTGGTCGTGGTGCTGTCCGGCCCGCCTTCGGTCAGGATGTCGATGGGCGTGAACACCTGCTGGATGGTGAAGATCACCGTGTAGATCAGCACGAAGAAGGTGGTCGGCGTCAGCAGCGGCCAGATCAGCCGGCGGAACACGGTCCAATCCCGCGCCCCGTCCATGCGCATGGCTTCCACATAGGTCCGGTTGATGCTCACCAGACCGGCCAGGTAGATCAGGATGTTGAAGCCGATCACCTTCCAGGTGGATAGCAGCAGGATCACCCAGATCGCCGTCGAGGTGTCCTTCAGCACATTGCCGATGCGCCAGCCGAACACCTGCTGGAAGAAGCTGGGAATCAAGCCGCCCAGCGGGTTCAGCAGCCACAGGAACACCACCGAGACGACGACGAAACTGATCAGCGTCGGCAGAAAGACGATGGTCCGATACAGGTTGCCGGCCCGGCCCAGCGACCAGATGAAGACGGCGAACGGGATCGGCAGCAGGACCTTCAGCGGGATCGAAGCGGCGATGTAGATCGCCGTATTGTAGCTGGCGGCCTGGAAGAGCGTGTTGCCGACCAGCCGGTCGTAGTTGTCGATCCCGGCGAATTCGATCGGCTGGTCCGGGTTCAGGTTCCACTCGGTCAGGCTGAGATAGAAGGTGTGAACGAACGGCCAGTAGGTGAAGACACCGAGCAGCAGCAGCATCGGCGCCAGGTACAGCCAGGGCGCGAACCGCGGGTCGCTGGCCGTCCGTGCCCACCAGCCCCGGCGGGACCGGCGGGCGGGACTGACCAGGGACCCGGGTGCGTGCGCAACGGTCACTGGGGGTTGGCTTCGGCCAGAATGCGGTTGATCTCGGCCACCGCCGGCGGCACCAGGTTGGCGGCCGGACCTTCATCGGCCCACAGGGCGTCGATCAGGTTGGAGACGATGGTCTGCGCCTCCAGCGCGCCATAGGGCGCCCAGGTGGCGGTCGGGACCGTTTCGTCCATCTGTTCGATGGCCGGCAGCACCAGCGGGAAGCTGTCGACATACGCGGCCATGGCGGGATCGCCCAGCGGATCCACCGTCAGCGGCATGTATCCCGATTCCCGCGACCAGCGGTTGGAGATCTCCTGCCGGGACAGGAACTCCAGCAGCGCGACCGCCGCCTCCCGCCGCTCGCCCGGAGGCGAGTACAGCATCAGGGCGCCGCCGGAATTGGGCACGCGCCGGTCCCGGTCGCCGAACAGCGGATAGTTGGCGACCCCCAGTTCGAAGTTCCCTTCCGCCGCCGCATGGAAGCTGCGCAAGGCGGCCGACGACGTGATGTACATGGCCAGCTGGCCGCCCTGGAAGGCGGCGCTCCATTGCCGGTCGTTGGCGATCGGCATGACGCCGTGCGCGTTGGCCATGTCCTGCCACATCTGCAGGGCGGCGATCCCCTCGTCGCTGTCGAACAGGGCCTCGCGCCCGTCGGCCGACAGGTATTCGGACCCGGCGTTCATCACCATCAGCATGGTGCCGTAGTCCTTGTTCGATGCGTGCAGCTGGGCCACGCCGGCGACGCCGGTTTCCTCCTGGATCGTCTGTGCCGCGGCGATCACCTCGTCCCAGGTCTGCGGCGGATCGGCAGGATCCAGCCCGGCTTCGCGGAACAGGTCGGCGTTGTAGTAGATCAAGGGTGTGCCGTAGGCATGGGGCACCGCGAAGATGTCGTCGCCGACCCGGCCCAGGTCGAGGAAGTTCGGCAGGTACCGGTCCAGCCAGGCGTTCGCCTCGCGATCGGCGTTGATCGGCCCCGCTGGCGTGTTGTTCAGGAAGAAGATGATGTTCTTGCCGATGACCGTGGCCACGTCGACCGGGCGCTGGGCGGCCAGGGCCGCCTGTACCTCGGCGGTGATCTCCCGGGACGGCGCGAAGATGTCCTGAACGGTGATGTCCGGGTTCTCTGCCTCGAATTCGTCCAGGATGGCACGGAACGCTTCGGCGTTGGCCGTCTGGTAGTGGTAGAGCGTCACCGTGACGTCTTCGGCTGCCGCCGGTCCGGCGGTCAACGCCAGGATCGCCGCCGCGGCGACTGCTGTACGCCTGATCATGCCTTGCCCCTTCGGTTTTCTGTGGTCGAGCGCGCGCGACCGGGCGCCCTGGACGATGCGTGACGAGGCACGCTTGAAAGCAGGGCAAGTCGACCCTACCAATGGTGACTTTGCTGTCACAGATTCTTGAAGTTTTCGTGAAACAAAAAAGAGACGTTGTATGGTCAATCTAACCGGTTTTGTTCACAAATGGATTGATGTTTAATGTGCTCTCCCCCAATTTTACGTGAGGAACATCGATGCAGCTCATCTTTTTGTCCGATACGCATTTGGCGGATGACCGGCCATTCTTTGTGTCGAATTTCCACGCTTTGGTCGCCCACATCGCCGACCGCGGCGCGGCCTTCGTCGTAAATGGCGGCGACGTGGCTTTGGACGGGCCCGACAATGACGGTCACATCGCCCATGCCCGCGCTCTGCACGATCGCCTGACGGTGCCTTGGCGGGCCGTCCCGGGGAACCATGACCTGGGCAATGCGGCGGCGGTGTCGGGGCGCCCGCCGCGCCAGCCCATCACCGATGCGCGGCGGGCACGGTGGCGCCGGCATTTTGGCGAGGAATGGTGGACCCAGGAGGTCGGCGGGTGGACCCTTGTCGGGATCAATGCCCAGCTTATGGGGTCCGGCCTGCCGGCGGAGGAGGAGCAGTGGCAGTGGCTCGCGGGCGCCCTGGCGGCGGCCGACCCGCGGCCGGTCGGCCTGATCACCCATCGCCCGCTGTTCAACGAAGGTCCGTTGCAAGAGCCGACCGAGCAGGGCGCAGAAGGGCGATACCTGGCACCGGAACCGCGCCGTCGTCTGCTGGGCCTTATCGCCGGGTCGACGGTCCGGCTGGTGGCCAGCGGCCATGCCCATCAGTTCCGCCATACGGCGCATGACGGCGTCGATTACGTGTGGGCGCCGTCGACGGCCTTCGTCTTGCCGGAAGCATTGCAGCCCACGCTCGGGGCCCGCGATGTGGGGTTCGTCGACATCGACCTCGCGACGGACCGGCCGCAGGTGGCGATGCGTCGCCTGTCGACGATGCAGCAGAACATCATCACCGACTTCCCCGGCGCCTATCCGTCACTTGCGGCTGCGAAGGCCGTGTCGGCCGCTGCCGGGTAAGGTCACCGACGGCGGCGGATCACTTTCGTCTGGCCAGCGCCCAGATGATCACGATCAGGACGACGAGCGTGGTGATCGGCATGGCCACCACGAGGATCGGCAGGAAACCGATCAGGATCAGGGCGGCGACGATCAGCACAACGACCAGGATGGCGCTGACCAGCCAGGCCAGGGCGCCGGATGCTGCGGATTTCTGGGCCATGGCGTTCGCTATCCGTCTTTGCCGCTGATACCGGCTTCGGCGAAGGTGGCCATCCCGGCATGGCATTCCACCGCCGCCTTGACGATGTTGATGGCCAGGGCGGCGCCGGATGCTTCGCCAAGCCGCATGCCGAAATCCAACAGCGCGTCCCGGCCCAGGGTCTCCAGCAGGCGCCGGTGTCCCGGTTCCGCTGAAACGTGGGCCACCAGGCAATGGTCGATGGCGCGTGGGTCGACGGCATGCAGAACCGCCGCCGCGGCGGTGCAGGCGAACCCGTCCAGCAGCACCGGCGTCCGCGCCATGCGGGCGGCGATGATCGCCCCGACGATGGCGGCCAGTTCCACCCCGCCGACGCAGCGCAGGATCTCCAGCGGGTCGGCCATCGCGGCCTTGTTGGCGGCAATGGCGTCTTCCACCGCCTGGGCCTTGCGGCCCAATCCTTCCCCGTCGAGGCCGGTGCCGGGGCCGACCCAGTCGGATGCGGAACCGCCGAACAAGGCCATGCACAGGGCAGAGGCCGAGGTGGTATTGCCGATCCCCATCTCGCCCAGCGCGATCAGGTGGATGCCGGTTTCCACCGCCATCATGCCGTAGGTCAGCGCCCGGGCGCAGCCGGCTTCGTCCATGGCCGGCCCCTGGGTGAAATCGGCCGTGGGGTGTTCCAGGTCCATCTCGTAGACCCGAAGGTCACTGTCGGCGATGCGGCAGAGCTGGTTCACCGCCGCCCCGCCATCGGCGAAGTTGCGGACCATCTGGGCGGTGACGGCGGTCGGAAAGGCCGACACCTTGCGGGCTTCGGCCACGCCGTGATTGCCGGCGAACACCGCAACCCGCGGGTGGCGGATGCTGGGCGGCGCGTCGTGCTGCCAGCAGGCGACCCAGTAGACGATGTCTTCCAGCTTCCCCAGGGCGCCGGGGGGCTTGGTCAGCTGGGCCTCGCGTTGCAGCACGGCGGTGCCCGCCTCCAGGTCGGGGCCGGGCAACTTCCGGATCAGCTCGCGGATCTCATCCAGGGTCACGGCGGGCTGCTGGTCGGGCATCGGCGACAAACCATGGCGTCTGGGGATGGGGAACGGCGGCGACCCTGCCACCAAACAACCGGCCGGTCAAAACGACAGGGC
>JANQIU010000304.1 GCA_028281985.1 Alphaproteobacteria bacterium | reverse complement strand
CATGGCCAGCAGCGTGGCCTCCCGGCCGGCCTGGCCCATTTCCACCGGGTCGGTGCCGAACAGCGGCCGCAGCAGTTGGAACTCCAGCAGATGCACCTGCGGGCTGGCCCAGTTGAGGATCGGCCGGTAGGCGGCATTCACGATCGATGGCGTGTTTCGCCGGTGCCGGTCGCCGGTGATGCCGACGGCAACCGATCGGCCGTCGGTGAAGGCCCGGGCCGGATCGTGACAGGTGGCGCAGGACATGGTGCCGGTGCTGGACAGCCGCGGGTCGAAGAACAGCTCTCGCCCCAGTGCCACCGCAGCACCCGTCATCGGATTATCCGGCGGCACCGGCGGCGGCGCCAGCCAGGCGGGCAGGTCCCAGGTAAAGGCCGCGGGGTCTCCGTCACCGGCCGTTGGCGCAGACGGCAGCCAAGGCCCCGCACCCGCAGCCAGCGCGGTCGACATCCCGATCACCAGTACGAGCGGTTTCCACTTCATCATTCGATGTCACCCGGCAGTTCCATGTCGACCCCCGCCCGACTGTCGGATGGTAGCGCAGGCGTGCGGGCCGACCGGGGCATTCCAGGCTGCGACGTATCGCTCCGTCCAGTGCTGGAGGCCGCGGCCGAGCCGTGTCGTCGATCCAAGGTTAGTGGATTACCCCCGAAACCGGCATCCTGGGCGGATGAGGCCCCCGAAACCTGGAGACGGGGCCGTTTGTTCTCAGTGTAGGCCAAGGCTAGAGAACAGGTGGCGAGTAATTTTATGGCTCATTCTAGAGATAAACGGCACCAAAAGTTCTGCAATCTGGGTATGTATCAATCGGCTTTCACTAATTTTTAAACTGGAATCACCAGGTTCGCGGCGTTGGATCCTCCGGAGGGGCAAAAATGAAATTCTCCAACCTGCGCACAAAGACCAAGATTCTGGTGAGTGCGGCACCGCCGCTGGTGCTGTTGGTCGTTCTCGGGGTTTCCACGATCTTCATGCTGAACAGCATCATGACCACCAGTCGCTGGGTGAACCACACCCACACGGTCCTGGCGGATGCGGGCTCCATCGTGGGTTCGGCCGTCGACATGGAAACCGGGATGCGCGGTTTTCTGTTGGCCGGACAGGATCAGTTCCTCGAACCCTATCGGGCGGGCGATCAGGCGACCTTTGACGGGATTACCGCGCTGCAGGAGACGGTCAGCGACAATCCGGCGCAGGTGGAGCGGCTGGCCGAGGTCGAGCGGATCCTGCGGCAGTGGCAGACCCAGGTCGTTGAGCCAGCCATCGAGCTGCGCCGGCAGATCGGCGACGCCGACACCATGAACGACATGGCGGACCTGGTCGGCGAACAGCGCGGCAAGGTGTACTTCGACCGCTTTCGCGATCAGATCGCGACATTCATCGACAGGGAACTGGCGCTGCTGGAGGAGCGGCGGGCGGCGTTCGCAACCGCTCAGGCGGAGGTCGCCGAGAACCTCGACCTGGTGCGGCAGACGACGGGCTGGGTCGACCACACACACCAGGTTCTTGCCGATGCATCCCGACTGCTGGCGCACGCGGTCGATATGGAAACGGGGATGCGCGGGTTCCTGATCGCCGGCGACGATCTCTTCCTGACGCCCTTCACTGCCGGCCAGGACGCGTTCTTCACCGGGATTGCGGCCCTTCAGGAAACAGTCAGCGACAATCCTGCCCAGGTGGAGCGGCTCCAGGGCATCGAGTTGACGATGCGGGAATGGATCGATCAGGTGGTTGAGCCGGGTATCGCCCTTCGCCGCGATGTCGAGCGCAACCTGAGGACCCTGGAGGACGTCGACCGCTACGTCTCGCAACGCCGTGGGATGCAGTACTTCGACACTGTGCGCGCGGAGATCGCCGCGTTCATCCAGGTCGAGGCGGATCTGATGGACCAGCGTCAGGAAACGGCCCAGGCGGCCGACACTCGCACCGGTGCACTGCTGGCCGTGATGGCGGAAAATGAAGCCTGGGTGACGCATACCTACGACGTGATCGACCGGGCCAACGCCATCCTGGCGGCGGCGGTCGATATGGAAACGGGGATGCGCGGCTACCTGCTGGCCGGCCAGGAGACGTTCCTGGAGCCCTATGACAGCGGCGGCGAACGGTTCGACGCGCTGACGGCGGCGTTGCGCGAAACCGTCAGCGACAACCCGGCCCAGGTGGAACTTCTGGGTGAGATCTCTGCGACGATCGGCGAATGGCGTGACCAGGTGGTCGAGCCGATGATCGATCTTCGGCGCGCCATCGGCGATGCGGAGACGATGGACGATATGGCCGACCGGGTGGGCGAGGAGCGCGGCAAGGAGTTCTTCGATAGCTTCCGAGCGATGATGGCCGAATTCCAAGCCGAGGAGCGGACCCTGATGGAGGCCCGCCAGGCGGCGAGCGACGAGACCTCCGACCTGGCGAACACTCTGGCCTGGGTGCTGATGGTGGCCGGCGTCGCCATCGGCGGCGGTTTGGCATGGCTGATCGGACATGCCATTGCCCGTCCGGTGGTCTCCATAACCAAGTCGATGGGCGAACTCGCCGCCGGCAACCAGGCGATCGACATCCCCGGTACCGGTCGCCGCGACGAGATCGGCGAGATGGCCGACGCGGTCGAGGTCTTCAAGGACAACGCCATCAAGGTCGACCAGATGCAGGCCGATCAGGCGGAAGCTGACAAGCGGGCCGGCGAGGAGAAGCGGGCGGCCATGAACAAGCTGGCCGACGACTTCCAGGGCAGCGTCGGCCGCGTCGTCGAGGCCGTCACGGCGGCCGCCGACGAGATGCAGTCCACTGCCCAATCCATGTCGTCGATCGCCGAGGAGACCAGCAGCCAGTCAATGACGGTGGCGGCCGCTGCCGGGCAGGCAAGCGGCAATGTCCAGACGGTTGCGTCGGCCACGGAGGAACTGAGCAGTTCGATCCAGGAGATCGCCCGCCAGGTGCAGCAACAGACCGAGATCGCCGGACAGGCGAGTTCCGTGGCGGAGGAAAGCCGTCGCCAGGTGAACGAGCTTGCCGACAAGGCGCAGAACATCGGCGAGGTCATCAACCTCATCACGAGTATCGCCGAGCAGACCAACCTGCTGGCACTCAATGCCACGATCGAGGCCGCGCGGGCCGGCGATGCCGGCAAGGGATTTGCCGTCGTTGCCTCGGAGGTGAAGAACCTGGCCACCCAGACGGCTAAGGCGACCGAGGAGATCGGCGGTCAGATCAAGGCCGTGCAGGAGCGAACCAGTTCCACCGTTACGGCGATCGAGCGGATCGGCCAGACGATTCAGTCGATGACCGAGATTGCCTCGGTCGTGGCGTCGGCGGTGGAGGAGCAGAACGCGGCGACACAGGAAATCGGCCGCAACGTGCAGCAGGCGGCGACCGGTACCCAGCAAGTCTCTTCGGCGATCACCGGCGTCACCCAGGCATCGAGCGAGTCCGGGTCAGCGGCGACCCAGGTGCTGTCGGCTGCCGGCGACATGTCCAAGCAGGCTAAGGATCTGTCCAATCAGGTGGGTCGGTTCCTCGACGAGGTTCGGGCGGCGTAGCCCCCGCCCTCGCGGCGGCGGTCGACAGCAGTCTGCGGTACTGGGATAGGCCCCGGGACCGGAGCGGCGCCGTCACTTCTTCCGGAAGGAATCCAGGGTGACGATCTTGCCCTTCTCGCCATCCTCGCCGGTTTCCGGTGCCGGTTCCGCGGCGTCGACTTCCGGTTCGGCCTCCGTGTCCGCGACCTCACCGTCGATGGCCGATTCCTGCATCTGGAACTGCAACGCGAAG
This sequence comes from Alphaproteobacteria bacterium, assembly GCA_028281985.1. Lineage (GTDB taxonomy): Bacteria > Pseudomonadota > Alphaproteobacteria > DSM-16000 > Inquilinaceae > JANQIU01. The sequence goes on along the minus strand of JANQIU010000304.1, from coordinate 9,707 downwards.
TTGACGGACGGGTCGGCAAAGGTGGTGACCGCCGCGAACGGTACCGACAGGCGCTCCCGCCGGTTGTTGAAGCTCAGGGTGACGGCAAAACCGTCGTCGTCCATCGTCAGGTCGTAAAACTGGTACTGCAGAACGATGGTCATTTCGTCGGGGTACTGCTTGCGCAGGTAATCCGGAATGTCCACGCCCGTATGGTCGGTCGTGAAGGTGAGATAGAAATGGTGATCGCCCGGCAAGCCTTCGGCGCCGACAACCTCCAGCGCTTCGCGGACCACGCCGCGAAGGGCCCGCTCGACCATCCGGTCGTATCGCAGGGTGTCTTCCACCATGAGGGTCACACTAGCGGCGGTCCCGGGGGATGGGAAGGTAGAATACAAGGCATCCGCCGGCCGCCTTGCAGGACACGAAAACAGCAACAACTGGGGTAGATGGGGCGTTCTGTTGCTAGGTGCCCCGTCCCCCACCTGAAGGGGCTAACCCTCAGGGATTCAGTTTCGGCTGCTTGGCCGCATTAAGCGGCGGCGCGAACCGGAGCATAGTTGTCGTTCGCAACTATCGCTTTGGCCCGATAACGGTGGTGCCATGCCGAGCGAAAGCTTTGCCTTTACTGCGCACGTCGATCCTGGTTCGCCCCCATGCGTACCGGCTGTTTCCGACCGGTGTTGATGGTGGAGGCGCCGGGTACTGCCCCCGGGTCCGTAACGCCTATTCCACATCGCGTTTATCGCCATAGCCGGAGTCGCCCCCGGCACTGGAAATATAGGCTGCTTTGGCGGCCGGCGGAAGGGGCGATAACGGCCGGCTGGCGCCCGTTCCGGGCACCTCGGACAAATCGGGTTCCCCTGCTGTGCTTCGACACGTACGGTTCCGGCATGAGCGAGAGCATTCCCCCTTCAATGGACGATACCGTCTTGCCCGAGACCCAATCGCCGGTTTCCCCCGCGGCCGCCACGGCCAGCCCCGATGCCCGGCACGACCGGATGTCCGCAGAGGCGCGCGCCGAGATCCGGGACATGCAGGATGCCGCCGTGCCGACAAAGCGGCCGACGGTGCCCGCCTTGGAAGAGATCCTGTATGAGCCGCTGCCGGTGCTGGACCACGGCTTCGTCCGGGTGGTCGACTACATGGGCGACGACGCGGCCATCGTGCAGGCGGCCCGGGTCTCCTACGGCCGCGGTACCAAGCGGGTCCAGGACGATTCCGGGCTGATTCGCTACCTCATGCGGCATTGGCACACGACTCCGTTCGAGATGTGCGAGATCAAGCTGCACGTGAAACTGCCGATCTTCGTCGCCCGGCAATGGATCCGCCACCGCACCGCCAACGTGAACGAGTATTCCGCGCGTTATTCGATCCTGGATCGGGAGTTCTACCTGCCGGCGCCGGAACACCTCGCCGCCCAGTCCAGCGCCAACCGGCAGGGGCGCGGCGCGGTGCTGACCCCGGAAGAAGGCGACCGGGTGCTGGCGCTGCTGCGGTCCGATGCCGAGCAGACGTACGCGAATTACGAATGGATGCTCAATAGCGGGCCGGAAGGAGAACCCGCCGATCCTGCGCGCCAGGGCCTGGCCCGGGAACTGGCGCGGATGAACCTGACGCTCAACACCTATACCCAGTGGTACTGGAAGATCGACCTGCACAATTTCATGCATTTCCTGCGGCTGCGCGCGGACGACCATGCCCAGTACGAGATCCGCGCCTATGCCGATGTGATGATGGATGTTCTGGATCGCTGGACGCCGATCGCCGCGGGGGCGTTCCGTGAATACCGCCTCGGTGCCGTCCAGGTCTCGGCCACCGGCATACAGGTGGTGCGGCGTCTGCTGGCCGGTGAGGCCGTGACGGCGGACACCAGCGGCCTGTCCAAGCGCGAATGGCGCGAGTTGATGGCCGCGCTGGGCCGCGACCCTGCCTAGAGCGCAGTCGGGCCGGTTCGAGAACTCGCCGACGCGCCGGCTCGCCCCATAACGGCCCTGGTTTGTCCTGAAGCTCGCCGTTTACGGCACCGAAGCTGCTCCTGTCGCGTGTCCTTCCGCACAGGAGCTGTTCCATGGAGTCGCCCGCCGCTTTCGGCTTCCGCTTGAGTGGTCGCAACCCGATCCTCAAGGTTCTGCTGATCCTCGCATTGATCGTCGGACTGCTGCTGCCGCTGGCCCTGATCCAGGGGCTGGTCTCCGAACGCCAGGGGCGGCAGCACGAGGTCGTCCTTGAAATCGGCCAGCTTTGGGGGCGGGCGCAGACGATCGCCGGCCCGATCCTGGTGGTGCCGGCCCGCCGGACCCTGGTCGACCGTCAGGGCAACCGGACGGTCGAGGAAGACAGCCTGGTGCTGCTGCCCGACGACTACGACCTGCGCGGGCAGGTGGTGCCGGAGACCCGGCAGCGGGGCATCTTCGATGCCGTTGTCTATCGCCTGCAGTTGGACATCGCCGGGACCTTCGTCCTGCCGCCCGATGCCGCCGAGGGTGATCCTTCACTAGCCGTCGACTGGGGCAATGCACGCCTGGTGCTGGGCCTCTCCGACCAGCGCAGCGTCACCGACGCCCCCGACCTGATCTGGGAGGGCCAGGACGTGGCGATGACGCCCGGCCTGCCGCAGGCAGTCAGCCGGCTGAGCAACGGCGGCATGCAGGCGGCGGTCCCGGGGCTTGGGGCGACGAGCCTTGCCACGCCGCGCACCTTCTCCCTGTCCATGGCGGTCAACGGCAGCCAGAGCCTCGCCTTCCTGCCCCTGGGCCGCAACACGACGGCCGAGATCGACTCCGGCTGGCCGCATCCCAGTTTCTTCGGCAGCTTCCTGCCCGAATCCCGGGAGATCAGCGACGAGGGCTTCTCCGCCCGGTGGGCCACCTCCTATTTCGCCCGCTCCTATCCGCAGGTCTGGCAGGTCGGCGACGACAGCGCCAACCGGTTTGCCGAGATCGCACAATCGGGTTTCGGCGTCCGCTTCTTCCAGCCGGTCGACGCCTATCATCAGACCGAACGCTCGGCGAAGTACGGGGTCCTGTTCCTGGTTTTCACCTTCGCGGTGCTGTTCCTCTACGAGATGCTGGCCGGCGTGCGCATCCACATCTTCCAGTACGGTCTGGTGGGCAGTTCTCTGGCCCTGTTCTACATGTTGCTGCTGGCGCTGGCGGAGCAGGTCGGGTTCGGGCTGGCCTATGCCGCAGGCGCTGCCGCCGTGGTCGGGCAGATCGCCTTCTATACCCGGGCGGTGCTGGGCAGCACCCGGCGGACGGTCCTGCTGGCGGGCCTGCTGGCCGCGCTCTATGGCGGTCTCTACGTGCTGATGCGGCTTGAGGACTTCGCGCTCCTGGTCGGGGCGGTCGCCCTGTTCGCCGGCCTGACGGCGATCATGGCGGGGACCCGGCGGATCGACTGGTACGCCATCGGTCTGTCCGGTGGCGACCCACGCGAGCCGCCGACCGGGCCCGAGCCTCCGACCACTGCCCATCGCGATCCCGCGTTGGGCTGAACGGTTCCGGCGCAGGTCCGTCGATCCGGCGGGCCTGCGCCTACCAGAACGCGATCGCGTCGTCGGCCGCCAGCCCCGCGCGAATCCCGCCGACGACAATGCTGACATCATCCTTCAAGATCGGCATGTCCTGCGCGTTGCCCACAACGACTGGCACGGAACGATCCTCCCTTGCGGCGCCTTCCGAAATGCATGGTAGCCGTTCGTTGCCGCGCCGCGGCAGGTGGATCTTTCGGTCGGTCGGGCGTGTCGATAGCGCGGCCGTTGCGTAAATGGGGGTAGGATCGATGACAGACGAGGCCATTCTGGCGGTCGATGTCGGAACGTCGTCGCTGAAGGCCGTCATCTTCGATGCCGGGGGCGAGATCCGCGCCCAGCAGGTCGCCGGCTACCCGACCCGTCACCCTGAACCCGGCGGCGTGGAGCAGGATCCGGAGGACTGGTGGCGGGCCCTGTGCGTCGCCGTCCGGAACCTGGGACCGCTGCCGCGGTTGACCGGGATGGTGCTGACCGGGTCGATGCAGAACCTGATCGCCCTCGATGCCGACGCGCGCCCGCTGGCCCCGGCCATCCTGTACAGCGATGCGCGCGTCGGTACCGACCGGCGCGTGGGCTGGGAGGCCGATCTGCCGGTCGATCTGGCGCAGCGCATCGGCAACCGGCCCGACAACGCGCAATGCGTCTTCCGCCTGTTCTGGTGCCGGGACCGGGCGGATGCCCGCGGTGCGGACGCGCGGGCCCTGCTGTTCGGCGCCAAGGATGCCGTCATCCAGCGCCTGACCGGGCGCCGGGTCATCGATCCGACGACGGCCGCGACGACCGGCCTGATGACGTTGGCGACGCGAAGCTGGGATTCGGAGATCCTGGCGGCGATCGGCTTCGCCGCCGGCGATCTGCCGGAGATCGTTCCGGGCGATGCGGTGGTGGGTACCGTCGGACCGGCGCCGGCCGCCGAAACCGGGCTGCCCGCAGGGCTTCCGGTGGTCTGTGGCTGCGGCGACGCCGGCGCGGCGACCTGGGGCGCCCATGCGGAGTCACCGGGCCGGGTCTACGCCTCTCTCGGCACCACCGGCTGGGTCGCGGCGACGCTGTCCCTGGAAGACGCCGCCCCGCCGCGCACCACCTACACCCTGGCCGCGCCCTCGGGCCCAGATGCCTTAGTGATCGCGCCGTTTCTGACCTCGGGGGCCGCCCTGGAGTGGATGGCGGCGCGCGTCGGCCTGTCGCTGGCCGACGCGCTTGAGGCGGCGGCGCAGGTCGATGCCGACCCGGGAGCCTGCCTGTTCCTGCCCTACCTGATGGGGGAACGCTCGCCGTTCGAAGACCAGGACGTGCGCGCCGTCATGTTGGGCGTCGACGCCGCCCATGGACCCGGGCACCTCGTCTACGGGGTTCTGGAGGGTCTGGCCTATGCGATCCGGCTGAACCTCGACGCCCTGCCACCGTCGCGCGGGGCGTTGACCGTCCTGGGCGGAGGGGCGGACAGCGTCCTGCAGCGGCAGTTGCTCGCCGACGCCACGGGCCTGCGGATCGCCGCGCCGCCGGAACGTCGCGCCGGGCCGGCCTATGGGGCCTTTAGGCTGGCGGCGCCGCCCCTGGGGCTGGCCCAGGTCCCCAACCCCGCGGTAGACATCGTCGAGCCCCGGCCGGAGCGTCGCGAACGCGGTCACAGCCGGTATCGCGCCTATTGCCTTGCCTCGGATTTTGCGCGGAGTATCGCGCCCCTGCTGCGACATCCCGTTGCCCGATGATCTCTCGAAGCCAGAAGCCAGTCGTTCCGGAGGACCGCATCCATGACATCCGTCCGCCTTGCCAGCGTCGCCGTCGTCGCCATCGTCACCGCTTCGACGGCCCATGCCCAGGACGTGGCGGTCCTGACCCCCTATCTCAGCTCCGTGACCACCAATGAGATGGTGGACGTGTTCTCCACGGCGGCCGAGGAGCGCGGCTGGTCGACCAATGTCGTCGACACGCGGGGCGATTTCGGCCAGCTGGCCAACCGCATCGAGGATGTGGTCAATGCGCGCGTCGATGCCATCGTCCTGGCCAGCGTCGATCCCGGCCAGATCCAGGATCAGATCGACCTGGCTGCTGCCGCCGGCATTCCGGTCGTAGCGATCGATGGGGCCGTGGCCCCAGGCGTGACCGTCAACGTCACGTCCGACAACAACGAGCTGGGCGCCAGCCTTTCCCGTTTCCTGTTCGAAGCCATGGGCGGGGAAGGCAATGTGGTGAAGTTCTACCACTCGGCGCATCCGGGCGTGCGCCAGCGCGAACTGGCGCTCGACGCGGCGCTTGCCGACTACCCCGGCATCAACGTGCTGGCCGATCACTATGTCAACGTTCCGGGACCGATCGACGACGCCCGGATCGCCATGGAGACCATCCTGCAGCGCCATGGCGACACCATCGACGCGGTCTGGGCGGCTTGGGACGAACCGGCAATCGGCGCATTGCTGGCGATCGAGACGATGCTGCCCGGCAGCGACATCCTGATCGGCGGGATCGACGGCAACCCCCAGGCGGTCGAGGTGATCAACAATTGCAGCCACATGATCGTGTCGGTTCGCCAGGACTTCGAAAGCATGTCAAAGGTCGCCGCCGATGCGTTAGCGACCGTTTTCTCCGGTAACGAGCCGGAAGCGCAGGAGCTGTACGCGCCGTCGGTGCTGGTGACCCGGGACAGCCTGGGCGCCGACTGCGGCTGACGGGACGGTGCCGGACGAGCGCCCAGCACCGCTTCTGGACGTCACCGGGCTGACCAAGCGCTTCGGCGGTGTGGTCGCCCTGGACGGTGTCGACCTGGCCGTCCGGCCCGGTGAGGTCCACGCCCTGGTCGGCGAGAACGGCGCCGGCAAGTCGACGCTGATCAAGTGCCTGTCCGGCGTGCACCAGCCGGACGGCGGCCGCATCGTCTGGGCGGGTGCCAGCCGGCGTATCGCCGGTCCCCGCGAAGCCGAGGCCCTGGGGATCAGCTTCATTCACCAGGAACTGAACGTGGTGCCGACCTTTACCGCGGCCGAGATGCTCACCCTGGGCCGTCGCTACCCGAAGCGATTTGGGCTGGTGGATCGCGGCGCGATGCTGCGGCGTGCCCGGGCGGTGGCCGCCGATCTGGCCCCGGACCTGCCGCTGACCACGCCGACCTTCGCCCTGACTGCCGGGCAACGGCAGATGGTCGAGATCCTGCGGGCGATCTCGGTCGAGGCCCGGCTGATCGTCATGGACGAGCCGACCGCCTCTCTCAGCCGTGGCGAGGCGGAGCGGCTGCACCGAACCGTGCGGCAGCTCAGCGCCCAGGGCACCGCCGTCGTCTACGTGAGCCACCGGTTGGACGAGGTCTTCGCTCTGTGCCGGCAGGTTACCGTCCTGCGCAACGGCAAGTCGGTGGCATCTGCACCCCTGTCCAGCATGGACCGGGTAACGCTGGTGCGGCACATGTCCGGAGACGTGGCGGAAGGTGAGGGCGGCATCGGTCGAGATCGGCCGTCGGCAGCGGAGCCGGTCCTTGCCGTCAAAGACTTGCCGTTCGGACGGGCGCGCGCCCCGCTGTCGCTGACAATCGCCCCGGGCGAGATCGTCGGGCTCTACGGGCTGGTCGGCGCCGGGCGCAGCCGCCTGCTGCGCACAATCTGGGGGGCCGAACCGGCAGCCGACGGGACAGCGATCCGGTTCCAGGGCCGGCCGCTTGGCCGCGGTGTCGCCACCCGGGTGCGCGCCGGCATCGCCTATGTCCCGGAGGACCGTCGCACCCAGGGCCTGGTCCTCCGGCACAGCGTCCTGGCGAACGCGACGCTGCCGCATCTGCGCCGGTTCCGGGCCATGGCGGCGCTGCCGGTTCCCGCCAGGCGGCGCATGACCGACTTCCTGCAATCGCTCGGCCAGGCGCTGAACCTCCGGTTCGCCGGGCCGGACGCGGCCGTCGCGACGCTTTCGGGCGGCAACCAGCAGAAGGTGCTGGTCGGCCGCTGGATGGCCGGCCAGATCCCGCTGATGCTGCTGGATGAGCCCACGCGCGGCGTGGATGTCGGCGCTAAGCGGCAGCTTCACGATGCGCTGCGGACCCAGGCCGGGCGGGGAACGGGCATCCTGATGGTATCCAGCGATCTGGAGGAAGTATTGGGGATCGCCGACCGGGTGCTGGTGATGGCGGAGGGGCGCCTCGTCGGCACCTTCGATCCGGCCACATCCGGGGCCGGGGCGATCCTGGACGCGGCGTTCGCCGGGCAGGGGGCCGAAGCGGCGGCGTGAAGATCCTCAATCGCTATGGGACGTTGCTGGCCCTGGTGGCCATCATCCTCGGTTTCGTCGCCGCGGCGCCGGACAGCTTTGCCCAGATCAACAACCTGGTGAACATCACCCAGCAGATGTCGCTGCTGGCCATCGTCGCCATCGGCGCGACCCTGGTCATGGTGCTGGGCCAGTTCGATCTGTCGGTCAGCGCCGTGGTGTCGTGGGCCGGCATCGCCACGGTGACGCTGCTGCAGGCCGGCGTCGACCCGGCGCTGGCCCTGCCGCTGGTGATCGCGTCGTGCCTGCTGGTCGGGATCGTTTCCGGCAGTCTGGTGGCGGCGTTCCGGGTGCCCAGCTTCATCGCCACCCTGGCGGTGGGAACGATGCTCGGCGGCGTCACATTCTGGGTGTCGGACGGGGCCACCCTGTTCGGCGGCCTGCCCGAGGCGTTCCGAAACCTGGGCCGGGGCGAAACCCTCGGCCTACCGACGCTGACCTGGTGGATGATTGCGGTCGCCGCGCTGGTCTGGCTGGTGCTCGACCGCATCGAGTTCGGCCGCCGCCTCTACGCCATCGGCGGTAATCGCGAAGCGGCTATGCTGGCCGGCGTGCCGGTCCGGCGCGACATGATCGGCGCGTTCGCCCTGTGCGCCGCCTTTGCCGGCATCGCCGGGATCCTGCTGGCCGCCCGTCTGGGCAGTGCGCATCCGACCGGCGGCGGCAGCTACCTGCTGCAGGCCTATGCCGCGGTGTTCCTGGGCATGACGGCGTTCCGCGACGGCGACGCCAACGTCCCCGGGACCCTGGTGGGCACGGCCATCATCGCGGTTGTGGCGAACGGCCTGACCATCCTCGGTGTGCCGGCCTATCTCCAGGACGTGCTGACCGGCGCCATCATCATCGCCGCCGTGCTGGTGCGCCAGACGGCCGGACGCCGCGCCGCCTGAGCACCGCCGTCACACCATCACGATCCGGGGCGGTTGACGGACGGGGGTCCCGGAAAGCTTGTCCCAGATCGCCGCCGCAATGTCCCGGAAGGCGCGGGCATGCGGGCCGTCCGGGCGGGCAGCGGTGATTGGGGTACCGCCGTCCGAGGTCTCGCGGATATCCATATGCAGCGGGATCTCGCCCAGGAAGTCGACGCCAAGCCGATCGGCCTCTTGCCGGGCGCCGCCGGTGCCGAAGACGTCGCTGCGACCGCCGCAATGCGGGCACAGGAAGTACGACATGTTCTCGATGATGCCGAGCACTGGCACGTCGACCCGGCGGAACATGTTCAGGCCCTTGCGCGCATCCAGAAGCGCTATGTCCTGCGGCGTCGACACGATCACGGCACCGGCCAGCGGTACCTGCTGGGCCATGGTCAGCTGGGCGTCCCCGGTGCCCGGGGGCATGTCGACCACCAGCACGTCAAGCGTCCCCCAGTTGACGTCGCGCAGCATTTGGGTCAGCGCCGACTGAACCATGGGGCCACGCCAGATCATCGGCGTTTCCTCGTCGACCAGGAAGCCGATGGACATCACCTTCAGCCCGTACGCCTGCATCGGATCCAGCGATTGGCCGTCCGGTGTGCTGGGCTTGCCGGACAGCCCGGTCATCCGCGGCATCGAGGGACCGTAGATGTCCGCGTCCAGCAGCCCGACCGACAGGCCGTTGGCGGTCAGGCCCAGCGCCAGGTTGACGGCCATGGTGGACTTGCCGACGCCCCCCTTGCCGGAGGCGACGGCGATGATCGATTTGACGTCTGGCATCTCGATGCGCCGCCCGCCGGGGCTGCGCCCGCCCCCGACCGGTCGCGGCCCGGCGCCGGGTGCGGGTCCGGGCGCGGGGCCGGGCGATGGACGGGCCGGTCCGGAAGCCACCGGGCTGGCGGATTGCGGGGCGGGGCCCTGGCGTTCGGCCGTCATCACCACCATCGCCCCTTCCACCCCGGGCAGCGCCGACACGGCCGCTTCGGCGGCCGCGCGGACCGGTTCCAGGTCGGCAGCCTGGTCGGCGG
>JANQIU010000298.1 GCA_028281985.1 Alphaproteobacteria bacterium | reverse complement strand
CCGCCTTCGCTGCGGCCGTCCAGCATGGTCAGCTCGCCGCGATAGGGGCGCAGCACAACCTCGGTGGTGTACCGCTCCTGCCCGCTCTGATCGGTCCATTTGCGGGTTTCGAGCTGGCCCTCCACATAGACCTTGGAGCCCTTGCGCAGGAACCGTTCGACCACATTGATCAGGTTGTCGTTCAACACGGCGATCCGATGCCATTCGGTGCGCTCGCGCTGTTCGCCGCTGTTGCGGTCCTTCCAGCGCTCCGACGTGGCGATGGAGAAATTGGCGACCCGGCCGCCGTTCTGGAAACTGCGCACCTCGGGATCCCGGCCCAGATTGCCGATCAGGATCACCTTGTTGACACTACCTGCCATCGTCTTCGACCACCGCCCTGTGCTGGAGAGTCACTCAGACTAACGCCGCCGTGGCCGGTCCGCCAACACCGCGCCTGACCGTCAGGAGCAGCGTCGTGCTCATTCCAGGGCAGGCGGTATCGTCTCCTGCAGCGACGGCCGTTCGGCCATCGCGTCGTACCACCGGGCCAGGGCCGTCGCCTGATCGACCATCGGCCCGGCTTCCGGGGTTTCGCGCAGATAGTAGATGATCGGGGCGAGGAAGAAATCGGCCAGGGTCGGCGACTCGCCGGCCAGGTAGGGCGCCCCCTGCAGCGCCTGGTCGAACACGTCCAGGCAGTGGCGTACCCCCGGCAACGCCGCGTCGATCACCGCCCGGTCCGGCGCCTCGCCGGCGAACTGGGCCCGGACATAGACCAGCAGATAGCCGCGCATCGCCGATGGGTAGGCGCTGTCGACCACCGCGCTGACCCATTGGGTCATCAAGGCCCGGCTGGCCGGGTTGTCGGGTTGCAGCGGCGGCCCGTCGAACGACTCGTCCACATAGCGGGCGATGGCGAACGATTCGAACAGCTTCAGCGGGCCGTGCTGCAGCACCGGAATCCGGCCGAACGGGTGCAGCGCCCGCAACTGCTCCGAGCCCAACTGCACCGGCTGGTTGTCGTAGGCAACGCCCTTCTCCGCCAAGGTGATGCGGGCGGTGCGGACATAGGTGCTGATCGGCGTTCCATAGAGCACGAGGTCGGCCATGGCACCCTCCCTTGTTCATGTTTTGTACAATCGGTCGCAGGGGCGGATCGGCCCTCGCCGATACGGCCCGGCTGCGCCATATTGCGCTTTCGGGGCGCCGGCCGCACCTGCCAAGCTGGTTCCCCTTCCCCCAAGCGCCCCTGGGATCGGCAGCCATGGCTTCGACCATCAGCGTGCGTGGTGCGCGCGAACACAATCTGTGCAATGTCGATGTCGACATTCCCCGCGACCAGCTGGTGGTGATCACCGGGCTCAGCGGCTCCGGCAAATCCTCGTTGGCCTTCGACACCATCTACGCCGAAGGCCAGCGCCGGTATGTGGAAAGCCTGTCGGCCTATGCGCGGCAGTTCCTGGAGCTGATGCAGAAGCCGGATGTCGATTCGATCGACGGGTTGTCGCCGGCCATCTCCATCGAACAGAAAACAACCAGCCGCAATCCCCGGTCGACGGTCGGCACGGTCACCGAGATCTACGACTACATGCGGCTTTTGTGGGCGCGGATCGGCGTGCCCTATTCCCCGGCCACCGGGCTGCCGATCGAAAGCCAGACGGTCAGCCAGATGGTCGACCGGGTGATGGCCATGCCCGAAGGCACGCGCCTGTACCTGCTGGCGCCGATTGTGCGCGGACGCAAGGGCGAGTACCGCAAGGAGCTGGCCGACCTGCGCAAGCGTGGCTTCGCCCGGGTCAAGGTCGACGGGACGCTGTACGAGATCGAAGACGTCCCGGCGCTGAACAAGAAGCTGAAGCACGATATCGAGGTCGTGGTCGACCGGGTGGTCGTGCGCGAGGGCCTTGCGACACGGCTGGCGGATTCGATCGAGACGGCGCTGGAGCTGGCCGACGGCCTCTGCATCGCCGAAACCGCCGATGCCGGCGAACGGACCGTTTTTTCCGCTAAGTTCGCCTGTCCGGTCAGCGGCTTCACCATCGACGAGATCGAGCCCCGCCTGTTTTCGTTCAACAATCCCTTCGGGGCCTGCCCCAGCTGCGACGGGCTGGGCACGCGCCTGGTCTTTGATCCGGTGCTGGTGGTACCCGACGAGCGCAAGTCGCTTTCCGAAGGCGCGATCGACCCCTGGGCCCGGTCGTCGTCGCAATACCAGCTGCAGACGCTGGACAGCATCGCCCAGCACTACAAGGTCAGCATGCACCAGCCCTGGGCCGATCTGAGCGAGAAGGTGCGCGACGTGATCCTGAACGGGTCGGGCACAGAGAAGATCACCTTCCGCTATGACGACGGCCTGCGCAAATACGAAACGAAGAAGGTGTTCGAGGGCCTGCTGCCGAACATGGACCGGCGGTTCCGCGAAACCGACAGCGCCTGGGCGCGCGAGGAGCTGTCCCGCTACCAGAACGCCATGCCGTGCGAGGCCTGCAACGGCCAACGCCTGAAGCCGGAAGCGCTGGCGGTGAAGGTCGGCGGCGAGACCATCTCGGCCGTCGCCGACAAGGCGATCGGCGAAGCGCGGGACTGGTTCGCGGATCTGGGCGCGTCGCTGAACGCCAAGGAGCAGGAGATTGCCAGCCGCATCCTGAAGGAGATCAACGAGCGGCTGGGGTTCCTGACCGCCGTCGGGCTGACCTATCTGAACCTGTCGCGCACCTCCGGCACCCTGTCGGGCGGCGAAAGCCAGCGGATCCGGCTCGCGTCCCAGATCGGCTCCGGGCTGACCGGGGTGCTGTACGTCCTGGACGAGCCGTCCATCGGCCTGCACCAGCGCGACAACGACCGGCTGTTGCAGACGCTGGTGCGGCTGCGCGACCTGGGCAACACCGTGGTGGTGGTGGAGCACGACGAAGACGCCATCCGCGCCGCCGATTACCTGATCGACATGGGGCCGGGCGCCGGCGTGCATGGCGGCCAGGTCGTCGCCTCCGGGCCGCCGATGGCGGTCATGCAGAGCCCCAACAGCCTGACCGGCAAGTACCTGACCGGCATGGAGCAGATCCCGGTACCCACGACCCGGCGCCCGGGCCGCAAGTCCGGGCGCAAGCGCCAGGCCCTGCGGGTGGTCGGCGCCCGGTCGAACAACCTGCAGAACGTCACGGCGGAGTTTCCGCTGGGCACCTTCACCTGCGTCACCGGCGTGTCCGGCGGCGGCAAGTCAACGCTGGTGGTCGAGACCCTGTACAAGGCCCTGGCCCGGCAACTCCATGGTGCGCGCGAGCATCCGGGCGACCACGACCGGCTGGAAGGCGTCGAATTCCTCGACAAGATCATCGACATCGACCAGTCGCCGATCGGCCGGACTCCGCGTTCCAATCCCGCCACCTATACCGGGGCGTTCACGCCGATCCGCGACTGGTTCGCCGGGCTGCCGGAGGCCAAGGCCCGCGGCTACGGGCCGGGCCGGTTCTCGTTCAACGTCAAGGGCGGCCGCTGCGAAGCCTGCCAGGGCGACGGCGTCATCAAGATCGAGATGCACTTCCTGCCCGACGTCTACGTCCAGTGCGATGTCTGCCACGGCAAGCGGTACAACCGGGAAACGCTGGAAATCCTCTATCGGGACAAGTCGATCGCCGACGTGTTGGAGATGACGGTTGAAGAAGGCGCCGACTTCTTCCGGGCGGTGCCGGCCATTCGCGACAAGATGGAAACGCTGAAGCGCGTCGGCCTTGGGTATATCCATATCGGCCAGCAGGCCACGACCCTGTCGGGCGGCGAGGCCCAGCGGGTCAAGCTGGCCAAGGAGCTGTCGCGGCGCGCCACCGGCCGGACGTTCTACATCCTGGACGAGCCGACGACCGGGCTGCACTTCCACGATGTGCGCAAGCTGCTGGAGGTGCTGCACGAGCTGGTCGACCAGGGCAACACGGTGGTGGTGATCGAGCACAATCTGGAGGTCATCAAGACCGCGGACTGGATCATCGATCTGGGCCCGGAGGGCGGCGACGGCGGCGGCGAAGTCGTGGTCGCCGGCACGCCGGAGACAGTGGCCGAGCATCCGCGCAGCTACACCGGCCAGCACCTCGTCGGCCATCTGGCCGCCTCCGAGCGCCGCAAGCGGGCCTGACGGCCGGCCTTTGGGCCGCAACGCTGCGCACTTGACCGCAAAAGCAAAGCCCGGGCCGGCGGCAAACCGGCCCGGGCTTTGTCAGTTCCGGATCTGGGCTACTGACAATCGGCGGTGTCGGTACCGACCGAGCAGAGCCCGGTTCCAACGCCCGGCTCGTCGCATTCGCCGTCGAAGGCCCAGGCGCAGGAGTTGTCGTCCCCGGCCCCCGGGGCCGGTGTCGGCAGGGCCGGCGGCCCACCCTGGCAGTCCGTCGTGTCGGTACCGGCGGCGCAAAGCCCGGTGCCGGTGCCCGGCTCGTCGCACTGGCCATCGAACGCCCAGACGCAGGAGTCCGGGCCGGCGGTCGGCTGCGGCGGCGTCGGTCCGGCCTGACAGTCGGCGGTATCGCTGCCCGCCGCGCACAGGCCGGTGCCGATGCCGGGCTCGTCGCATTCCCCGTCGAACGCCCACTGGCACGAATTCGGACCGGTCGCCTCCGGGGTCGGGCCGGCCTGCTGGCAGTCGGCGGTGTCGCTACCCGCCGCACACAGGCCGGTACCGATGCCGGGCTCGTCGCACTCGCCGTCGAATGCCCACTGGCACGAGTTCGGGCCAGTCGGGCCGGGGGCCGGACCCGCCTGCTGGCAGTCGGCGGTGTCGGTGCCCGCCGCGCACACGCCGGTGCCGATACCAGGCTCGTCGCATTCCCCGTCGAACGCCCACTGGCACGAGTTCGGGCCGCCGGGGCCGGGGGCCGGACCCGCCTGCTGGCAGTCGGCGGTGTCGCTACCCGCCGCGCACAGGCCGG
>JANQIU010000287.1 GCA_028281985.1 Alphaproteobacteria bacterium | reverse complement strand
CGCCCAGAGTGCCGGTCCGCCTGTCGGCGCGGGAGGTGGCGCCGGACGAAGCCCTGCTGACCTTCGGGCCGGACCTGCGCAAGGGGCCGCTGGTCCGCAACCTGAGCGAGGGCGGTGACCTGACCGAAGCGGCGGCCAACCTGTTCGCCATGCTGCACGATCTCGATCGACCCGATATCCGGGCCATAGCCGTGGCCGCGATCCCGGAAACCGGGCTTGGGGCTGCGATAAACGACCGGCTGCGCCGTGCCGCCAAGGGGGCCCCATGAGCGCCGAGCTTTCCCGGCAGCTGGCGGCGCTGCTCGGCGCCAAGGGCTGGCTGACGTCGCCCGAAGACATCGCGCCCTATCTTGCCGAATGGCGGGGACACTACACCGACGGCCGGACCATTGGGGTTGCCCGGCCGGAAACCACCGAACAGGTCTCGCAGGTGGTGGCCGCCTGTGTCGCGGCCGGCGTGCCGGTCGTCCCCCAGGGTGGCAACACCGGCCTTGTCGGCGGCGCGGCACCGCACGCCCATGGCGGCGAGGTCGTGGTGGCGTGCGGCCGGCTGGCCCGCATCCGCGACCTGGACGCGGCCAACGGTACGATCACCGTCGAAGCCGGGGTGACGCTGAAGGCGATCCAGGATGCGGCGGCGGCGGCGGACCGGCTGTTCCCGCTGTCCCTGGGCGCGGAAGGGACGTGCCAGATCGGCGGCAACCTTTCGACCAATGCCGGCGGCAATGCGGTGCTGCGCTATGGCAATGCGCGCAGTCTGGTGCTGGGGATCGAAGTGGTGCTGCCGGACGGGCAGGTGCTGGAGGCCCTTCGCGGCCTGCGCAAGGACAATACCGGCTACGACCTGAAGCAGCTCTTCATCGGTGCCGAAGGGACGCTGGGTATCATCACCGCCGCCGTCCTGAAGCTGTTTCCGCGGCCGCGGTCGGTGGAGACGGCCTTCCTGGCCGTGCCGTCGCCGGCGGCGGCGCTGGACCTGCTGATCCGCAGCCGTGCGGCAACCGGGGACCAGATTTCCAGTTTCGAGCTGATCCCGCGGATCGGGGTGGAATTCGCCGTTCGCCATGTCCCTGGCGCCGCCGACCCGTTGTCGGATCCCAGCCCCTGGTACGTCTTGCTGGAAGCGACGAGCAGCGCGCCCGATGCGCCGCTGCGCGCCGGCCTGGAAACGCTTCTGGAAGCGGCGTTCGAGGCCGGGATCGTCACTGACGGGGCGGTCGCCGAAAGCGAAGCGCAGCGCCAGGGACTCTGGTTCGTCCGCGAAGCGTTGGTGGAAGGCCAGCGGCATGCGGGCGCGTCGATCAAGAACGATGTCTCGGTGCCGGTCAGCCAGGTTCCGGAGTTCATCGACCGGGCGCTCGCTGCCGTCGGGGAGAGGGTGCCCGGCATCCGGCCGGTAGCCTTCGGCCATCTTGGCGACGGCAATGTCCATCTGAACCTCAGCCAGCCGGAAGGGGCCGACCCGGCGGCCTATCTGGCGCAGTGGGCGGATTTGACCGGCCTCGTTGACGACATCGCAACCGGTTTGGGCGGTTCGATCAGTGCAGAACACGGGATCGGGCGGCTCAAGCGGGACACCCTGTTGCGGCATAAGTCGTCTGTCGAGATGGACCTGATGCGGTCAATCAAGCGCGCAATCGATCCCAACAGCTTGATGAACCCGGGCAAAGTTCTGCCCGATTGATTTCATCGGCAGGCCGATTAACGCATGCAGTAACGTCGGGCCCATCACCCTCTTGAAATTGTACCTTTTCTTGTCGAATCGGTGTCGGTATGATGAGTCAAATAATCCGAACCCGGGCAAGGGGGTGGTTCGGTGGGAAGTTCAAAACTTGACGCAATTGTTGCGCTCTGGCGTCGGAAGTGTGGCAGTCGATTGATGCCGTCGAGGGCGGATTTCGATGTCCTCGACTTGCGGCCCTGGCTGGGCCACATCAGTCTCTGCGATGTTGTACCGGCAGAATCGGAGGCGACCTCTACCGGGTCTGACGCTGTCCGTTTTCGCCTTCGACTGCAGGGCACCCATCTGGTCGATGCCCATGCGGCCGACTACACCGGCCAGTTCCTTGACGAGGCATTTCCGCCCGATCACCTGGAGCCGCTGCTGAAGCCTTTGCGCAGCTGCGTCGTCACCCGCCGGCCGGCGACCGTGTCCAACGAAGGCCGCGACCTGCGCGGCCGCTTCCGCCGGATCCTGCGGGCGGCGATGCCGCTCTCGCCGGACGGGCAGACGGTGCACATGGTGTTGTTGGCCGAGTACACCGAGATCCCGGAGCCGGATCTGCGCGGCCTCAAGCACAGCGGGCTGTCGTCCTTGATGCCGATGACGGCGTGGGCGCGGCGAACGGGCCGTTGACGGATTTCCGCCCGCTCGCTACCCAAACCACCGTAACGCTTCATATCTGCCCCGAGTAGGAACGGGAGGATCGGCTTGACGGCCCCTCGGCCGCCGCCGCCCGTTCCGAGGACCCTCACGACGTGACCTACATTCCCCCGATCGCTGACATGCGCTTTGTGCTGTCGAGCCTTGCCGGGCTTGACGAGCTTAACGAACTGCCGGGCTTCGAAGATGCCACCCCGGACCTGGTCGACCAGGTGCTGGAGGAGGCCGGCAAACTGGCAGCCAATGTCATCGCTCCGCTGAACGTCCTCGGCGACCGCAGCCCGCCCGCCCTGGAGAACGGGGTGGTGCGCATGCCGGCACCGTTCAAGGACGCCTATGCGCAGTACCGGGATGGCGGCTGGAACAGCGTTCCCTTCGACCCCGAGTTCGGCGGACAGGGCCTTCCCTGGGCGGTCGGCATGGCGGTGCAGGAGATGTGGCAGTCGGCCTGCGTGTCCTTCAGCCTGTGTCCGCTGCTGAACCAGGGGGCCGTCGAAGCGCTGGAAGCCCACGCTTCGCCCGAACAGAAGGCCGCGTTTCTGCCGAAGCTGGTCACCGGTGAATGGACCGGGACCATGAACCTGACCGAGCCCCAGGCCGGATCGGATGTCGGGGCCGTGCGGACCAAGGCGGTCCCGGACCCGGCGCATGGCAACGGCACCTACCGCATCAGCGGCCAGAAGATCTACATCACCTATGGTGAGCACGACCTGGCCGAGAACATCATCCATCTGGTCCTGGCTCGCACCCCCGATGCGCCGGCCGGAACCCGGGGGATCAGCCTGTTCGCCGTACCGAAGTACCTGGCCAACGGCGCCGGCGTGCCGGGACACCGCAACGATCTGCGCTGCGTCTCGCTGGAGCACAAGCTGGGGATCCATGCCAGCCCCACCTGCGTGATGGCCTTCGGCGACACCGAAGGCGCGGTCGGCTACCTGATCGGCGAGGAAAACCAGGGCATGCGGCAGATGTTCACGATGATGAACAATGCCCGCCTGTCGGTCGGCCTGCAGGGCGTGGCCATGGCCGAACGCGCCTATCAGGCGGCCCTGGCCTATGCCCGCGACCGGGTGCAGGGCAAGGCGATCACCGACCCGTCTGCGGCGGCCGTGCCGATCATCCGTCACCCCGACGTCCGGCGCATGCTGCTGGACATGAAGGCGCAGACCGAAGCGTCCCGGGCGCTGACCTACTTCATCGGCGCCCATGTCGATCTGGCGCGCCGGCACCCGGACCAAGGCCGGCGGCAGAATGCCCAGCTTCTGGTCGATCTGCTGACCCCGGTCGTCAAGGCCTGGTCCACGGACCTGGGGGTCGAGGTCGCGTCGACCGGGATCCAGGTCCATGGCGGCATGGGCTATGTGGAGGAGACCGGCGCCGCCCAGCACCTGCGCGATGCCCGGATCGCGCCGATCTACGAAGGTACCAACGGCATCCAGGCCGCCGATCTTGTGTTCCGCAAGGTGCTGCGCGACGGCGGCGAGGCGGCCCGAGGATTTCTGTCGCTGGTCCGCCAGGCGGGCATCGAGGCGATGGCGTCCGCCCCCGGTGACGATTGCGCGCTGATCGGCCGGCGGCTGAAGGATGCCGTGGATGCGCTGGAGGCGGCCACGGCGTGGCTGGTGCCCAAGGGCAAATCCGATCCCGCGGAAGTCGCCGCGGTTGCCGTCCCGTATCTTCAGCTCTTCGGTGTGGTCGCCGGCGGTTTCATGATGGCCC
>JANQIU010000282.1 GCA_028281985.1 Alphaproteobacteria bacterium | reverse complement strand
GCGGCCTTGGAGCCTTCCTCGCCCAGCTTGATCACGCCGGACTCGATCATCTCGTGATAGAGGTCGTTGCCCTCGCGCGTGCGCTCGCCCACACCGGCGGACACCGAATAGCCGCCATGCGCCTTGGCGATGTTGTTGGTCAGTTCCATGATGATGACGGTCTTGCCGACGCCGGCGCCGCCGAACAGGCCGACCTTGCCGCCGCGGGCGTAGGGCGCCAGCAGGTCCACCACCTTGATGCCGGTGACCAGGATCTCGGTTTCCGGCGACTGGTCGACGAATTCCGGCGCCGGTTTGTGGATCGGCGAGACCTGCTTGGTGGTGATCGGCCCGCGCTCGTCGATGGACTCGCCGATCACATTCATGATCCGGCCCAGGGTCTCCGGGCCAACCGGAACGGCGATCGGGCTGCCGGTGTCGGTCACCTGCTGGCCGCGCACCATCCCGTCCGTGCCGTCCATGGCGACGCAGCGCAGGGTGTTTTCACCCAGATGCTGGGCCACCTCGAGCACCAGCATGCGGTCGCCGACCTGGGTGTGCAGGGCGTTCATGATCGGCGGCAACTGGCCTTCGAACTGCACGTCGACGACGGCGCCGAGAACCTGGGCTACGCGACCGATGACGTTGGTGTCGGTCGACTTCTTCGCCGCGGCTTTGGTGGCCATGGGATCCTCTTTCTGCCTAGCTGTGCTTGCCGGTCGACCGCGCCATCAAAGGGCCTCGGCGCCGGAAATGATTTCGATGAGCTCGCTCGTGATCGTGGCTTGGCGAGTACGATTGTACTGCAGGGTCAGCGATTTGATCATGTCGCCGGCATTGCGGGTCGCCGAATCCATCGCCGTCATACGCGCGCCCTGTTCGCTGGCGGCGGATTCCAGCAGGCCGCTGAACACCTGAACCGCCAGGTTGGACGGCAGCAACTGCGCCAGGATCGCTTCCTCTTCCGGCTCGAATTCGTGCACCACCGGCATGCTGTCGCCATCACCCTCGCCGGCTTCCGGCAGGGCCACGGGGATCAGCTGCTGCACCGTCACCACCTGGCTGATGGCCGACCGGAACTGGTTGTAGATCAAGGTGCACACGTCGAACTGGCCGGATTCGAACAGCTCCAGCAGGCGCCGGGCGATCCCTTCGCCGTCCAGGAACCCCAGGCTCGGCCGGCCGATATCGGTTACGCTCTCGATGATCTTATCGCCGTGGTCCCGCCGCAGCGCGTCGCGGCCCTTGCGGCCGATGCAGAACACCTTGACCGTCTTGCCGGCCTCGGTCAGGGCGGCGATCTGGCGCCGGGCTTCGCGGATCAGGCTGGTATTGAACCCGCCGCACAAACCGCGGTCCGAGGTGGCCAGCACCAGGAGATGCACGGTGTCTTTGCCGGTGCCGACCATCAGGCGCGGGCCGATGGACCCCGTGCCCAACCGTCCTGCCACGCTGCGCAGCATGCGCTCCATACGGTCGGCATAGGGGCGGCCCGCTTCCACCTGCGCCTGCGCCCGGCGCAGCTTCGAGGCCGCCACCATCTTCATTGCCGAGGTGATCTTTTGCGTCGACTTGACGCTGCTGATGCGGTTGCGGAGGTCCTTGAGGCTGGGCATGCCGCCTTTATCCGATCTCGTGCGTTTCCGTTGCCGTCGTCAGTGTCCGGCTTGCCGGCCGGCGTCCCCCGGGACCAGACGATTACCCTGTCAGACGAACACCTTGACGAACTTCTCCAGGAACTTCGCCAGCTTCTCTTCCGTGTCCGGCGTCAGCTGCTGCTGGGTGCGGATGGCATCCAGGATATCGGCGCCGTTGCTGCGCAGGTCGTCCAGCAGTGCCTTCTCGAACTTCTGCGCCTGGTTCACTGGCACATTGTCCAGATAGCCGCGGACGCCGGCGAAGATCGCCACCACCTGCTCCTCGACCGGGCGCGGTTCGTACTGGTCCTGCTTCAGCAGCTCGGTCAGCCGGGCGCCGCGGGCCAGAAGCCGCTGTGTCGCCGCGTCCAGGTCGGAAGCGAACTGGGAGAACGCCTCCATCTCCCGATACTGGGCCAGCTCCAGCTTGATGCGTCCGGCCACCTGCTTCATCGCCTTGATCTGGGCGGAGGAGCCGACGCGGCTGACCGAGATGCCGACATTGATGGCCGGCCGGACGCCCTTATAGAACAGGCCTGTTTCCAGGAAGATCTGCCCGTCGGTGATCGAGATCACGTTGGTCGGGATATAGGCGGAGACGTCGCCGGCCTGGGTTTCGATCACCGGCAGCGCGGTCAGCGATCCCGAACCGTTCTCTTCGTTCAGCTTGGCGGCCCGCTCCAGCAGGCGGCTGTGCAAGTAGAACACGTCGCCCGGATAGGCTTCGCGCCCCGGCGGCCGGCGCAGCAGCAGCGACATCTGCCGGTAGGCGACCGCCTGCTTGGAAAGATCATCATAGATGATCAGCGCGTGCATGCCGTTGTCGCGGAAGTACTCGCCGATGGCGCAGCCGGCATAGGGTGCCAGGAACTGCAGCGGCGCCGGTTCTGAGGCGGTCGCGGCGACGACGGTGGTGTATTCCATCGCGCCGTAGTCTTCGAGCGTCTTGACGATCTGGGCCACCGTCGACCGCTTCTGCCCGACGGCCACATAGATGCAGTAGAGCTTCTTGCTCTCGTCGCCCGCCGCGTTGATCGCCCGCTGATTGATAATGGTGTCGATCGCCACCGCGGTCTTACCGGTCTGGCGGTCGCCGATGATCAGCTCGCGCTGGCCGCGGCCGACCGGGGTCAGCGCATCGATGGCCTTAAGCCCGGTCTGCATCGGTTCGTGCACCGACCGGCGGGGGATGATCCCCGGCGCCTTGACTTCGACCAGGCGGTTCTCCTCGCCCTCGATTGGCCCGCGGCCGTCGATGGGGTTGCCCAGGGCGTCGACCACCCGGCCCAGCAGGCCCTTGCCGACCGGCACCTCGACGATCGCACCGGTCCGCTTGACGGTATCGCCTTCCTTGATGTCGCGGTCTTCGCCGAACACCACGACACCGACATTGTCGCTCTCCAGGTTGAGCGCCATGCCCTTGATGCCGGTGGGGAATTCGACCATCTCGCCGGCCTGGACGTTGTCCAGACCGTAGACGCGGGCGACACCGTCACCGATCGACAGGACCTGGCCAACCTCCGCGACGTCGGCCTCGGCGCCGAAATTGGCGATCTGCTCCTTGATGATCGCCGAGATCTCGGCGGCGCGGATCTCCATTAGCCAACCCCTTTCATCGCGAGTTGCAGCTTGTTGAGTTTTGTACGCAAGGACGCATCGACCATGCGCGAGCCGACCTTGACGACCAGTCCGCCAAGCAGCGCCGGGTCCACGGTGGCCTCCACCTGGACCTTGGCGCCCATGACCTTGCGCAACTGGTCGGTCAGGGCGGCGGTCTGGGCGTCGTCCAGGGCGATGGCCGACGAGACCTCCGCCGTCAATTCGCCGCGCCGGGCGGCCAGTTCCGCCAGATAGGCGCGGATCATCGCCGGCAGGACGAACAGGCGCCGGTTGGCGCAGACGACGGCGACGAAGTTCCGGGTCAGCGGATTTGCCGACCCCTTCTCCAGCACACCCGCCATCGCACGCCCCTGATCGGCGCGATCCATCGCCGGGCTGGCCACCAGCCGGCGCAGGTCGGCGCTGTCATCGATCAACGATCGCAGCGATGTCAGATCATCCGCAACTGCATCCAACGCTTTGGCTTCATCCGCCAACTCAAACAGGGCGGTGGCGTAGCGCTGCGCGATCCCCGACGTTCCAGTTGCCTCGGCTGCCAAATCGAAGATCTCCAAGCGATCGCGGACTGTTCCGGACGGCGGTACGATCGATGATGCCGGTTCGCCTGTTGGGGGCGTCGGACGGCCGGGGCACGATTGGCATGGCCATCCAGAACGGGCAAGAAACCAGCAATAGTGCGGCTTGGCGGGCCGTCGACCGCGCCGAACCGGGCGGTCATCTAACACAGGGGCATGGGGCGTGCAACCTGACACCATGGCGGTTTTCGGCGCTGCCGCGCCCAGGCGACTCGACAGGGCGGTGCCCCTCCTATCAACTTGTCGTCATGGTTGAGTCGGAGCAGACAGGCAGCCCTGCGGCAGGGATGCCCGACCCGCCGCCGTCCCCGGCAGATTTCGTCGCCGCGCTGCCGCCGGTGACCGCCGCAGCGAAGGCCCGGGCGCAACCGGTGATTGATTGGATCACCGATGTGGGGCGCCTGACGCCGGGCAGTGCCGATCTGGTGTCCGGACTGGGCGATGCGCTGGTCGCTGCCGGTTTCCCCATCTTCAAGGTTCTGGTCGGGGTTCGGCAGCTCCATCCCGAATTGTTCGCCGTGCTGCATGTATGGGATGCGGCGACGCGGTCGGTCCTGGACCTGGGACGGCGCCACGGCGTGCAAGACACCCCGGCGTTTCGCCGGAGCCCGATCCCGGCCCTGTTCGCCGGCGCCGAGCTGGTGCGGGGCGCGCCGAACCGCTGGCCCTGGTTTCAGGAGCTCCTCGGCGGCCTTGAAGGGTTCGAGCAGATCCGGGAGTTCGCCATGGTGCCGCTGATCGGAAGTGGGGGGCAGCGATCGGTGTTCGGTGTCTGGACCGACCATGCCGACGGGCTGGCGGACGAGTTCACGGCCGGGATGTCCCTGATCGCGCCGGTTCTGGCGATGGCCCTGGAAGGCAAGGCCAACGCCGAACTGGCGGCCAATCTGCTCGACGTCTATGTCGGCACCGAGAGCGGCCAGCGGATCCTGGCCGGCGATATCCGGCGCGGCAGCGGCCATACCATTCAAGCCGTGGTCTGGTTTTGCGATCTGGCCGAATTCACCGCCCGGTCCGAGCGGACCCCCCGGGACACGTTGATCGGGCTGCTCAACCGTTTCTTCGACACGACATGCCGGCCGGTGACGGCGAATGGTGGCGAGATCCTGAAATTCATGGGCGACGGCGTGCTGGCCATCTTCCGGTTGCCGGAGGATGGCGAAGGCCGCCGGTCCGGTGCCGCCCGGGCCTTGGCGGCGGCGCGGGCCGCGGTGCTCGCCATGGATGCCTGGAACCGCGAGCGGCTGGAGGCCGGCGAAGACGGTCTGCATTTCGGCCTGGCCCTGCACGCCGGCAACGTCATGTACGGCAATGTCGGCACGGCCCGACGGCTGGATTTCACGGTGATCGGGCCGGCCGTGAACCAGGCGGCGCGCCTGCAGGCCCTTGCGCGCCGCCTGGGCCGGTCGGTGGTGCTGTCGGCGGCGTTTGCCAGGGAGCTTGCCACACCGTTGCCGTCATTGGGGCGGCATCGTCTGCGGGGCGTGTCCCGGCGGGTCCAGATCTACGCCCTGCCACACGACGCCGTCCGATGAGGTCGACGCACTGTCCGCCATGTGGAAACAAAAAGTTCCCATCGAGAGGCTGGCCCGCCCCACCGCGAACAACCACCTACCTCTTGCCGGTCAACGGGCCGGCAGCCTGGGCGCAACGCGCCGGGCGAGGACGGAGGACCAACACCTCTCAACAGTGGAGATAGCGATGCGCAAGTTGGCTTTCGCCACCGCCTTCGGTGCGGCGGCAATGGTGAGCGGGCCGGTTCTGGCCGCGGACGAGTTCGTCTTCGACAAATCCCATACCCACATTCTGTTCTACATCGATCACCTCGGGTTCTCGACCACCCAGGGCGAATTCCTCGATTTCGAAGGGTCCCTGGCGCTCGACACCGATGCGCCCGAGAACAGCAATGTCAGCGTGACCATCGACGCCGCCAGCCTGGACAGCGGCTGGGCCGACCGCGACACGCATCTGCGCTCCGCGGACTTCCTGGACGTGGAGACTCACCCCACCATCACCTTCGCCAGCACCGGGGTGACGGTCACCGGCGACAACACGGCTGAAGTGGCCGGCGATCTGACGATCCTGGGCAACACGCAGCCGGTGGTCCTGGACGTTACGCTGATCAACATGGGCGAGCATCCGTTCAACGGCCAGACGGTGGCCGGGTTCGAGGCCACCACCACGATCAGCCGGTCGGCCTTCGGCATGGACTTCGGTGTCCCGGCGATCGGCGACGAGGTAGAAATCGTCATCAACACGGAGACCACCCCGGCCTCCTGACCGTGTCGTGTCCGGCGGGCGGAATCCCTTCCGCCCGCCGGATACGGCCCCTTTGACAGGCGGGACTTGCCATGGGACTGCGCAACACCGATCGCCGTTACGGGGCCGTCGCCATGGCCCTGCACTGGACGATGGCCCTGCTGCTGCTGGTCATGATCGTGTTCGGCATTCGCATGGTCGAAGTCCAACGCGAGCTTGTCGCCACCGGCAATTTCGACCTGACCGTCTTCGGCCTGGACATCTTCGCCGCGTATCAGCTGCACAAGTCGTTCGGCTTCCTGCTGTTCGTGCTGGTGCTCGTGCGGCTCGGCTGGAAGCTGGCCAATCCCCACCCGGCCCTGCCGCCGGGCATGCCGTGGCACGAGATCGCGCTGGCCCGGTTCACCCATGTCGCGCTGTACGCGCTGATGCTGGGGATCCCGGTGGTCGGGTGGCTCACCGGTTCGGCGTCGCCCTATGCGATCGATACGGTGATCTTCGGCCTGTTCCAGTTGCCCCACCCGCTGGGCCCGAACGCGGAATTGGAACGCCTGCTCAGCACCATCCACTTCTACATGGCCATGGCCCTGCTGGGTGTCCTGGTCCTGCATGTCGCGGGCGCGCTGAAGCACCATTTCTTTGCCCGGGACGATGTTCTGCGCCGCATGCTGCCGATCCCCCTGACCCGCAGAAGCTGATCACGGCGCATCCAACCGCAACAAGGAGCGTTCCCCGATGACCCGTTTCGGCAAACTGGCGGTGGCCGCCGGTTCGGTCTTTGTCGTCACCGCGATGTCCGGTGCGGCGCAGGCGGCGGACGCCTGGTCCGTCGACGCCGACGCCAGCACGCTGGCCTTCGTGGCGACCCAGGGCGGCCAGGAGTTCACCGGCCAGTTCGAAAGCTGGCAGGCCGATATCGCCTTTTCCCCCGACGATCTGGCCGGTAGCCAGGTCACCGTCACCATTGACATGTCGACGGCCGATGCCGGCGCGAATGACCGCAACAGCCAGCTTCCGACGGGCGACTGGTTCGACGTCGACAACCACCCCACGGCCACGTTCGTCACCACCGGATTTGCCCATGTGGATGGCGATGACTACCAGGCGACGGCCGATCTGACGATCAAGGGCGTGACCCTGCCGGTGACGCTGCCGTTCTCTCTGACCATCGAAGGCAACACGGCCACGGTCAGCGGCGCCCTGACCCTGCTGCGGACGGACTACAGCGTCGGGGAAGGCCAGTGGTCCAGCGGCGACACCGTCGGACTGGACGTCAGGGTCGAAGTCGACTTGACCGCAACTCGCCAATAGCCGAGGGCATCGTGACATGGCGCCGGGGATCGGCCGGGGAGGCCGCCTTCTCCTGCGCCATGGCCCAGCCCAGCAGGGCCAGGCCCTCGGCGCCGCTGTCGAAGATCAGCACCGTGGAACTGGCGCCCAGGCGGTGAATGCGGCCCCCCATCCGGCGCGGATACCCGGTGACCAGCAGTTCGGCGCGATGACCCACCTGGGTTTCGGCGCGGGCGTCCAGAAGGATGCCGGCGGACGAGAGGTTGATCGTCGTGCAGTTGATGGCGCCGTTGTCCCAGCGCAGCAGGACGTTCAGCCGGTGGTCGTGACGGCGTTCGCGCCGGCGCAAGTCCGCCGGCGGATTGAACAAAAGCGGGAGCTGGCGAATCCGCCGGGCCCAGTTTCTTAGCGACAGCATGAAATCCTTCCCGTTGCTGCCCATAATCACGTGGTCACCGGTTAGCAATGCGTTAAGGGTTCGGCCGATTCGGCGGTAAAACCGGTTGATCGCTTGGTAACGATACTAGATCAAACGGGCTTGACTCATGATCTTGTGTGAATCTTTGGTGACGGGTCAGAATGTAGTAGTGATCGTCTTCATTCTGGGTTAGTTTCAAGACTGTGGGGCGTGTGAGCGCTCCTGCGTCGGATGTTGGCCATGTCGGCCGGCGCCGCGACCCTAGGCGAGGCACCCCAGGCAACGTGACCTGCGTTTACTCCCCGCCCGTTGCACCCCAGACCCGGGACCGGTCTCCCGGGGACCTTCTCGCAACCTGCCTCGCACCGCACGGCGCCTCCCTGACCGGAGGCGTTTTGCATTTGAGCTCGGTGCCCGACCGGTCCGGGCGTCCACCGGACCCGGTCTTCCGGCGTTCGGGGCTCGGGGTCCGGAAATGACAGGTCGGACCCCTGCTGCTCCGATCCGGTCGTTGTCGATTCGACACCTCATCCATCGATGCCGTCGTCACAGATGCAAGGGAGACCTGCATGGCCAAGCGCTCTGCTCGGCAGGCCGCCGTGCCCGATTCCAAGGTCCGTAGCCTTTTCGCGGACGGTACCGCCGTCTGGGATCCGCTGGGGGAAGACGATGATGCCGGCCGCGATCGCCGGTATGTGCGCAATGTCCGCCCGCGCAGCGCCAACCAGGAGGCTTTCCTGGACGCGATCGACAGCCACAACCTGGTCGTGGCGCTGGGCCCGGCGGGAACCGGCAAGACCTATCTGGCGATATCCAAGGCGGTCGAAGCGCTGGAGGACGGCAGCGTCAGCCGGATCCTGTTGTCCCGTCCGGCGGTGGAAGCGGGCGAAAGCCTGGGCTTTCTGCCCGGCGACCTGGAGGACAAGCTGGCGCCGTATCTGCGGCCCCTCTACGACGCGCTGAACGAGCGTCTGGGCGGCAAGCGGCTGAAGCAATTGCTGAACGACGGCAGCATCGAGATCGCGCCGGTCGCCTATATGCGCGGACGCACCCTGAACAACGCCTTCGTGGTCATCGACGAGGCGCAGAACTGCACCTATGGCCAGCTGAAGATGCTGCTGACCCGGCTTGGCTGGCACTCGACCATGGTCGTCACCGGCGACCCCGACCAGACGGATCTTCTGCCGGGGATCTCCGGATTCTCCGATATTGCCGGGCGGCTGGATCGCCTGGACGACGTCGCCGTGGTGCGGCTGGGTGAACAGGACATCGTGCGCCATCCGCTGGTGGCCAGCATGCTGACGGTCTTGTAGCCGCCAATCCGCACGCCTTGGACCAACGGGGCGGCCCCGCTATACCCACCAACTAGTCTTGGGGTGGGGAGGGGCCGCGCCGTGCCGCGGTACAAGCTGACCGTCGAGTATGACGGTGGTCCGTTCGTCGGCTGGCAGCGCCAGACCAACGGGCCGTCTGTTCAGCAGGCGATCGAAGAAGCCGTTGCCCGGTTTTCCAGCGAGGCCGTTCGGCTGACGGTGGCGGGGCGCACCGACGCCGGCGTCCACGCCCTGGGGCAGGTGGCGCATGGCGACCTGTCCCGCGCCTGGCCGGCCGACAAGCTGCGCGACGCGACCAACCACTTCCTGCAGCCCGCACCCGTGGCCGTGCGCTTCGCCGAGCCTGTGTCCGACGACTTCGACGCCCGGTTCTCGGCCGTGCGTCGCCACTATCGCTACCGGATCGTCAACCGCCGGGCCCGGCTGGCCCTGGATGCGGGGCGGGCGCTGCACGAACCGCGGGTGGTGGATGCCGCCGCCATGCATGCCGCAGCCCAGATCCTCGTGGGTCACCACGACTTCACCAGTTTCCGGGCCGCCGAATGCCAGGCGCAGTCGCCGATGCGAACGCTCGACCGGCTGGACGTAACGCGGGCCGGCGATGGAATCACCGTGGCCGCCACCGCGCGCTCGTTCCTGCACCACCAGGTGCGCAACATGGTGGGAACGCTGCTGCTGGT
>JANQIU010000280.1 GCA_028281985.1 Alphaproteobacteria bacterium | reverse complement strand
CAGAAGCTGGTCGAGCGGATCAAGTGGTGGGAGGACTACACGGCCCGCAACAATGGCGAGATGAACAACAATCCCTCGCCCGGCAACAAGGCCGGCGGCCTGACCACCATCCTGGAGAAATCGCTGGGCGCGGTGGCCAAGGGCGGCACCACCCCGCTGGTCGACGTCTACCGCTATGCCGAACCGATCCGCCAGCGCGGCTTCGTGTTCATGGACAGCCCGGGCTACGACCCCTGCTCGGTGACCGGCCAGGCGGCCAGCGGCGCCAATGTCGTCTGCTTCACCACCGGCCGCGGGTCGGTGTTCGGCTGCAAGCCGGTGCCGTCGATCAAGCTGGCCAGCAACTCGCCGATGTTCCGGCGCATGGACGACGACATGGACGTCAACTGCGGTGCCATCGTCGACGGGGAAATCTCGGTCGAGGCGATGGGCCGGCAGATCTTCGACACCATCCTGGCCGTGGCCTCGGGCGAGCGCACCCGTAGCGAAGTCCACGGGCTGGGCGACAACGAATATGTGCCCTGGCAGATCGGCGCAGTGATGTAGCGCTCAGCTCCTGTCAGCGATCGGCCGCCGATACCATCGGGCGGTTTTCGCCCATCGCCGACCGGCTGCCGCCGGCCGGTCCACCGGCAGGGTCGAACCGACGTCGGCACGCCGGGCCATTCTGCTGCCAGATCGGTTGGGCGTGCCACTGGCCGATCCGGACCACATGGCCGCGGGAACCGCGGGCCACCTGCTTGGCCTCGTACATGGCTGCGTCGGCGACCTGCACCAGCGCATCGGCCGGCGCGAAACTCTCCGGCCCGGTCTGGGCGATGCCCATGCTCATGCTGACGCCGTCGATGCGCCGGCTGTCGAAACCGTCCGTCAGCCGCGCACACAGCCGCTCGGCATGGCCTGCGGTGCCATGGGGCAGCGCGATGCAGAACTCGTCCCCGCCATAGCGGCCGGCAATGTCGGTATCGCGGATGGACGTGCCGATGACTTCGCCGACCCGGGTCAGCACGGCATCGCCGGCATGGTGCCCGTGATTGTCGTTGACCGACTTGAAGCCGTTCAGGTCGAGGTAGATCAGCGACAGCGGATAGGCGTAGCGCCGCGCCGACGCCAGTTCCCGGTCCACCCGCTCGAAGAAGGTGCGCCGGTTCAACAGACCGGTCAGCGCATCCGTCCGCGCCAGGGTTTCCAGCATCTGCGTGCGCTCGGCCACTTTCTGTTCGAGCGTTGTCGTGTGGTGTTCGATCTCCCGACGGCTTACCTGCACCTGGTCGGCCAAGTTGCTGATATAGGTGTCGAAAACCAACTGGGCATCGAACAGAAGCAGTTTGTGGACCGCCTCGCGGCAACACTGGCGGGCCGGCTCTCCGGCCGGACAGTCGACCTGCCCGATGGCCCGGTCGATCACATCCGAAAGCCGCTTGACCGATGTGACGTACAGTTGGGCCGGGATCCCCCGCGCCTGATGGACGCGACCCATCCGCCGCCGGCTCTCTACATAAGCGGGACCATAGTCGCCGCTGAACAGCGCCATCACATACTGCCGCATCGTCTTGTGCAGACCGCGGAGGGTTTGCGCATCGCCGATCAATGCCGCTGCTGCGGGATCGCGCATCTGTTCGATGTAGAACTCGCCGACAATGTCATCCAGGTGACCGACGATGGCCTCCCGAAAGGCCGAGAGCACCAGTTCGTCGTCGCGGCCGAACCGGAACAGCGCCTTGCGCAGCACGATCTCGCCGTCCGCCATCGGCTGCCACCCGGTGCTGCTTTGGTCTGCGGACACGTACGCGGCCCCCCAGCCGTCAACGACTCACCCGACTTTAGGATGGGGTGGAATTCGTTAAGGCAAGGTTTCGCGTCGTACTTGTATCCTCCGCAGGGATACTGCCGACGACCAAAGCTGGTTCTGGTTGCTTCAGCGGAAGCGGCAGTCAGACCGCCTTGGCCGCCAAGCGCGGATGATCCGCGTCTTCCGGAGCCGGCACCGGCTTCGGTCCGGCCGCTTCGCCGCGGCCCGGTTGGCCCGACTTGCGACGGTCCAGGCCCCTCACCTTCCGATTGACCCGGACCCGGTGGCCCCGGGATGTCGTGGTGCTTTTCTTGGCTTCGTACATGGCGGCATCCGCCATTTGCAGGAGCGTCTCCAGAGTGACGAACTCCTCCGGACCGGTTTGGGCGATCCCCATGCTCATGGTCACCCGATCGATGCCGCGCTTGCCGAAGTCTTCGGCCAGGCGCCGGCAGCGCCGCTCGGCGTCCGCGCTGGTCGCGTGCGGCAGCGCGATGCAGAACTCGTCACCGCCATATCGGCAGATCAGGTCCGTGTCCCGCGCCGTCTCCTGCAGCACCGAGCCGACTTGCGCCAGCAGGGCGTCCCCCGCCCTATGGCCTTCGAAGTCGTTGACGGCCTTGAAACCGTTCAGGTCGACGTAAATGAGCGTCACCGGATACACATAGCGAACGGCGGCCGACAAGCTACGCTCGACCTCCTCGAAGAACGCCCGCTGGTTCAACAAGCCCGTCAGGGAATCCCGGCGGGCAAGCTCCTCGAGCTGCCGCGTACGCTCGGCCACTTTGGCTTCCAGGTGTGCCGCGTGCCGCTCCAGTTCCGTCCGGCTGGCCTCTACCTCGACCACCAGATTGCGGATGTAGGTGTCGAAAACCAGGTGGGTATCGAACTGCAACACCTTGTGCAGGGCATCCTTGCAACGGTTCTTCACGGCATCCGAAGACGTTGACGGGGTTTCGTCGATTACCCGCTTGAGAATGTCGTGCAGCAACTTGATCGCTGAAAGGTAAAGCTTGGGCGTCACGCCAAGGCGATGGTGGATCTTGCCGATCCGCAGGCGGTTGTTGACGTAGTCGACGTCGTACCGGCCCTGGAACAGCTCGCCGACGTAGCGGCGCATCATCCCTTGCAGGCGCCGTAAGGTCTCGGCATCACCGATGATCAGGGCGATCTCACTGTTCTGTACCTGCTCGGAATAGAACTCACCAACGATCTGATCCAACGCGCCGACAACGCTGTCGCGGTAACTGCGCAGCGCCGCTTCGTCATCGAGCGTTATATCGAACAGCTCCTTTCGGAGATCGATCTCCCGCTCGTTGATCTTCATCTGCTCGATCAGCGTCTGATCGGTCAATAACGTCATATTACGGGCCCGCAGAGAACACTATTAATGGTTGCATTTCACAGCATATACATAAACTGTTAACAATCTGTATCTGAATTTCTGTAATTCATCGCTGAATTTCTATACAATCATACATGTTTTCTATAACAAGATATTCAATCGATAGTGCCAATGCATAGCTTGCCGACCCGCTACCGACAGGAGCGGACCGTAGCCCCGGTGGCCATCTCGGCGAGTTCACTCTGGTGCAGTTGCCGAGGCTCCGGTCGCCCGCACATCACCGGGCAGATGGCAGACATAGGCCGGTCGCGACATACCCGGCAGGACGTCGCCGCGAATAAGGGCCGGGCGGGACGGATCCTGACCGTCCAGGACCTCCGGCGTGGCGCCGATCACCGCCGCGCGGTCGGGCTGGATGCCGCGCAGGGCGGTCTGCGTCCGCTCGGCAACGTTCACCGTGTCGCCGACCAGCGTGTAGTCGATCCGCCCGGGGAAGCCGATATTGCCGACGATGGACAGCCCGCAATGCAGGCCAATCCGCAGGCGTGGCATCGGCGCGGGCGCTGACGCGGCCCGCTGCTCAACGGCTTGGGCGATCTCCGCGGCGGCGCTACAGGCGCGATGGGCGTGATCCGGCTGGGCGTCCGGCGCCCCCCAGAAGGCCAGCATGCCGTCGCCGGTGTACTTGTCGATCACCCCGCCGCTGGCTTCGACGATCGGGCCAATCAGGCCGAAGACCTCGTTCAGATGTGCGGCGACCTCACCGGCTGCGCGCCCATCGGCAAACCGGGTGAAGCCTTCCAGGTCGGCGAACATCACCGTGACATGCCGTTCCTCCGACACCACGCCGCCGTCCGCCGCCTCGAACAGTCTTCGGACCAGGGCACGCGGCAGATAGGTCTGGAAGGCCGACAGGGCACGGGCCGTGCCCTCCATCCGCCGCGCCATGTCGTGCCATTCCCGTATCCGGCTGTTGATCTGGGCCGGCAGCGACACCCGGTCGAACTCCAGTCGGGCAATGTGGTTCATCGCCCGATCGAAGCCGGCCACCTGGTGGCTGAGGCGCCGCCCCCATTGCCAGGCTACGGCCACGGCCACCAGCATCAGCACCACCCCCGCACCGGCGGCGACCCTCGCCGCCCAGCGGTCGCGCCGGGTGTCGGCCGACAGCGTGGCCACAGCCACGATCAGCGGCTCCGGCCCATAGTCCGTCAGCTCGCGGTAGAAATAGGCATAGGGTTCGCCTTCGACCCGGCTCCAGTGCCCCTGACTGCGCTGCGGGTCGGCAATCTGGGTGAAGGGCCGCGGATCGTTCCAAAGCCCCGCAACAACGGGATCGGCGACATCGACCAGCCGCGGCAGATCGATCGATCCGGGATCGTCCCGGGGCGCCCGCTGGCCGGGATAGCTGACCACCCGCTCGCGCCCGGCCAGGACGAATGCGGTCACCCCGAAACGGCGCGAGGTTTCCGTCACGTAGCGCGACAGGCTCTCCCCGGTGACGCCGGCCGTCAGGACACCCAGCAGCACGCCGTCCTGTTCCAGGGCCACGCGGTAGTTCAGAAGGGCGTCGCCAAGAACGACGCTGTAGAACGGTGACGCCCAATAGGCCGACACGCCGTTCTGCGCCGCATCGACCGCCATGCCGGCGAAGGGCAGCCGTTCGGGCGGTTCGACGATCTCAGCGAAGCTGCTGCGCTCCCATCGGCGCATCGAAAGATCCTGGCCCAGGACCCCGACGCCGATGACCTGCGGCGTGCCGGCCATCAGGCCCAAGGCAAAATCACGCATCCGCGACGGGTCGCGTGCATCGACCTGGCCGCTAGCCACCGCTTGGCGGGCATAGGTCATCTGCGCCACGACCGGATCGAGCTGGCCGCGGATCTCATGCTCCAGGTTGTCGACAATCAGTTCGGCCCGCTCCCGTAGCAGACGCTCGGCGGTGTTGTTGGCGACGCCATAGCCCAACGCAATGACAGGCGCCACGGCGATGACGACCAGGACGGCAAGCGTCGCTGGAAGCAGTGTCTGAAGGGAAATCCGCCGAGGTCGCCGATCCCCATGCCGGCGGTGCGTTGGCCGACCCAAGCGGCTCCTCCCCACATCCGATCCGGTTTCCGCGCTGAGGGAGATGCCCTGGCGGCCCGGCAGCGCAAGCCATTGCACCGCCCGGCGCGACAGCATGTAGCGGTTGCCGGCATCACGACTTGTCTCGTGGACACCAGCAGTTTGGCGATCGGCGGGCGTCCCCGGGACCTCAAAACGCTCAACCCGAACCTGGCCGCCCCGATGACCCACCGAGTCAATGAGGGCCAATATCCTTGGTGGGCGTTATTGCTTACGCACCCTGGGTAGTTCAAATCGGGATGGCAGACCAATAGCATAAGGGCTGGCATATCCGGACCTTGGCCGAGATCGGAGAGTCGTGAACCGATGCCGTTACTGCGCTTTGAGGACCTTCCCGACGAGATGCTTCGCTGCCCGTGTCGCGAACACGGACCACTGGTCCGCCACGGCGACCGGATATTGTGCCGTGCCCAAACCTGCCGCTTCGCGGAAGTCTCCTTCCCGCAAATCCACTCCCGACCCGTTCTGATGCCGTTCGGGCGGGAGGCGACCCTTTTCAACGCTGCCGACTATGCTACCGCGCTCGATCAGGATCTCTTCGTCGAACGGCGCGAAGGCCGACTGGCAGGCCGGCTGCGCAAGCTGATCTACGGCCGGTCGCGCCATACCCGAGAGAACGTCGACCGGCTCTGCGATATGCTTCCGGCCGGCGCACAGGTACTCGTGGTGGGCAGCGGGACCCGCGGTGTCGGAATGGAACGGCTCTGGACGGCGGATCTGGCCGTCACCGGCATCGACGTCTATCCGTCGTCCAGCGTCACGCTGCTGGCGGACGGACACCATCTGCCCTTTGCGGACGGCAGCTTCGACGCCGTCATTATCCAGGCGGTGCTGGAGCATGTCCTTGAACCCGCTCAGGTGGTGGCGGAGTTGCACCGTGTGCTCAAGGACACCGGGCTTGTCTACGCGGAGACGCCCTTCATGCAGCAGGTGCACGAAGGCGCTTACGATTTCCAGCGTTTCACCGTCAGCGGCCACCGCTGGTTGTTCCGGGAGTTCCGGGCACTGCACAGCGGACCGAACAGAGGGCCGGCAGTGGGCTTCTGCTGGGCCCTGAAGTATCTGACATGGGGTCTGCTGCGCAGCCGGGTCGCCGGAACGCTTGTCTATGCGGCCAGCTATCCTGTCGCTCGCCTGCTCGATAGGCTGGTTCCGCAGCGCTTCCGTGTGGATTCGGCAAGCGGCGTGTTCTTTCTCGGCCGCAAGGAGGCTGGCTACGCACTGCGCCCCGAGGAGATCCTTGACTTCTACAGAGGCGCGCAGCGTCGCCAACCGGCAGACTAGTACTAGAAGCTCATCCCCGCGACTCAACGGGGCGTCAGGCGCGACGGCGAGGATCGGTCGCAGACGGACGTGCCGTGGCACCCGATCCGCGCTATGTCGCTCGGCATGACGGTTGAACGACAAGCTACGGATCGGGACGGCGAAGTTCGTGCGGCGCTTGAGGCGGCGCAGCGCGGCGGGATGAAGCTGGCGCTGAAATGCCGGACGATCGCCCTGGCCGTCATCGGAACCTGGTTCATTGCAACCAGCAGTTCCGCCATCGTCACCGTCTATGCGGCGATCCTGATTGGCAGTTTCGTGGCCCTGGGGCTGGTGCACCACCGGCTGGTCGGATCGCGTCTTGATCGATGGTGGCTGAAATACGTCTTCTTTGCCGTCGACGTGCTGGCATTGACCGCGTTGACCGCCTTCGGTCCGTTGAGCCTGCGCGGCGATATCCCCCAGATCATGGCCTTTCGCGCCTATGGTCCCTACTACGCGCTGATGATGCTGCCGCTTGCCGCCCTGTCGCTGACGCCCAGGCTGCTGCTGTTCACCGGGGCGACCATCTGCCTGGGCTGGTGGGCGGCGTTCCTCTGGGTGGTGTCCGGCATGGAACGGACGCTGTCCTGGGGCGATCTGCCGCCGACCCCCAATGCCGAGCAGTATCTTTCGGTGTTTCTGGATCCGGATTTCATCGGCGTCGGCAACCGGATCGAGGAAACCACGTTCATCATGCTGACGGCAATTCTGCTGGCTATTGCGGTCGGGCGCGCGCGCGACGTGGTCGGCGCCTTTGCCGCCGCAGAAAGCGCCCGGCGCGATCTGGCGCGGACCTTCGGCCGCTACCTGCCGGAGCAGGTGGCGCAGGCACTGCTGGCCAATCCGGAGTCCCTGGCCCCGGTCACACGCGACGGCTCGGTGTTGTTCCTGGACGTTCAGGGCTTCACCACCTTCGCGGAAAGCCGGCCCCCGCAACAGGTCCTGGAAACCCTGCACGCCTTCTTCGACGCGGCGACGGAGACCATCGCGCGGCATGGAGGGGTGGTCATCGACCTGATCGGCGACGCGCTGCTGGCCACGTTCAACATTCCCCTGGAGCGGCCGGACCACGCCAGCGCCGCCGTCGATGCCGCCAGGGCGCTGGTCAGCGCAGCGGAAGAAAAACGCTTCGACGGCCATCGGCTGGAGATTCGCATCGGCATTGCCACGGGGCCGGTCGCGGCCGGCAGCGTCGGCGGCCGGCGCCAGACCTATACCGTCTATGGCGATACGGTGAACCTGGCCCAGCGCCTGGAACAGCTCAACAAGCAGGTCGGCACCCGGGTCCTGGTCAGCGAAGCGACGGCCCAAGCCGCGACCGGGCTGCGTCAGGTCGGGGAGGTTGCCGTCAAGGGCAGGTCCAAACCGGCGGTAACCTTCACCTTGGCGGCACCCGCTTCTGTGGCCGATCCGCCCTTACCGCCCCTCCAGCCCGATGTCGCGCAGGAGGTGCGCGGATAGGCCGTCGATCGAGGCGAGCCGGCGTCGCGTCGGCCGCCACGCAAGAACCAGTCTGATCCAGCGCCCCGCGTGCCCATCGTGTGTCGCCGGAGCCGATGCACTGGCAAAGCGGCCCGGCTGCGCCGGTATCGTGGGCAGATCGCGATCCCATGTATGAAAGCTGACCTTTTGCATATCACCGCCCTCCAGCGTCGCCGTCATCGGCGCTGCACGACCACACCTTGTTATTTCGTCATTGCGCTTGTTGCGGACAATTCGAATATGCGACGGTTAGGATAAGGTCAGCTTATGTGGACATCCGATGCGCCTGCCACCGCTGGCCGCCGTACGCGCCTTTGAGGCCGCGGCGCGCCATCTGAGCTTCACCCGGGCGGCCGCCGAGCTGGGCATGACCCAGGCCGCGATCAGCTATCAGATCAAGACGCTGGAGCAGCGGACCGGGACCAGTCTGTTCCGGCGCCAGCACCGGCGGATCGAATTGAGCGAGGCCGGTGCCCGCCTGGCGCCGGTCATCAGCGACGCTTTTGCCCGCATGGACGCCGCCTTCGCCGGTTTGCGACAGACCGCGGAAGGCGTGCTGACGGTCAGCGCGGTGACGACCCTGGCGAGCAACTGGCTGGCGCCCCGCATCGGCGCGTTCCAACTGGCCAATCCCAATCTGGCGGTGCGGCTGGAGGGATCGTCCCACCTAGTCGACTTTGACCGTGACGACGTCGACGCGGCGATCCGGCTGGGTCCCGGTCCCTGGCACCGGGGACTTCGGGCGCACCGTCTGTTCTGTCAACGGTTGACGCCGGTCTGCAGCCCGACCCTGGCGGCCCGGCTGGGGCCGAATCCACAGCCCCGCGACCTGCTGCGCCTGCCGCTGATCGAAGAGGAAGGAACCGATTGGGGGCTGTGGTTCGACCTTGCCGGGGTCGATGTCGCCGACCGGGAAACCGCCGGCCCGCCGATGGTCCTGGAAACCCAACAGATGATGGTCAACGCCGCTGCGGTATCGGCCGGCGTGGCGCTGGTCGAGCCGTTGATGTTCCCCGGCGAGGTTACCGGCGATCGGCTGGTGCGGCCGTTCGATGTCCTGCTGGAGCATGATCGGAACCAGTACTGGCTGGTCTATCCAGCAGGGCGCCACAATGCCCCGAAGATCCGCGCCTTTCGCGACTGGGTTCTGGCGGAAGTGGCGGCGATGGAGGACGGCACAGATTGATCCTGGGAGAGGAGGCCGGATCGAGGCGGCAGGCTTCAGGACAAGGTGACGCCGGTCTGAAAGTCATCGATCACCGCATCGGCGGCACGAGTCCGGTGATGACAACCGCCGCCGGGCCGTGATATGCACTCTTGGAACATTTCATGAACATACTCCAGCCGGCGTCGGTGAGGCGCCGTTGGCAGACGGAGGGCTCGATGGAACCCCGCATTTCGATCGTCACCCTGGGTGTCCGGGATCTGGCACGCGCGATCGCGTTCTATCGCGACGGCCTGGGTTTGCCGGCACCACACCAGCCCAGCCCGGAGGTCGCCTTTTTCAGAACCCGGGGCACCTGCCTTAGCCTGTATCCGGTCGACAAGCTGGCGGAGGATGTGGGTGACGCGCATGTCGCCGCGGCAAAGCAGCCGCAGTCCGGGTTCCGCGGTATCGCCCTGGCGCACAATGTGCGAACCCGGGACGAGGTCGATACGGTTCTGGCGGCCGCCCAAAAGGCCGGCGCCTCCATCGAGAAGCCGGCGCAGGAGACCTTCTGGGGCGGCTACAGCGGCTACTTCGCCGATCCGGAGGGATACCTTTGGGAAGTCGCTTACGGCGCCTTCGACTTCAACGAAGACGGCAGCCTGAAGATCCCCGAATAGGCGGTCAATCGCCGCTTGCCGTTGCCGGATCGGCAGCCGACGCGACCGGCGCACTGTGCGAGGCCGGCCGCAGCAGCCAGGCGCAGGTCAGCGTGGCAACCAGTGTGCCGGCGAACTGGGCCAGGATAAAGCCCGGCGCATGGGCTGGCAGGATGCCGCTGAAGGTGTCGGTGAACGACCGGGCAACCGTGACAGCCGGGTTGGCGAAAGAGGTCGAAGCGGTGAACCAGTAGCCGGCCGTGATGAAAAGACCGACGGCGAACGGCACGGCTTCCGGCCGCCAGCGCAACGTGCCCAGAATGGTCAGTACCAGGCCGAAGGTGGCGACCCCTTCCGACAGCCATTGCGCCGGCCCGGGGCGAACATTGGTCGACACCTGCAGCAGCGACTGCTCGAACATGGCATGCGCGACCAGGGTCCCAGCCAATCCGCCCAGGACCTGGACGCCGACATAAGCCGCCGCCACCGGCACCGTGATCTCCCGCCGGATCAGGAAAGCCAAAGTCACGGCGGGATTGAAATGCGCACCGGAGACCGGCCCGAACACCAGGATCAGCACCACCAGAATGGCGCCGGTCGCCACCGTGTTGCCCAGCAGGGCCAGGGCGACGTTTCCGCCGGCAAGCTGCTGCGCCATGATGCCCGAACCGACAACGGTGGCGAGCAGCAGGGCGGTCCCCAGCGCCTCGCCCACCAGGCGTCGGTTCAAATCGACTTGCGCCACGGATCAGGCGTCCGCGGTTTCGGGCTTGGTGGCACCGATCTTGTCGAGCTGTTCCTTCAGCGCCAGGCGGTCCAGCGCTTCCAGCCGCAAGCTGGAGAAGATCTTGATGCGGTTCTCCAGCTCCAGATAGACCCGCTTGAAGACCTGCAGGGCCTTGTCTTCCGGCCCGACGAAGGCCGCCGGATCCGGCGCGCCCCAATGGGCGGTCATCGGCTGGCCCGGCCAGGCCGGGCAGACCTCCTGGGCCGCGTTGTCACAGACCGTGAAGACGAAATGCAGCGGCGGGCTGTCGGGCAGGGCAAATTCGTCCCAGCTCTTGCTGCGCAGTTCGTCGGTCTTGTAGTTGAGGTCTTTCAACAGCCGCAGCGTCACGGGGTGCACCTGCCCCTTCGGCTGGCTGCCGGCAGAGAACGAGTTGAAACGACCCGGACCCCAGCGCTTCAGCGCCATCTCGGCCATGACGCTCCGGGCGGAATTGCCCGTGCACAGGAACAGGACGTTATAGGGCGTATCAGCCATGGTCGCCTCACGTACAGCAGGGGGCGGGGTCGGTCGGCGGATCGGATGCCGGACAACACGCCGACGGGCCCGCTGCACCGTCTTCGCCATAGACATCGCTGTCGCCGGTGGTTCGAAAGGCCTCCCAGGCGACGCCCTGGGGGTCACGGATCCAGGATTTCTCCGACTGCGCATAGCAGCAGGTGACATGCCCGTCGTCGCGCACCGGCCCGTCGGCCGCGCGAAACCCGGCCAGCACCTGGCCCAGTTCCGCATCGCTGTCGGCCTGGATGCCGAGGTGGTTGAGCCCCGAGGC
>JANQIU010000210.1 GCA_028281985.1 Alphaproteobacteria bacterium | reverse complement strand
GAGGCGATCCAGGACTGCGAAAAGGGCCAGACCGTCCGTGTCAAGGTCCTGGATGTCGATGTCTCCAAGGAGCGCATCTCGCTGGGCATCAAGCAGTTGGAAAGCGACCCGATGGAAGCCGCTGCCGGCACCGTCAAGAAGGGTTCGATCATGACCTGCACGGTCACCGCGGTGACCGACACCGGCATCGAGGTCAGCTTGGGCGACGACGAAGCGCCGTTGTCGGGCTTCATCCGCAAGGCGGACTTGTCCAGGGAACGGTCCGAGCAGCGGCCGGACCGCTTCGCCGTCGGCGAGAAGGTGGATGCCAAGGTGACCTCGGTCGACCGGCAGAGCCGCCGGATCTCCCTGTCCATCAAGGCGCGCGAGGTGGAGGAGGAGAAGCAGGCGATGGCCGAGTACGGGTCCTCCGACAGCGGCGCGTCGCTGGGCGACATCCTAGGCGCGGCGCTGAAGAAGGCCCGGGCCGAGCAGCAGTCGCCGGAAGCCGAGGAAGACGAAAGCTAAGGTACCGCATCGACGCATCGTCGCGGGGTCCAGCGGCCCGCCGGGAAACCGGCGGGCCGTTGCCGTTCTGGCCAGGGTGATGATGGCCCGAGCCGGAACATCTTTGGGCCGAGGTGAAAAATCCTTTTTTGGTAAGGGCTTAAGCTTGCCAGACTGCAGCCGCTCTGGCAGCATGATTTTGGCGTTCGGGTCCCCGCCCGTTGGGACGATCTCGATTTTGTCTCCTCACGGCGTGACCCGGGTGTCCACCAATTGACCGGTGGGCGGGCTGCGCCGGCTACCGGCCTGGGGAAGGAATCACGCAGGCCATGACAAAATCGGAATTGATCGCCCGTCTGGCGGAGAAGAACCCACATCTCTACCAGCGGGACGTAGAACGCATTGTTTCCACCATTTTCGACGAGATCGGCGGCGCCCTGTCTCGGGGCGAGCGGGTTGAGCTGCGCGGCTTCGGGGCGTTTTCGGTCAAGCGGCGTGACGCACGGGTCGGCCGCAACCCGCGAACCGGCGAAGCGGTGCACGTCACGGAGAAGTTCATCCCTTTCTTCAAGACGGGTAAGCTGCTGCGCGAACGCCTGAACACCGACGGATAGGCGGCCGACGACGGTCGGGCGGCCGCCAGGGAGGAACCGCATCGTGCGGTACATCGCCTGGACCCTGACTTTGCCGATCCTGGTGGTGGCGGCGCTGTTCGCCATTTCCAACCGGGAGCCGCTGCCCGTGCGGCTGTGGCCGTTGCCGCAGGAAATGCTGCTGCCGGGGTATCTGGTGGTGCTGCTGCCGCTGGCGGCGGGGCTGCTGATCGGCGGTGCGGTGGTCTGGCTCGGGTCGGTCAAGTACCGGCGGCTGGCCCGCCGGCGGGGCGGCCGGCTGCGCACCTTGAACCGGGAACTGGAGGAGATGCGCCGCCAGCAGCAGGCCCGCGACGAGGCGGAAGCCCGGGCGGCGGAAAAGGCCCGGCCGACCCAGGCGCCGCCCAAGGCGGTGGCCCCATCGGAGCGGAACCAGCCGGCGGTGCCGGCCCTGGAGGCCCGCTGACACGGCGATGCGGGTGATCGGTGCGGCCGAGGTCACGGCGGCTCTGACATATCCGTTGCTGATCGACGCCCTGCGCGACGGTTTCCGCCGCGGGGCGGCGGTGCCGCTGCGCCATCAGCACCGCATCCCCGTGCCGGGGGCCAGCGACGCCACACTGCTGCTCATGCCGGCGTGGACGGAAGGGCAGCATGTCGGGGTGAAGCTGGCCACCGTGTTCCCGGACAACTCCCGGCGCTCGCTGCCGTCGATCATGGGGGCCTACGTCCTGCTGGACGGCACCAGCGGCGCGCTTCTGGCCATCATCGACGGGCCGGCCCTGACCGTGCGGCGCACGGCGGCGGCATCGGCCCTGGCCGCCACCTATCTGGCGCGACCCGATGCGGCCCGCCTGTTGGTCGTCGGGACCGGTGCCCTGGCGCCGCAGCTTGCCCTGGCCCACGCTTCGGCGCGGCCGATTCGCGATGTGCGGATCTGGGGCCGGGATGCCGGCAAGGCCCAGCGCCTGGCGCGCCGGCTGTCGGTCCCCCGGGCACGGGTGGCGGTGGCCGACGATCTGGCGGCGGCGGTCGAAGGCGCCGACATCGTCAGCTGCGCAACCATGGCCTCGCAACCTCTGGTGTACGGCGACTGGCTGCAGCCGGGCACGCATCTGGACCTTGTCGGCGCCTTCACCCCGCAGATGCAGGAGGCCGATGCCACGGCCTTCGCCCGGTCGCAGGTGTATGTGGACACCAGGGCGGGCGCTTTCGACGAGGCCGGTGACCTGCTGAACGCCATCGCGCAAGGGGCGCTGTCGCCCAGCGCCGTGATCGGCGACCTGTTCGACCTCACCCGCGGCGCCGTACCGGGCCGCCGGACCTACAGCGACATCACCGTGTTCAAATCGGTCGGAACGGCGCTGGAAGACCTGGTCGCGGCCAGGGCGGCCTATCTGCTGACCTGAGGGCCCGCCGGGTCTATGCTGCACTGCAATAGTGGTGG
This sequence comes from Alphaproteobacteria bacterium, assembly GCA_028281985.1. Lineage (GTDB taxonomy): Bacteria > Pseudomonadota > Alphaproteobacteria > DSM-16000 > Inquilinaceae > JANQIU01. The sequence goes on along the minus strand of JANQIU010000210.1, from coordinate 5,126 downwards.
TAGATTGCCGCCGCAAAGCCGCCGGATGACCCGCAAACAAGCCATGGTGTTCGAGCGATGATCAACAACAAGCCACCTCGAATCGGTGACTCGCCCGTGTTCTGCGCCATCGACACCGCCTCGCTGGACGCGGCGCACCAGATGGCCACCGAACTGACCGGACTGGTCGGCGGCCTTAAGCTCGGCCTCGAATTCTTCATCGCCCAGGGGCCCGAGGGGGTTCGCGCCATCGCCGGGCACGGCCTGCCGATCTTCCTGGACCTGAAGCTGCACGACATTCCCAACACGGTGGCCGGTGCGGTGCGCTCGGTGGTCCCGTTGCAGCCGGCGTTTCTGACCGTCCACGCATCGGGCGGCCGGGCGATGCTGGAAGCGGCCGTTCGGGCCGCCCGCGAAGCGGCGGAAGACCATGGCGTGCCCCGGCCCCGGCTTCTGGGCGTGACCGTGCTGACCAGCCTGAATGACGGCGATCTGCACGATATCGGCCAGGATTCCGTCCCCCATCACCAAGTCGACCGGCTGGGGACCCTGGCCCAGGACGCGCATCTGGACGGCATCGTCTGCGCCGCGGAAGAGGTAAACCATCTGCGGTCCCGGTTCGGCCCGCATTTCATCCTGATGGTGCCGGGTATCCGCCCCGCCTGGGCGACCACCGACGACCAGAAGCGGGTGCTGGCACCGGAGCAGGCGATGGCGGCCGGCGCCGACTATCTAGTGGTCGGCCGGCCGATCACCCGCGCCACCGACCCCCGCGACGCCGCCCGGCGCATCGCCCAGGACCTCGCCAAGGCCGCCTGATCCCGGATCGATCGCTTGCCGCGACCGCCCCGGCCCCCCATCCTTAAGCGATGCGCTTAGAGGTCAAAATCTGCGGGATACGCGACGGCGCCGCGCTGCAGGCGGCGGTCGACGGAGGCGCGCGAAGCGTCGGGCTGGTGTTCTATGCCCGCAGTCCGCGGGCCATCGGCCCGGCATCGGCGGCCGAACTGGTCCGCCTCCTGCCGACCGGGGTCCGGGCGATCGGCCTGTTCGTGGAACCGGACGACGACCTGCTGGAAGATGTGGTCAGCCGCGTGCCTTTGGACATGTTGCAGCTGCATGGCGGGGAAACCGCCGGCCGGGTTGCCGAGATCCGCGAAGGGTTCGGCCTGCCGGTCATGAAGGCCATCCGGGTGGCGACGGCGGCAGACCTGGACGCGGCCGGCGATTACGCCGGCGCGGCCGACCGGCTGCTGTTCGACGCCAAGCCCCCGGACAAGGTCGCGGCCCTGCCGGGCGGCAACGGGCTGCCCTTCGATTGGACCATCCTGACCGGCCGGGACTGGCCGGTGCCGTGGATGCTCTCCGGTGGCCTGACCCGGGACAACCTGACCGATGCCGTGCGCGTCAGCGGCGCGCGTGCCGTCGACGTGTCGTCGGGTGTCGAGGACCGGCCCGGCGCCAAGAACCCGGATCGCATCCGGGACTTTCTGGAGGTGGCCGCCGGCCTGTAATGGTGCAGATATCGGACGTGCCGACAGCAACGCGCGCCAACACATTGCGCCTGCATTGCTTTTGACGACAAATTTCCCTATCGTCCGTGGTAATAATCGCGGTCGAAAAGCGGCCAACTCGTAAACCGTCCGGCATCGGCCGGTCGCTCTGGTCCGGGGGAGTTCATTCGATGTCTACTCGTTGGTTGATGTGCCTTGCTGCGGCAGCGGCGGTCCTGGTGGCCGGTCCGGTCGGCTCTGCGCAGGCACAGGACGTGGTCCCTGGAACCCGCGCCGATTTCGAAACCAATATCCCGACCGTGATCTTCTTCGATTTCGACCGGGACGAAATCCGGGCCGACATGGCGCCACGGTTGGATCAGCAGGCCTCCTGGCTGCTGGCCTATCCGGACGTCGAGGTCGACCTCGCGGGGCACACCGATGCGGTCGGCGCCAATACCTACAACCAGGAACTCGGCCTTCGCCGCGCCAACGCGGTGCGCGACTACCTGATCGGCCGCGGGATTGCGCCGGACCGGATGCGGTCGGTGGTGTCCTTCGGTGAAGAGGATCTGGTGGTCGACATCCTGACCGCCGAAGAACGGAACCGTCGTGTGGTCACCGTCGTGACGCGGGAAATGCCGGTTCCGGTCGCCCAGTGCACGCCGGGGTCGCTGATGGCGGTCGGCAGCATGGGTGATCTGCGCGAAGAGCTGACCGCGCGCATCGACCGGTCGGTGTCGGTGTTCGATACGGTCCGCGCCGGCCGTCAGACCGGCGATCTGGAGCTGTTCACCCGGTCCGGCCTGTCGAAGGTCCGGTGCTCGATCGCCTACGGCTACGCCCGAAACAGCATTCGCGACGAGTACTGGCTCGGCGAATGCGAGTGCAACTACGACATCATGCAGCAGCTGGCCTCCAGCGCCGGCCTCTAGCTGCCCGGACAGCATCGGCGAAAGCGGCGCGCGATCCTCTCGCGCGCCGCGGTCGTTTCGGGGCACGGGTTGCGTGCGGCGACGGTGGGGCATGCCCGCGTGGCATTTGTGACCCGTAGCTTCCGTAGCTATCGTGCGCGCCCTGTCGTCTCCGGGTGTGGCCCGTTCCCGCTGCCGCACCCCACCCCGCATGGGAGCGCACCGTGACCGTCCCCGTCCGCAGCAATTCGTATCGTACCGGCCCCGACGAGGAGGGGCATTTCGGCCAATTCGGCGGCCGATACGTACCGGAAACGTTGATGCCGCTCATTCTCGAGGTGGAGCGGGCCTACGCCGCGGCCGGCCGCGATCCGGTGTTCCATGCCGAACTGAAACACTATCTGACCCATTATGTCGGCCGTCCCAGCCCGCTATACCCGGCCGACCGCCTGACCGCCCATTTCGGCGGCGCGCACATCTACATGAAGCGCGACGAGCTGAACCACACCGGCGCGCACAAGATCAACAACTGCCTGGGACAGGTGCTGCTGGCGCGGCGCATGGGCAAGACCCGGATCATTGCGGAAACCGGCGCCGGCCAGCACGGGGTGGCCACGGCCACGGTATGCGCGCTGTTCGGCCTGCCCTGCGTGATCTACATGGGCGAGCTGGATATGGAGCGCCAGCGCCCGAACGTGTTTCGGATGCGCCTGCTGGGCGCGGAAGTGCGCCCGGTCTCCTCCGGCAGCCGTACCCTGAAGGACGCCATGAACGAGGCGTTGCGCGACTGGGTCGCCCATGTCGACGACACCTTCTACGTGATCGGCTCCGTCGCCGGCCCGCATCCGTTCCCGATGATGGTGCGCGACTTCCAGTCGATCATCGGCGAGGAGGTTCGCGAGCAGATGGTCAAGGCCGAGGGCCGGCTGCCCGACGTTCTGGTGGCCTGTATCGGCGGCGGCTCCAACGCCATGGGCCTGTTCTACCCCTTCCTGGACGAACCCGACGTGACCCTGGTCGGCGTGGAGGCCGCGGGTCACGGGATCGAAAGCGGCGAGCATGCCGCCAGTCTCGCCGGGGGACGGCCCGGGGTGCTGCACGGCAGCTCCACCTATCTGCTGCAGGACGAGGACGGCCAGGTTATCGAGGCACATTCGATTTCCGCGGGTCTGGACTATCCCGGCATCGGCCCCGAACACGCCTGGCTCCACGACGCCGGGCGGGTGCGCTACGTGTCCGCCACCGACCAGGAAGCGCTGGACGCCTTCACGCTGTGCGCCAAGCTGGAAGGCATCCTGCCGGCGCTGGAACCGGCCCACGCCCTGGCGCATGTGGCCAAGCTGGCGCCCACCCTGTCGCGGGACACGCTGCTGGTGGTCAATCTCTGCGGGCGGGGCGACAAGGACATCTTCTCCGTCGCCGAGCGCCTGGGGGTCGAGCTGTGAGCGACGCGCCGCCGCGCGGGCGCATCGCCGCCCGGTTCGCTGCCCTGGCGCAGGAGGGCCGCGGCGGCCTGGTGACCTTCCTGACGGCCGGCGATCCCGACCCGCAGACCAGTGCGGCGCTGCTGGCTGGGCTGGCCCAGGCCGGGGCCGACCTGATCGAACTGGGCATGCCGTTCAGCGATCCGATCGCCGATGGCCCGGCGATCCAGCGGGCCAGTGTCCGCGCGCTGCGCGCCGGCATGTCCCTGCGCCGGACCCTGGACATGGTGGCGGCGTTCCGCCAGCAGGACCAGCAGACCCCCATCGTGTTGATGGGATACTTCAATCCGATCGTCCGATACGGCATCGCCGACTTCACCGCCGCTGCCGGCCGGGCCGGTGTCGACGGGCTGATCATCGTCGACCTGCCACCGGAAGAGGACGCGGAGCTGCGCCGGCATGCCGCTGCGGCCGGCATCGACGTGATCCGGCTGGCAACGCCGACCAGCGACGACCGGCGCCTGCCGCTGATCCTGGAGGGGGCCGGGGGCTTCCTCTACTACGTGGCCGTCGCCGGGATCACCGGCACGCGCAGCGCGACGGACGCCGCTGTGGCGGATGCCGTCGGCCGGCTGCGCAACCACACGTCGCTGCCCCTGGCCGTCGGTTTCGGCATCCGGACGCCGGAGCAGGCCGCCGCGGTTGCCCGGGTGGCCGATGCCCCCGTCGTCGGGACGGCCCTGGTGGAGCGGCTCGCTGCCGGGCTCGACGATCAGGAGCAGGCCGGCCCGCAAACGGCCGAATCGGTCCTGGACCTGGTCAGCCAGCTTTCCAGTGCGGTGCGATCGGCCCGGGCCTAGCCGTCCGCCCGGGTCCCGCACGCGCCGAATGTTTACCCCAGTCTTGACGCAGGCGGCCATGTGGCCGACCTAGGCACACATGAACTGGCTAACCAACTTCGTCCGGCCGAAGATCCGCGCCCTCGCCGGCCGGTCCGAGGTGCCGGAGAACCTCTGGCTGAAATGCCCCAACTGCGAAGCGATGATCTTCCATCGCGAGTTGGAGCAGAACCTCCATGTCTGCCAGCACTGCGGCTACCACATGCGGCTGACCCCGCCGCAGCGGTTCCAGATGCTGTTCGACGATGCCCGCTACACGGAAATCGAACTGCCCAAATCGACGCCCGACCCGCTGCGTTTCCGGGATCTCAAGCGGTACAGCGACCGTTTGAAGGAGGCGCAGACCAAATCGGGCCGCCAGGATGCCATGGCTGTCGCCCATGGCGAGATGGGCGGGATGCCGGTGGTGGTCGCCGC
>JANQIU010000187.1 GCA_028281985.1 Alphaproteobacteria bacterium | reverse complement strand
TTGCAACGCAGCGCCCGTCCCAGAACATGCCCTGACGGTAGCTGAACGACGACCCGCCCAAGCGCGTGGTCCGGGTGCCGATCTTCACGGTCGCCGGATAGAGCAGTTCCGCCCGGAAATCGATGCACAGGCGGACCACCACCGTGGCGATCTGGCTGGCTTTGTCGAGGCCGGCCGCCGGGTCGTATAGGCCCGTCTTGGCGAAGAACGCCACGCGGGCGGTCTCGAAATAGGTGCTTGTGGCGTTGTTGTTCACATGCCCCAGCAGGTCGAGATCGGAGAACCGCACCGTCTCGTTGGCCCAATGGGCATAGCTGGCCACGTCCGTGGGATCGAAATCCGCACCGGTGGAGGGCGTTTCGGCGGTTTGCGACATCAGTGGCGGGCCTGTTCACGGGAAGGGAGCGGCAGCCCCCGGGGAAACTCAGGCGGTGGTGCCGTCTATGCGCACGCTCCGCTGCGGCTTCGATTTCACGAAGTTGATGCTGTGGGTATTGAATAAAACATCAATCGGATCTTCCAAGACCAGGACATCGTCCTCCCAACGACCGTCACGAAACAAGGTAACGCGCGCCAGGTCACCATCCAGGAAGTCTTTGAACACCATGTATCGATACTTGGTGTTCGTCTGGACGCCATAGACCTTGTCCAGTTCGATCAGCGATTTCAGTGTTTCGTTCATATTCCTGACTCGCCTGCTCCCGGGGATGCGTGGACCCTATGTCCGGGTGCCGGATGGCGCAAGGGAGCGCCGATAGGACCCGGGGCGTGCGCCCCTTCAAGGGGCGGGGGCATCCGCATCGGTGCGGGCGCGCGGTACGGTGATGTCTTCCACCGTCATCTGCAGACGATCGGTCTTGTGGCGCGGCAGCCGGAAGGCCCAAGGCCCCAGGCGGCTCGTGATTTCGGCCGCAGTCGCCGCTGGCGTGCCGGACGCATCGGGTGCGGCAGGGTCGACCGCAGTCTCGAACCGGACCCAGACAAGGCCGTCCCCGGCGTCCCTGGCCAGTCGGGCCGTCAGGATGACGCCGCCCGCTGTGCGGAAGATCCCGACCGCGCCGTCTTCCGGCCAATCCAGTTCGACCGCGCTGCGTACGTCGGTGAAGGCCAAATCCTCCAGCACCGTCGCCATGTTGGTAACCCGATAGGTCTCCTCGACGACGCGGTCGTCGGGCAGGTCGGCGATGGCGAGCGATGCCGACACCGGGTCGCGTTGGATGACCAGGGGGGCGCGAGCCGCCGGATGGATCTCCAGATGGACGATGTCGCCCGCCGGGATGTCGAGGATGCGCGGGTCGACCCAGTCGATTGCCGCATCGGGGATCTCAAGGGCGCCCATGGCCAGCCAGGCCTGGTCTTCCGACGGCAGGCGCACATAGCGGGACGGGGCGGTAGCCAGGCGTCCCTGGTCGCCGACGATCAGGGCCGCGGCCCCCTGGTCCATTCCGAACGTCAGCACGACCCGGTGTCCGCGGGCGCCATCGCTGTCCGGGGCGGCAACGCCCAGCAGATGGTGCAACGCCGGCGTCGCCGTCTTCGCCTCCGCCAGCCGCAGGTCGGCCAATCCGCCGAGCACGGCGCCGACGACGGCCGGGTCGGCGGGATAGCCATCGAAAACGGACAGGGTCCAGCCGGCGGGGTCGGCGCTCAGCGTGACGGTGCCTGTCGGCCCGTCGACCGAAATGGCGGTCACATCGTCCAGCTGTCGCGCAAGCTCGGGGAAAAGGGGCGTATCCGGCGGGGGCGGTGGTCCGCTTTGGTCGGCATAGACCAAGGCCGTTGCCGCCGTGGTAATCACGGCGGCAACGGCGAGGCCCGCGATCGTGCGCGGCCCACTCACTGGCGGCGATCCGGTGCCGCGGGGTGCTGGCGACGCCGAAGCGCTGCCGAGCCCAGAACGGCGATGGCGGCCGCGCCGACCAGGGCGGGCATGGCCAGGATGTTGATCGCGCGCACCCAGGTCTCCAG
>JANQIU010000181.1 GCA_028281985.1 Alphaproteobacteria bacterium | reverse complement strand
AGATGCCGGCCCGACAGCATCTGCCACACATTGGTGACGACCGACGGGATCACCAGCAGGGCGGCGGCCTCGACCGGCGGCATCACCAGAACCAGCAGGCCCATGGCGATCGGCGGCAGGCCAAGCCCCACCGCACCCTTGACGACCCCCGCCAGCACGAAGACGCCGGCGACGAAAACGGCGATCAGCTCCATCGGGTCTCTCCGGCACCCCGGACCGCTGGCGCGCTGGGCAGGGTCGCGATGTCCGCAACCGCATGAAACCTGCCCCCTCCTGCGTCCCGTGCCCGGCGGCACGTGACGCCCGGTCGATGGTTAGGCCCCGGCCGGCCGGATGGCAACCGCCGGGCCCCCGCCTGCCGACCCGGTCAGGACATGGCGTCCCAGATCGTCTTGGTGTCGGCGAACTGGCGATAGCGGACCAGCTGGCCGCCCGACAGCTCGTAGAGATGCGCCGCCGCGGCGGTGAAGGCCTTGCCGGTTGCGCGGTGCCGGCCTTCGTACTGGCCTAGGATCAGGACGGTATCGCCGGCATCGATGGAATCGTCGATGCGGAAACCGAAGCTTTCCCAGGCGTCGTCGAACCGGCGGAACACGTTGTCGATGATCGCCTGGGGGCCATGGTGATGGCCGCCGCCGGGGAACCCGGCGTTCTGGATCCACTCCACCTGGGGATGGCACAGCGCGCGGAACGCGTCGTAGTCCCGGTCGGCGAAGGCGCGGTAGAGATCGCGGATCACTTCCCCGTTGGTCATCGGCTCCTCCCTGCTGTTGGGGTGCATGTGCGGCCGACACGGCGCCCTTGCAAGCCGGCGCAAGCCGGACCCAGCCGCCGTCAACCGCCCCCGGCGTCACCCTCAAGATGCGCATGGATGGTCCGAAGGACCGCCTCCAGCCGCGCGAGTTCCGCCGCCCCGATGCGATCGGCGATACCGGCATGCAGGGTGCGCTTGACCTGCTGCAGGGCGCGCAGCAGGCCGGCCCCCTTGGCGGTGTAGCGCACGCGCTTGGCCCGCCGGTCCCCCGGGTCGGGCTCCAGCACTAGATAGCCGCGGCGGATCAGGCCGTGCACCGCTTCGTGGGCCGCCTGCTTGGTGGTGCCCCGGCGTTCGGCGATCCGCGAAATCCGGGTGCCGCCCAGATCGACATACGGCAGCAGATCGCTGTCGGCGACGGTGACGTCGCGGAACCCCATGGCGCGCACGCCATCGAACATCGCCCGTTCATAGGCCTTTGTCGCCAGCCATAGCGGCACCCCGATATGGTCGACCTCACCGGCCCTCACCGCTTCCAGATCCGGGTCCATCCAGTCTCCACCCAACACGGCATCTTATTCGTCAAGGTGCTTGACGAAATGCCCGCCCCCACCGATATCGTCAGGCATCCTGACTTTCGACCGTGCATGAGGCAACCGCGATGAGAGGACTGATCATGGTGACGATCGCATCCGCAGCGCTGACCGGTGCCGCCCAGGCTGAAGAGACCGTCCTGGCTCGCGACCAGATCGATGGCCTGCTGGTCGGCAATACCGCCTATGTCGACATCCCGGCCGACGATCAGGCCGGCTCCGGCGGCACCGCACCGATGTATTTCGGGCCGGACGGCCGGGTAGCCGCCACCTTGCCCAGCGGCGTCACGCTGGTCGGCGTTTGGCGGATGGGGCACCACGGATACTGCGTCGACTGGGACAACGGCCCGCAGAACAGCTGCACCCGCCTGCGCCGGGGCGCCGGCGTCATCGCCATGGTCGACGCCGCAAGCGGTGTGGTCCGGGGGCATCTGGCCCGTGTCGTTCCGGGCAATCCGGAGTCGCTGTAGCGACCGGCACGCAGCATGCCGTCAACCCGGGTTCCGATGGTTACTTCTGACCTCACGTGGATCTAGGCAAACCGGCCGACTTGCCCTACGCCGACGGCATGACCGAAGACGATCCGTCGGATTTCTACACCGGGCTGGCCGCCGAGGTCTGGCGGGCGGCGCATGACGACGCCGACACCGAGGCCCAGGCCGACTTCGCCGAGGAAGGCCTGGGCCTGGCACCGGGTGCCCGGGTGCTGGACGTTCCCTGCGGCCCCGGACGGATCGCCCTGGCGCTGGCGCGCCGTGGCTACCGGGTGACCGGCGTCGACCGCAACGCCCAGTTCCTGGCCGAGTTGACACGGGCGGCCCAGGGCCAGCCCCATCCGGTGCAGGCGCTGGCGGTCGACATGACCGACCTGCCGCCGGATATCGGGCCGTTCGATGCCGCCCTGTGCCTGGGCAACAGCCTGCCCTACCTGCCGCCGGACGGCCAGGCGGCGCTGGCCGCCGGACTGGCGCGGGTGACGGCGGATGGCGGCCGGCTGCTGCTGCACAGCGAACTGGTGGCCGAATGCCTGCTGCCGAACCTGGAGGAGCGGCCCTGGCGGCAGGTCGGTGACATCCGCATGCTGGTGGACAACGACTATGACGCCGACAACGGGCGGCTGGTCAGCATCTACACCTTCCAGCGCGGCACCGTGGAGGAACGGCGGCAACTGACCGCCTGGGTGCACACGGCGGGCGACCTGCTGCGCCGGTTTGCGACCGCCGGCTTCGTCGTCGAGGCCTCCTACGGCCATTGGGACGGCCGGCCCTTCGGCTATGCCGACCCGATGCTGCTGGCGGTTCTGGTGCATCGCCCGCCGCGCCGGACACCGCGCCGCCGGCCGGCGGTTGCCGGGGGCGCCGCGCGTCGCGCGCCCCTTGGCGGCCGGGGGCGGAACCGATAAGGTCGGCCCCTCCCGAATCGAGCCGAAACCGGCCACCAACCTGGGCCTCGCGAGCATGACTTCGCAGCCGCCGTCCCCGCGCGCCATCGGCCCGGTCAACTGGACCGGGCTCAGCACTCTGTACCAGAAGGAGGTCAAGCGCTTCCTGAAGGTGTTCACCCAGACCGTGGCCGCCCCGGTGGTGACCACCCTGCTGTTCTACACCATCTTCGCGCTGGCGCTGGGCGGCATCGTGCGCACCGTCTACGACGGGGTGCCGTTCCTGGAGTTCCTGGCCCCGGGACTGGTGATGATGTCGATGGTGCAGAACGCCTTCGCCAACACCTCGTCCTCGGTGCTGATCTCGAAAATCCAGGGCAACATCGTCGACGTGCTGATGCCGCCGCTGTCGCCGGGCGAATTGGCGGTGGCGTGGATCGCCGGCGGGGTCACCCGGGGCCTGCTGGTCGGCGCCGTCACCTTCGTGGCGATCAGCGTGTTCGTGCCGGTCCCGGTGCACAATCTGTTCTTCGTCTTCTATCACGCCTTGGGTGCGTCGATGCTGCTGTCGCTGCTGGGCGTCATCGGCGGCATCTGGGCGGAGAAGTTCGACCACATTGCCGCGGTCACCAACTTCGTCATCACCCCGCTGGCCTTCCTGTCGGGCACCTTCTACACGGTCGACCGGCTACCCGAGGGGGTCTGGTGGGCGGCGCATTTCAACCCGTTCTTCTACATGATCGACGGGTTCCGCTACGGCTTCATCGGCGAAAGCGACGGGACCCTGATGATCGGGCTGGCGGTGATGGCGGCGGCCAACCTGGCGCTTTGGGCGCTGGTCCTGCGCATGCTGGCCACCGGTTACCGGCTGAAAGCCTGACCCGGTGCCGCCGTCGCCGA
>JANQIU010000313.1 GCA_028281985.1 Alphaproteobacteria bacterium | reverse complement strand
TGTTATCGTGGAATAACCTTGCACATTTCATATGTTTTTACTGTACAGTGCAATTACCTTCAGATAGTCGTGCGTAAATTCTTGTACTTTATGCAATACTTGGATTTATCTTGATGTAACTGATGTAAGCGCACGATATTCGTCCCGGATCCATCGGACAGCGGCACCGCCAGGCGGGTCTCCGGATAGCCGTCGGGGCTGGGCAGGCGGTCGGGCGCGAACCGTGCGACAAGCGGGTTGCGCAGGGTCTGAAGATCGCCGCCCAGCCAAGGGCGCCGGGGGCGAAACGCGGGAAACCGGATCGCCTTCGGCGCCTGACCGCCGGTCTTCCGCTTGCCCAGGGTCTGGTCAGTCATGCAACCAGTCCTGCACGATCCGGATCTGATCGTCGGCCATCAGCGGCGGCGCATGCCCGCAGCCGGCAACCTCGTGGACCTGCGCGCGCGGGCCGCGTTCGCGCATGCCCTCGGCCGTCTCCGGCTGCAGCAGATCCGACTCGGCCCCGCGGATCACCAGCACGGGACAGCGGATTGCTTCCCATAACGGCCAGAGGTCGACGTCTTCGATCGCCTGGCCCTTGAACGGCTTGGCGATACCGGGATCATAGGCCAGCGCCAGCTGCCCGTCGGGTTCCTGCCGCGCGCTGTGGACCGCAAGGTGCCGCCATTGTGCATCGGTCAACGGGCCGAAGGGGGCATGCACCTCCCGCAGATGCGCCTCCAGCGCCTCCATGCTGTCGAAGCGAGGATCGGTGCCGACATAGGTGGCGATCCGCTCCAGCGACGCCCGGGGCACGAACGGACCGACGTCGTTCAGGATCAAGCGGCGGATCGGCGTGGCCGGCTGGGCCGCCAGGGCCATGCCGATCAGGCCGCCCATCGACGTCCCCAGCCAGTCGACGGCCGGCACATCCAGGCGGGCGATCAGCGTTGCCATGTCGGCCGCGTACTGGGGAACGCCGTAGCCGGCGGCATCGGTCAGCCATGCGCTGCGGCCCCGGCCGACCACGTCCGGGCAGACGACGGTTTGCCCGGCCGCCGAGACCGCCGACGCCAGGCTGTCGAAATCGCGGCCGGTGCGCGTCAGGCCATGGACGCAGATCAGCGGAACGGCATCGCCGCCGGCGGTGCCGGACGCATCACCGGACGACCATACGACATAGGCCATGCGGTGAAAGCCGCGCTGGCTGAGGCAGAGGACCGAATGTTCCCGCATGCCTTGCAAGATAGGACGCCGACCGGGGGCCGGCCAGCCTCAGGCGGTGCGCAGATCGAAGCGGCGCTCGGCTTCCATATCCGGGGTTATCGCCACCGGCGGGTCGCGCAGATACACCCAGCGGTCGGCGTAGAAGCCGTTGAACGGCGTCCGCAGGACGTTCGAGTAGGCCCCCATCTGGCCGACCTCCAGCCAGTCGCCGGCCGCCACGTCCGCCGGCAGCCAGTAGGGGCCGGGCAGGACATCGGCGCTGTCGCAGGTCGGCCCGAACAGCTTGAAGCCGAGGCGCGCCCGTCCGGGCCGGCCACCGGGGCGCAGCACCCGGATCGGCGGCACCAGCTCCAGATACCGCAGTTCCGAGAGGCTGCCATAGGCGCCGTCGTTCAGATACAGCGCCTCGCCCCGGCGGGCGAGAACCTGCACGACGACCGAGCATCCGGCGGCGACCAGCGCCCGGCCCGGTTCGCATTGCAGGCGCGCATGCCGCAGGTTCTTGGAACGGCGCACCGCCGCCACCACCGCCTGGGCGAAGGCCGGGAACGGCGCGGTCGCCGCACCGACGTAGTCGGCCGGGAAGCCGCCGCCGACATCCAGAACGGGTACGGCCACCCGCGCCCGCTCGGCCACTTGGTCGGCCAGGTCGATGGCCCGGGCATAGGCCCCGGGGTTGAGGCACTGCGATCCCACATGGAAGGTGAGACCCACCTGATTGCCGCTGGCGGCCACCGCCCGCAGCAGATCCGGGGCATCCTCGACGCTGGCGCCGAACTTGCCGCCGAGATCGAAGGTGGCCTGGTTCCGGGGCGCCTCCATGCGCACCAGCAGGGTCAGGTCGCGGGCGTCGCCGGTGGCTGCCCGGATCTTGTCGAGCTCGTCGGGATGGTCCAGCGCGAAACAGCGAACGCCGTATTGCCGGTAGGCCGCTGCCGTCGCCTCCGGACCCTTCACCGGGTGCATGTAGTGGCAGACCCGCGTCTCCGCCGGCTCATGGCCGAACAGGTCGTTGATGCGGGCCACCTCCGGTATCGACGCGGTATCGAAATGGCGGATCCCGCCGCCGTGCAGCGCCTGCAGCACCCGCGGGTCGTCGTTGCATTTCACGGCGTACAGGACGTCGCCCGGAAACGCCGCGACATAGTCCTCGGCCGCCTGGCGCAGGACATGGGGGCGAAGGCCGAACACCGGCTCCTCCGGCCGCAAGGCCGCTACCAACTCCGCTGCGCTGTCGAATGACAGGGTCATGGCGGGACCCGGCTCCTATCTCCCGGAACGGTGCACCGCTTCCAGTCTAGTCGATGCAACCCGCCGACCGTTAGCGTTGCGGTACGGCAGCATTCCGGCCAAGGCGCGGCCGTTGCACGTCACCGGCCCGGCACAACCAGGCAGAACCGGCCCCACAGGCCGCGTGGCAGCCGCCCTACCCCCGCCCCGGCAAATGCGCTAAAAGCGCGCGACCCGGGCCGTCCGGCCCGTGCCGGCGGCGACGAAGGAACAGGTCAATGCGTCGGTTGTTGAAATGGACAGGGCGACTCATCATCGGCGTCGTTGCGCTGTCCGCGGTCACCATCGCGGCCGTGTTCTTCTGGTTCCGGTCCGGCCTTCCGGACTTCGAGGCCACCGCGCGCCTGGCCGGCCTGCAGGCACCGGTGCGGGTGATGCGGGACGAGAACGCCGTCCCGCATGTCTTCGCGGCATATGACAACGACGCCTATTTCGCGCTGGGCTACCTGCATGCCAGCGACCGGCTCTGGCAGATGGAGGCCATGCGCCGGCTCGGCGCCGGCCGCCTTTCCGAGATCTTCGACAGTGAATTCAGCCGCGAGGTCGACCGCAGCATGCGGTTGCTGGGGCTGTACCGGAATGCCGAAGCCAGCCTTGCCGACCTGCCGGAACCGGTCATGACGGCGCTGGACGCTTACGCCGCGGGGGTCAATGCCTGGCTGGACAACCGGTCCGGGCCGCTGCCGCCGGAATTCCTGATGACCGGGGTCACGCCGGAACCCTGGCGACCGGCGGACAGCGCCGTGTGGGGCCGGCTCATCAGCCTGTTCCTGTCGTTCAGCTGGCGCCAGGAGCTGGAGCGCGCCGGGCTGGCCGGCATCCTGGACGCGGAGCAGATCGCCGAGCTGTTTCCGGAAATCGGCGCCCCGCCGCGAACCCTGAGCAATGCCGACCTGCCGCCCGAACAACGGGCCGACCGCCCGCAGCCGCCTGAGGGCCTGGAACCGGTCTACCGCGAGGCGGCCGAACCGCTGCGCCGGGCGCTGGCGGCGATCCCCACCATCCTGGGGCCGATGTCCGCCTCCAACGAATGGGTGGTGGACGGCGAGCAGACACAGACCGGCGCGCCGATCCTGGCCAACGACCCGCATCTGATGCTGCAGTCGCCCAATCTCTGGTACCTGGCGCGCCTCGAAACGCCGGGCTTCATGGTGACCGGGGCCACGGTGCCGGGCGTGCCGTTCCATGTGCTGGCCCATAACGGGACCATCGCCTGGGGCATGACCACCACCGGTACCGATGTGCAGGACCTGTTCATCGAGCGTATCGACCCCGAAGACCCGAACCGCTACCTGACACCCGAGGGCAGCGAGCCGTTCACCGTCCGGGAGGAACGGATCCGCTACGGCAGCGGCGATGACGATGTGGAGGTGCTGACCGTCCGCGAGACCCGGCACGGGCCGATCCTGTCGGATATCGAGGCCGACCTGGAGGACCTGCACGACGAAACGACGGCAATCGCCCTGGCTTGGCCGGCGCTGACCGCCGAAGACCAGGGGGTCGAAGGGCTCTATCGCCTGAACAGGGCGACCGGCTGGCAGGAGTTCCTGGATGCCGTCCGGCTGATGCGTTCGCCCAACCAGAACATCGTCTACGCCGACATCGCCGGCAATATCGGCTTCATCGTCAATGGCGAGATCCCGATCCGCGACGGCTGGGACGGGACCTTGCCGGTGACGGGATGGACGGGCGAGTTCGAATGGTCGGGCATGATCCCGTTCGAGGAGCTGCCGCAGACCTTCAATCCGGAGCGTGGCCGGCTGGTCAACGCCAACAATCGCGTCGACCCGCCCGACTACCCGCATTTCCTGCATTTCCCGTACGAGGAAGGCTACCGCGCCGGCCGCATCGAGGAGATGCTGGATGAAACCGGGCTGCAGACCATCGACACCACGGCCCGGATCATGACCGATATCGTGTCATTGGCGGCCCGGGACCTGCTGCCGCACATGCTGACGATCAGCGCCCGCGAGGCCGGCGACGCGGAAGCCCTGTCGCTGCTCCGGCTATGGGACCACCGGATGGATCGGGATCGCCCGGAACCGCTGCTGTTCACCGTCTGGCTGCGGGAGCTGAACCGGGCGCTCTATGCCGACGAGCTGGGCGAGCAGTTCGAGACGTACTGGCACTGGCGGCCGACGGTGGTGCGGCAGATCCTGACCGAGAACCAGGCATGGTGCGACGATGTCGGGACGGAGGGCGAAACGGAAAGCTGCGATGCCATCCTGTCGGCGTCCTTTGCCGCCGCGGTGGACTGGATCTCCGCGCGCCATGGCGACGATCCCGACGCCTGGCGCTGGGGCGACGAGCATGTCGCGCCCTTGACCCATCAAGTCTGGAGTCGGGTCCCCCTGCTGTCGCGGCTTTTCGACATCGGCATCGAGACCGATGGCGGTTTCTTTACCGTGAACCGCGGCGCGATGGGCTTTCAGATGGACGACAAGACCGAAACGCCCTTCGCCCATGTCCACGGCGCCGGGTACCGGGCGATCTACGATATGGGCGACCTGGCCAACAGCCGCTTCATGATCGCCACCGGCCAGTCCGGGCACCCGCTGTCGGCCCATTACGGCGATCTGGTCCAGCCATGGCGCGACGGGGACCACATCACCATCACCGGTGCGGCGGCCGAGCTGACCGTACGCGGGCTCGGCACCCTGGCCCTGAACCCGGCCGAGCCATTCGGCCAGTGACGCCATAATGAAGCCCTTGCCCGTTCGCCTGGACGACGTCGCCGCCGCCGCCGGGGCGCTCGCCGGCGGTGTCGCCCGCACGCCGGCCATCGCCGCCGACGCCCTGTCGCGGCGGCTGGGGTGCCGGCTGGTGTTGAAGCTGGAAACCCAGCAGCCCACCGGTTCGTTCAAGGTCCGGGGGGCGCTGAACAAGCTGCTGTCGCTGGACCCGGACCAGCGCGCCCGGGGGGTGGTGGCGGCTTCGGCCGGCAATCATTCGCAGGGTGTCGCCTATCACGCGGCCCGGCTGGACATCCCGGCGACCATCGTCATGCCGTTGCCGACCCCGTTTACCAAGGTCGCCCGGACGGAAGCCCTGGGCGCCAAGGTAGAACAGGTCGGCGAAACCCTGTCGGAAGCCCAGGCCCATGCCGACCATCTGCGGGACGACCTGGGGCTGACCATGGTGCACCCGTACGACGATCCGCTGATCGTCGCCGGCCAGGGGACCATCGGCCTGGAAATGGCGGATATCCTGGACGATCTGGACGACCTGGTCGTGCCCATCGGCGGCGGCGGCCTGATCTCCGGGATCGCCATCGCCGCCCGGTCACGCCGGCCGGACCTGCGGATCATCGGCGTCCAGTCGACCCTGTACTGCGCGATGCGCGACGCCATTGCCGGCGGGGGGGCGGCCAACTACGGCGGCCCGACCATCGCCGACGGCATCGCCGTCAAACGGCCAGGCGCGGTGACCCGGCAGATCATCGACGCCCTGGTCGACGACATCGTCACCGTCGACGAAACGGCTCTGGAGCAGGCGGTGCAGCTGCTGGTCACCGAGCAGAAGCTGGTCGCTGAAGGTGCCGGGGCCGCCGGCATCGCCGGGATCCTGTCCGCCCGGGGCCGCTTCGCCGACCGGCGCGTGGCGACCGTCCTATGCGGCGGAAACATCGACCCCCGGCTCCTGGCCACGATCCTGATGCGCGGGCTGGCCCGCGACGGTCAGCTGGTGCGGTTCGCCGTCGCCGTGGAGGACCGCCCCGGCGAATTGTCACGGGTCACCCGCCTGATCGGCGATGCCGGCGGCAACATCGTGGAAATCCATCACAACCGCCTGATGGTCGACGTGCCGGTGAAGCGGACCGATCTGGAAGTCATCGTCGATACCCGGGACGCCGCCCATGCCTGGGAGATCCAGACCGCCCTGCGGGATGCCGGCGTCAGCGCCTCGGCCCTGCCGGTTGAAACCATCTGAACCTGTGCTCACCCCAGCGCGGCATAATCGCCGCGGTGATACAGCAACGGTGCCGGCTCCGACGGGTCCTGCTCCAGTGCCAGGACCTCGCCGACCAGGATCTCATGGTCGCCGCCGGGGTGGATGGCGTGCAGCCGGCAATCTAGCGACGCCACCGAACCGCCGATCACCGGCGCTCCGGTGACCATCTCGCGGAGATCCAGATCCTCCCAGCGCGGCGGCCCGGCGGCGAACCGCGCCGCCACCTCGCGTTGCGTCGTCGCCAGCACGTTGACGGCAAAGACCCCCACGCCGCGGATCATCGGCAAGGTGGTCGATTCCCGGCGCAGGGCGAACATCACCAGAGGCGGGTCCAGGGACAGCGACGCGAAGGAGTTGACCGTCACACCGAGCGGACGGTCCTGCTCGCTTCGCGTGGTCACCACCGTCACGCCCGTGGCGAAACATCCCAGCGAGTCGCGAAAGACGCGCTCGTCGATCTCGGAAGGCGCGGGCTGTCGCACGCTGCGCAGTTCCGGCATCGGCCGTCCCTTCCTCGTCTTGCAGGCTCCGGGGCCGCGGCCACGCCCTCAGTCAGTCCCCACGATCGCCGCGCGATCCTAAATGAGGGCTCGCCGCGGGTCGGGCAACCCGCAATACCCGGCCGCGGCCGTTTCACCGATTCTTAAGAGAGCTGGGGGATGGTTAACGGCAGCGGCCTGGACCCACGAGATGGTCCGATCCGCACACCGCGAGGATCCGGATCCCAGTCGCATGCTGATTATCGTCGGTTCCATCATCGTTGTCCTGTGCACCCTAGGCGGGTACGCCGCCATGGGCGGCAAGCTGTACGTGCTCTGGCAGCCGTTCGAGGTGGTGATCATCTGCGGCGCGGCATTGGGCGCGTTCGTCATCGGCAACCCGAAGCAGGTGCTCGCCGGCGCAGGCAAGGCGATCGGCGCCGCGATGAAGGGCGACAAATACAGTAAAGCCGACTACCTGGAACTGCTGAGCCTGCTCTATCAGGTATTCAAGACGGCCAAGACCAAGGGCATGCTCGCCCTGGAGCAGCATGTGGAGAAGCCCGAGGAAAGCTCGCTGTTCCAGCAGTTTCCGACGGTACACAAGAACCACCACGCCATCGAGTTCCTGTGCGACTACCTGCGGCTGATGTCGCTGAATGCGGAAGACCCGCACACCATGGAAGACCTGATGGATGCGGAGATCGACACCCACCATCACCATTCCATGCGCATCGCCGATGCGATCCAGTCCGTCGCCGACGCCCTGCCGGCCCTGGGGATCGTCGCCGCGGTGCTGGGCGTCATCAAAACGATGGGCTCGATCACCGAGCCGCCGGAGGTGCTGGGCCACCTGATCGGCGGTGCGCTGGTCGGCACCTTCCTGGGCGTCTGGCTTTCCTACGGCTTCATCGCGCCGCTCGCCTCTTCGTTGAAGAACATGTACGACGGCGAGCAGAAATTCTACATGTGCATGAAGGCCGGGCTGCTGGCGCATCTGCACGGCTACGCGCCGGCGGTGTCTGTGGAGTTCGCCCGAAAGGCCCTGTACCCCAACACGCGGCCGGACTTCTTCGAACTCGAAGAGGCGACTGCAGCCCTCGCCCCGCCGTGACGGCGGCCCGGGCCTAGGGCGGCGCGGACGCGCAGATCATGTCGGCAGCAGGCAGCGCGGCTCGGCCGCTCATCGTCATCAAACGCGGCAAGGGCGGCGGCGGCCACGGTCACCACGGCGGGGCCTGGAAGGTGGCCTATGCCGACTTCGTGACGGCGATGATGTCGTTCTTCCTGCTGCTCTGGCTGCTCAACGTCACCACGCACGAGCAGCGGCAGGGCATTGCCGACTACTTCGATCCCGCCAATGTGACCCGCGCGGAAAGCGGCGCCGGCGGGGTGCTGGGCGGCAAGACGGTGTCGACCCCCGGTCGGGAAACGTCGCCGCATGCCCCCGCCTCATCCCACGCCCCGGCCCGTGGCCTCAGCGAGTTCGGCGGCGACACCCCGGTGCCGGATACCGGGCATTCGCAGACGCCGCCGGATACCGACGAACGACTGCCGGCACCGGGCTACACCCGTG
>JANQIU010000099.1 GCA_028281985.1 Alphaproteobacteria bacterium | reverse complement strand
CCGGCGATCCTGGCCGCATCCGGCGGCGGCACGATCGCAACGGCCGATACCGGCCCGCATGGGGGCGACCTGACGACGACGCTGCAAACCCTGTCGGCCGCCGACCAGGCGGGCGCCGGGCTTGGCGGCGAGACGCTGACCGTGTCGCTGCCAACGGCCGGGGCGGACGATCAGGAGTTGATCTACGACGACGTCGCCAGGTCGCCCCCAGGCGGGTCGGTATCGGCCGTTGCGATCGTGCCGCCGCCGGATGCGGCCAGGATCGCCGGCCCCGGATTGGCGAAGCCGGTGGAGCCGCGGGCCTGCACCGAAAAGCCGAAGCGCTGGTCGCGCAGCGCCCGCCCCAGGCCGGCACTGCGCCGGACGGTGCCGGCACCCGACCGGGTCACCCGCAGGCGCGGGTTCGGTTCCCCATCGACGATGTCTTCCAGGATCGACGCCGCAGCACCGCCTGTGGTCGACCACCCGGCCAGACCGTCGGCGAAATCACCGTTCTCCAGCAGGTCGCCGGGCAGATCGCGTTCGAACACCTCCAGCGCGTCGTCGGCCGGCACCAGGTTGCCGGTTTGGCCCGCCACATCGGCACCGACGATGTCATAGGTGCGTTTGACGATCAGGCTGGCCGTCCGCTCGATATTGTCCGGGCCGACCGCCGAGCCGGGCCGGCGGCGCCAACCGAGCAGAAAGGCGCCGCGGTAGCCGGTGTCGCTGGGGAAGATGGTTTCCATCGCCTGCCGGTCCCGCCGCGCTATGGGTTCAGGTGCACCGGCGCGCCCTTTGCCGTGAGCTGGGCGGTCGCCTCGATGGTGATGTTCTGGCCGGTGATGGTGACGTCCTTGGCCGAGGTGATGACCACCCCGTCCTTGTCCATCTGCACGACATTGCCGGCGCTATCTTCCAGGGTGATGCTCTCCTCCCCGCTCGTGTCCTTGAAGGTCAGGGTGTGGCCGGCCGCGGTCTTCAGGACGACGTGTTCGTTCTCGGTCGTCGGCGGCTGGGCGTTGCCGTTCCAGATGGCGCCCAGCACATATGGCCGGTTGACGTTGCCGTATTCGAAACCGACCAGGACCAGGTCGCCCGGCTTGGGCTGGGCCCAGAGACCGAACCCGCCGCTGGCCAGCGGCCGGACGATCGGCGCCCAGTTGCTCGGCACGTCCGCCGATCCCGAGGAGACTGGAAAGGTCAGGCGCACGCGGCCCAGCCCTTCCGGATCCTCAATGTCCTGGACCGTGCCGAGAACGATGCTGGCGATCCGCTGGCTCATGGAATGCGCCCTTCCAGCCGGGCGGAAAACTCGGTCAGGTAGCCGTTGCTGGCATCCATCCGGTGGGTGGTGCCGGTCAGCACGTAGCGGCCGGAGTAGCGCGGGCCGATCCCGGTGATCTCCACCGCACCGCCGGCCCGCAGGCCGGGAAAGCCGACGGTCCGGCCCTGGATCGTCACCAGGTCCTTGATGCGATCGCGCAGGGTGCCGAGCGCCTTCAGGTCGGCCTCCTGCTGGTTCTCGATCGGGTCGTCGACGACGATCTCCTCGGTCCTGGCCAGGGCGCCGTCGATCGCGTCAAGCAGGGTCGGGTCCGGCAGGTCCAGGTCCAGGTCGGCCAGCGTGGCGGTGGCCTCGATCTGTTGGCGGCCGCCGCTTTCGCGCATGTTGAAGCCGCGCACGGTGACCGAGCCGACCTGGTCTTTGATTCGGACGGTCAGGTTGGCCTCGACCAGCGTCTTGCCCCACTCCAGCCCATAGGTTGGGCGCTGGCTGCTGGCCGGGCCGAAGAAGATTGCCGGCTCGTCCCGGCCGCCGCCGGTCACCTCCAGGTCCGGGATGCCCTCGGTGTTGGCCAGGACCGTAAGGTCGTAGCCCAGGCGCCGGGCACGGCCCATCAGGAAGACGATCGGATACTGGTTGTCGATCATAAGGAATTCGTGCGGCGTCTCGTTGGCCGCCTGGCCCACCGGGGTGGCCACCGCGTTCTCCAGGTCGCCGGCGAGGGCCTTGGCGATATCCGTGTCGGCCGTGTTTTCGAAGGACCGGGAAATCTGGCTGTTCTGCAGGCCGAAGAGCTGGCTGAGCGCCCGCACCCTGAAGGTCGGCGTGCCGCTGGCCGGGAAGCTGGGGGTGACGGTGACGATCTGGCCGCGCAGCATGGTCGTGGGCGCGTTCGGCCCGTAATAGCCCATCGCCAGTTCGACCATGTCGCCGGGCTCGAAACGGGCGACCGCCGCGCCAGAGGCGTCGCGCCGCGCCGCGCCGCTCTCGTCATAGGGGCTGGAGTATTTCGGCGTCCTTTGCACCGGGTCCCAGTCGTGTAGCGTGAACTCGAAGAACTCGAGCTGATCCAGGCTGTCGGAATAGCTGACGGCGACCACGTCGCGGACCACCGTCTGCGAAACCGGCGATCCGCCCTGCCGGATTTCGAACCGGGGCGCGAAGAACGTCTCCGTCTCGTAGATCTGTGCCGCGGTCATCGCCCCGGCCTCACGCGGTCGGCGGCAGGATCAACGCCTGGCCCGGCGTGATCCGTCGTGGGTTGAGGATGCGGTTGGCATCGGCGATCAGCCGCCACCGTGTGGGGTCCTGATAGGCCTCGAAGGCCACATGCGGCAGGGTCTCGCCCTCGCGCACGATGTGTACGCGGGTATGGTCGCTGGACTGGAGGTTCAGTTCCTCCAGTTGCTCGCGCAGGGTCCGGTACTCGCGCAGGCTCAGCGTCACCGTGGCGCGCAGCGGCAACCCGCTGGGGTTGAACAGCGTGTAGCGCCGGGCGACGCTGGTGACCACGCAGTCGAAGCTGGGCCGCGGCTGGGCCGCACCGTCGGCGGTCAGCCCGGGAAACCCTTCGCTCCAGGTAATGCGGACGATCGGCGGCGTGTGTAGGTCGCCGGAGATCTTCACCAGGCGATAGAACGGGTCGACCTGGGCGGTGACGCTTTCAGCGTCGTCGCCGGTGCCGCTTTCGGTGCTGTCGAAGAACAGCTCCAGCGACAGGGTCTCGGCCTCGCCGCGGACGAACTGCAGGATCGGCGCGTCCAGGCCGGGGATCGCCACATCGGCGTAGCTGGCCGCCTTCTCAAAGGCGTATTCGGTGGGGTTGAACTGGACTTCGATCGGGTCACCCTGCGGCGCCTTCTCCAGGTCCAGTCTCTGGAACGTCAGTTTGCCCATGATGCCTGCCTTAGTCCCCCCGTCAACCCAGGCGATCGGGCGCGACCCGGCGCACGCCGATGCCGGCGTCACGGGCCCGGTCCTCGGCGTCCGACTTGTCGGCCGCCAGTCGATCGGCCACGGCCCGGGCGATCCGCTCCACCACCTCTGGCGTCAGCAGCGAGTCCGCATCGACGGCGCGCACGGTGCTGTTCAACTGGTTGATCCGGACGTCCATATCGGCGGGCGCTTCCCTTGTTTCGGTCGGGTCAGAACGGCGAAAGGTCGGCCACCAGCTTTCCTGGCGACACCAGCAGCTCCAGCTTCTCGTGGGCGATCTCCAGGCTTTCGATCGCCAGGGCGCTGTCCTGCGCGTTGAGCGTCGGCCCGGTCCACTTCACCGGCAGCCCGCGGGTGAACGACCAGGTCTTGATCGGCAGCTTCATCTCGTTCTGCAGGATGATCAGCCCGTCCCGCCGGGTGCCTTTGCCGGCCAGGAACTCGTTGTGCCAGTTCAACAGTTCCTCGCCGAAGCCGACCCCGTGGACGAGTTCGATGTTGGCGAAGGCATGCCGGGTCGGGAACCGGTGCACCCGGTCGTTCACGCCGCCCTCCAGGTAGTCGAGGGTCTCCAGCCGGCTCTCCAGACCCTTGCATTCGGTGAAGCCGCCCAAGGCCAGGCCCAGCGCAGCGCTGGACAGGGTGCTGAACGTGCTGGACGTGTCGATCAGCGTGATCAGGAAGTTGAACCCGGGTAGCGGGTCGAAGCGCGGCAGGTCGACCATCGGCTACTCCCGCACTTCCACGGCCGTCTGGGTCCGGCCCAGGCGCAGGATGACGAACTCCGACGGCCGTGCCGGGGCGACGGCGATATCGGCGATGACACGGCCCGCGTCGATCACGGCGGGCGGGTTGTTCTCCTCGTCGCATTTGACGGCAAACGCCGCTGCCGGCGACCCGCCGGCCAGCGCCCCGCGCCGCCACATCAGGTCCAGGAAGGTGGTCAGGCTGTGGGTCAGCGCCTCGCGCAGAACCCTGCTGTTCGGCTCGAACACCGCCCATTGGTGTGCTTTCTCGATCGCCTCGGCGATCATCAGCACCAGCCGCCGGACGTTCAGATACCGCCATTCCGGATCGCTCGACACCGTCCGGGCGCCATAGACCAGGACGCCGCGGCCGGGGCTGGCGCGCAGGCAGTTGATCCCCAGGGGGTTCAAAACCGCTTGCTGTTCGGCCAGGACAGGCAGTGACAGGGCGTCGGCCCCGATGAGGACTTGGTTGGCCGGCGCCCGGTGCGGGCCGATGGCCAGGTCGGTGCGGGCGATCAGGCCGGTCACCGCGCCGCTGGGCGGCAGGGTCAGGGCGGCGCCGGTCGCCGGGTCGCGGGACACGATCCAGGGGTAGTAGAGGGCGGCATAGGCCGTATCGAACCGCGACCGCCACGCCTGGATCTCCTGCATCCCCACGCGATCGGCGGGCGGGTCCAGGATGGCGACCCGGTAGAGCCCCAACGCGCCCTGGCGGGCCATGGCTGCCTGGACCTCGAAGATCTCGTCGTTGCCGAACGCCGGCGGCGTGGTGATCGGGGTCAGGAACAGCCGGGTCGGTTCGGCCGGCAGGACGGCATAGACCTGGGCGGTGGTTTCCGTTTCCAGATAGCCGTCCCGGGTGACGACCAGGGTTACCTGCCCCTCGGGCAGGTTCGACAACTCGAAGCCGCCAAGGGCATCGGTGATGCGGGGCGATGCCGGTGCGCCGATGGCCCGGACGCGGGCACCGGCGATCGGTTGCGCCGTGTCGTCGTTCGTCAGCACCACCCCGCGCAGCCGGCCGCGCGGCGGCGGTGCCAGGCTTTGGCAGAAGTCGGTCGCCGCTGCGGCCCGCTGTGCCGGTGCCGGCGTTTGCGGCCGCAGGACCAGGTCCGGGGCGGCCAGCAAGCTGACCTCGTCGACCGCAGCCAGGTCGTCCAGCGCCGACAGGAAGTGGTCGCGGGTAACGCTCGCCAACCCGTCCTGCCCACCGACCAGGGACAGACGGTCCACCGGGGCCGGCCAGCGGGCGGGGTCGGTCAGATCGGCCGGATCGACAAGGCTCGTCGCACCCACATAGGTGCTGTCCGCGGCCAGCACGGCGGCGACGGCGCGGGGGTGTCCGGGATCGAGGCTGAGATCGGCATGCCGCTCGACCACTTGGCCGTCGAAATGCACCAGCAAGGCGAACTCAACGGTCTCCAGCCGGAACGGGCGTGACAGGTCCAGGCCCAGGCCGGCAATCGGCGTTTCCCAGATGATCTCGCCCAGGCCGGCATCGATCTGCCGGATCCGCCCATAGGTGCCGGCAGCCGTCCCGTCCTGGATGAAGCGGACGAGGCTGCCTGGGTGAAAGCCGATGAGGCCCTGAACCCGGACGCTGGCGCCGTCCTCCGCCTGGGCGCCCAGGGTCTCGGTGGCGCCAAGCCCGGCTTCCAGAACCGAAACCGCGATGCGGTTTCCCCAGGCCCCGGGGCTGGGTGCCTGCCGGGCGGCGGCAACGGCCGCTCCGGCGCCGTCCGGTTCGGCGACGGCGATGGCGCTGAACGCCGCGAACAGGGTCAGCGCCGGCGGGCCGGCCAGGCCGGTCACCGCCAACCCGGCGGCGGTGGCGACATCCGGGTCGGCGATCCGCCGCAGATGGCACGCCGCCCCGCCGTTGTCGAAGAAGGCGCGCACCGCATGCCCGCCATAGGCTCCGGCCAGGGGTGGGCCGAAGGCGACCAGGAACTGCCGCCAACTGGTCAGCTTCACCGGCCGGTCGATCGGCCCGCGTTCGGCATACCCGACGAACCCCGTCACGTCCGTACGCAACGCCGCGACCGACGGCCGCCGGCGATCGACGGTCTGGAAGGTGACGCCCGGTGCGCCGAGCATGGCCGTGCCGCTCCCCCGACCTACCCGCTAGCCCTCCAGCTCCAGACCTTCGTGGCAGATCTCCAGGGATTCGATCGCCACCTCATTGGTCGAGGCGTTGAGCTGCGGGCCATCCCATTTGCATACCCAGCCCTCGCGGAAGTTGAAGCGCAGAACCTCCTCCCGGGCCTCGTCCAACAGCACGATGGCGCCGGCCCGGCGCTCGGTCCGGCCGTCGATCGTGGTCTTGCGCCACTCCCACAACTCGCGGTCCTGGGTGAACCCTCGCTTGAGGGTGATGTTGGTGATCTTCCGCAGCCCCGGAATCTTGCGGACGATCGTGTCCTCCGATCCTTCGCGGTAATCGATGACGTCCTGCTCGGTGGTCAGGCCGCCGCACTCGGTGAACCCGGCGCGGGTGACGTTGTCGATTTCGACCAGGAAGTTGAACTGGGCGTACGGGTCGATGCGGTCTCCAGGCGGCATGGACGCGATCTCCTCTGGTGGGCGGTTTCGGGCGGCGGCGTCAGGCGGTGGCGTCGCGGGTCTTCTGGCCGATGCGGAAGATCACGAATTCGGCCGGTTTCAGCGGGGCCACGCCGACCAGGACGATCAGCCGGCCGGCGTCGATGTCGGCCTGGGTCATGCTGATGTCCAAGCCGACCCGAACGAAGAACGCCTCCTCGGCCGAAGCGCCGGCCAGCGCCCCGTCGCGCCAGACGGTGGTCAGGAAGTTGGTCACGCTGCGCCGGACGGTGGCCCAGAGCGCCAGCCCGTTCGGCTCGAACACGGCGAACTGCGTCCCGCGCTCGATCGACTTCTCCAGGAACAGGAACAGCCGGCGCACCGGTACGTAGCGCCATTCCGGATCGCTGGACAGGGTGCGGGCACCCCAGACCCGGATGCCGCGGTTCAGTTCGCGGAAATCGCGGATGACGTTGATATGCCGGGGGTTCAGGACGTCCTGCTCGCCGGTGGTGATCCGGGTGACCACGTCGCGGACGCCGCGCACCGTCACGTTCGCCGGGGCCTTGTGGACGCCGCGGTCGTTGTCGGTGCGGGCGTAGACCCCGCAGACATGTCCGCTGGGCGGGATCGCCAGCGTGTCGTCGGGCCGGCCGAACCGGTCGCCGATAACCAGCCAGGGGTGATAGAGCGCGGCATAGGTGGTGTCGTAGAGCTGGCGCTGGGCCTGGATTTCGGCCAGCCGGGCATTGGCGACCCCGTCCAGCACGCCGAAGCGGTAGCGCATCAGCGCGCAATGGGTGATGACCGCGTTCTGCACGTCCTGGCTGGTGTTGCCGGGCACGGCGACGATGCTGATCTCGTCGATGGTGGTCAGGGCCTGGATGCCGGTGCGGTCGTCGGGGTCGGCCGCCGCGGTGCCGACGTAGGTGGCGTCGGTGATGTTGGCGATATCGTCGTCGCCGCCGGCCATCATCCGCGACACCGCATCGGTGGGGATGCTGAGCCGCAGCGCAGCGGCGCCCGGCAGGTCGGCGCCCTGGTCGGTCATCGTCAGGTCCGACAGGCGCACCAGGTCCGACGCGCCCACATCCTCCGGTTCGCCGGCGTCGCGGTCGAAGGCGCCGACGATGCGCGGCGCGTAGGACGGATGGGCCGGGTCCATAGCCAGGCCTTCGAAGGTCTCGTCCTCGACCACCCGGTCGTTTTCGTCCAGGCGTTCGACGATCAGGTCGAACTCGATCGTCGCGGCGACATCATCGACCTGCAGGGCCGCATCGGCGCCGCCGTCCAGGTCCACCTGGCTGGCGGCCAGATCGACATCGGTCACCCGCTGGCGCAGTTGCCGGACCGGCGGGTCGCCGCGGCTGACCTCCAGGGTCGACCCGACCGAGACGCCGAAGGCGCTGGCCAGGGTGATCGGCGAGTCGTCGACGGCGGCGGCGGCGGCCACCGTGGTCGACACCACGCTGCTGGGCCGGATGCGCACCCGCAGCCGGTTGCCCCACATGCCTTCGTGGCGGGCGTGCACCCGCAGCAGCGGCGCCTGCTTGAT
>JANQIU010000086.1 GCA_028281985.1 Alphaproteobacteria bacterium | reverse complement strand
CGGGTTTGGGCTTGATCGTCTCGCTTACGACATTGGTGTCGAGGAGGTATGGCATCAGCCCAGGTCGGCCGAGCGGCCGGTCGACCGATCGCGCTCGATCGGCAGATCCGCGTCGACCAAGGGGGAGGCGCGGAAGAACGCGACCAGTTCCTGTCCCGTTATTGCCGTTTGGGCGGAGAGCATCGGTTTCATCAACTCGCGAAGGCGTTGCGCCTCCTCGCCACCCGAGCGAAGCGTTCCTGCGATTGCCCTGACGAGAGGTGCGTCACGAGATGGGACGGTCACCTCGACCCGCTTGGCGCCGCTGGTTGCGACCTTCCTTCTATGACGGGCGACGCGCGAGGTTTTTGGCATCGTAGATCTGGGGTGCTCCAACGCGCTTGACCCTATCCGGCAACGTTTCCGGATGATGTGATCAAGGTCGCGTCGATGTCAAACACCCGAGAAAAAGACGAGCGGCCATTCTAAGGAAGGCGGACCATAGGGCGGCTCCTCGTCCGACAACGGGCAAACCGGTTTCCCGCCGATCGTCCACAAGACAGTGTCTGTGCCTTTCCAAGTCGGGCCGGGGGCAGCGGGTCGGCCCCGCGCGTCTCAGATCGCGCATCGGTTCGGGACCGTTGACGGTGGTTCCCGGTTGCCCTGATAACGCCCGCCTACGATCGTCCCGTCCGGTTCGCTCAGGCCATGACGCCGAAAGAAATCGTCAGCATTCTGCAGTCCCATGAGAGGTGGCTGCGCAAGCGGTCCGGCGGGCGGCGGGCCAATCTTGCCTTGCAGGATCTCTCCGGCGTGGCGCTTCCGCGGGTCAATCTGCGCAATGCCAAGCTTTCCGGTGCCAATCTCAGCAAGGCCAACCTGGAAAACGTCGATCTGAGCAACGCGGACCTGTTCGCCTGCAACCTGCAGAAGTCGCGCCTGGTGAAGGCCGACCTCACCGGGTCGGACATGCGCGGCTGCCGGTTGCGGCACGCCGATCTGAGCCATGCCAACCTGGAAGGGGTCGACCTGCGCGAAGGGTCGTTGATGAGCGCAGCCGCCGATACCGGCTTGACGGTGGTGGCCAGCGATCTGGGGTTGGCATCGCTGGACCACGCCCAACTGGCTCGCGCAAACCTGACGCGGGCCAATCTGGGCCGGGCGTCACTGGCCAATGCCGATCTCTCCGAGGCGGTGCTGGTTGGGGCGCGGCTGAAGGGTGCAATGCTCCGGGAGTCGATCCTGGATAAGACCGATCTGCGGGATGCCGACCTGTCCGGGGCCGACATGGCGCGGGCGAGCTTGCGCGCCGCCGTCATGAAAGGGGCCAAGCTTGCTGGTACCGATCTGTCCGGCGCCGATCTGTCGGATGTCGACCTGCTGGGCGTCGATCTGACGGATGCCAGGCTCGACGGGGCCAAGCTGCTGCTGAAGCCGGACAGCCTGCCGGCCAACGTTCAGCTGGTGCTGCGCGAGCACGCCCAGTGGATCAAGTCCAACGGGGCGGTGGGGACACGCGCCAGCCTGGACAATGCCGACCTCTGCAATATCGATCTGGCCAACGTCAATCTGTCCGGGGCCAGCCTGCGGGGGGCCCGGATGTCCGGTTCCCGGCTGAGTGGTGCGATGTTGGTGATGTCCGACCTGACGGGCGCGGACCTTGCCAAGGCGGCACTGGATCGCGCGGTGCTGGAGGGGGTCAACCTGTCCGGTGCCAACCTGACCCGGGCCGACCTGAGCGCCGCCAAGTTCAGTCCGGTGGAGATCAAGGGGCTGGACGGTCAGCCCACGGGGCGTTTTTGGCCGGCCAATCTGAGCCGCGCCACCCTGGTCGGGGTCACGCTTGTCGGCGCCGATCTGCGAACCGCGAACCTCTCCGGCGCCGACCTGACCGGTGCAGACCTCAGCCGTGCCGACCTGTCGGAATGCGACCTGGACGACGCGGTTCTTGATCAGGCCGTGACCGACGGGACCATCCTGCCCGGCTGAGCTGGCGGTCCCGAGATGGGGCCGGGCGGCTACGCCGCGTTCGGCACTGCCAGCTCGTCCAGGTGCACGGCGATCCGTTGCCAGTCTTGGCCCCGGCCCGCATCGCCGGCCGCCTTGGCGAGCTGCGACCGCAGCACCGCAACGGCGACCGCCAGATCACCCAGACGGCTGAACAGCGTGTGGGCGATGGTCTTGGCTTGGCTTTCCGTCAACATAACCCGCCTCCGTCATGTGGTTATTGCATCTTACGAATCGGTGCCGGGAACAGATCAGCGCCGATCGCCGATACGACTGTCGAAACCGGTAGCGGTCGAAACCTGACCTGGTCGGTGGCGATACGGCCGTCAGTCGTGCCGGGTGACCGGCGGTGGTGCCGGCCAGGCCGGGCGGGTGGCCACGTCGCGGCTGCCGCAGGCCTGGCATCGCATTCGGGTGCCGACCTCGGGCACCGGAAAGGCGGCGCCCAGGCGCAGGATCAGGGTCGCCGCGGACATCACCGTGTTGTGACCGCACCGGTTGCACCAGCAGAAGATGTCGGCGCCCTGATCCTGAACGCCCCCCAGTCGTTCGACGCGTCGGGTACGTTCGGTCGCGTCGATCTGCGATCGCTTGAAGCCGCCCATGGGCCAGACCTGGATATGTGCCGCTGAGAATGGCGTGACGGATCGGAACATATCATGAACATCTGGCCCACGCAATCACCGGCCATGAAACGACGGGACCAGCTGGATGCGGGGCAAACGCCGGAACGGTGTGATCGTGAATCCGGTCGGTCCGCGCCCGGAGCCGGGAGGGCCTAGTCGCCGACCAGCCGCAGGTCGCGCTTGAAGACCTCCAGGACGCCGGCCAGTGACGCATCCCGCGCCAGCCGGCGAGTGGCGTCGAACACCATGTATTCCGGGCCGCGAGACCCGGTGACCTTGGCGATCGCGTAGACCGGGCGGTCGTGTGTGTGTCGAAACACGCTGAACACGGCCAGCCCGACCGTGTTGTCGATGGCGTAGTCGCGCCATTCGCCGCGCGAAACGCGGCCGCTGTACAGGGAGAGAAGCTGGGAAAGCTCGTACCGGTTGAAGTACACCCGGGCACGGCGGCGCCGGTGGTCTGACAGTCGGAATATGTCGGCCATTCCTCCGCCTTCCTGCTGGCGCCGAAGCCATCGATACTGAACCGCAAATTATCGCCGTCGTCCACTGGCGAGTACCGGTCATCGTGCCGATGCCGCAGCATCATCCCGCGGCCCGGCGTCGACGCGCCAGGCGGACATCCGGCCGCCGACGGGCCGCACGCCGATGGCGTCCAGGGGCAGGCGTTGTTTTCCCCGGGATGATCGACTAGGAAAGGCGCCTGCTGTGTGGATGGGGCGTGCAAAGAGGCCCGAATGGCGTCGACCGAGACACCTGTTTGCGATTTTGGCTGGAAAGCGGTGGACTTCGCTTTGCCGGCGACGGATGGCCGTACCTACCAGCTGGCCGACATTGCAGGGCCGCGCGGCACGCTGCTGGTGTTCATGTGCAATCACTGCCCCTATGTGCGTGCCGTGATCGACCGGTTGGTCGAAGATGCCACCCATCTCCAAGGCGCCGGCATCGGGGTTGCCGGGATCATGCCGAACGACACGGTGGCCTATCCCCAGGACGATCTGGACCACATGACGGATTTTGCCAGGTCGCACCGGTTCACGTTCCCCTATCTGATCGACGAGACCCAAGAGGTGGCGCGCGCCTACGGCGCGGTCTGCACGCCGGACTTCTTCGGCTTCAACGATCAACTGGCGCTGCAGTATCGCGGCCGCCTCGATGCCAGTCGCCGCGAGGCGGCACCCGATGTCCCGCGGGAACTGCGCCAGGCCATGCTGATGGTCGCCGAGACCGGGCAGGGACCCGAGCACCAGGTGCCCAGCATGGGCTGTTCCATCAAATGGCGCGCAGCGGCATGAGGCGGCGAAGCGGGCGCCGGATTCCGGATTTCAGGGCAGGCCATGGCCGATATCTTTCGGGAAGTTGATGAAGCGCTGCGCGAGGATCGTGCGAAAGCGCTTTGGACTCGTTACAGAAACTGGATTGTCGGTGTCGCGTCGGCGGTTGTCCTGACCACCGCCGCCTTCGTTTGGTGGCAGAACTGGACGCAGTCGCGTAGCCAAAGCCAGACGGTCGCCCTTGAGGTCGCCCGGGTTGCCGGCATCCAGGACGCCTTTGCCGGCGCCGACGCCATGGCCGGGGTTGCGCTGGAGGCCAGCGGCGGGCGGGCGCTGATGGCGCGGTTCTACGAAGCCGGGCTGCTGGCGAACGCCGGCGATCGCCAGGGGGCGGCACTGGCCTATCAGGCCCTGGCCGACGATGGCAGCGTCTCCGCGCCCTGGAATGACCTGGCCCTGCTGCTGGCCGGGCTGCACGGGCTGGAGGCCGGGGACTCGCCGGCCGATGTTCGCGAGCGCATCGGTCCGCTGGCCGACGGCAACGGGCCGTGGCGCTACTCGGCGCGCGAGATCCTGGCGCTCGTCGATCTGCGCGACGGATTGATGGCGGATGCGGCCGAAGCGTTCCGGCGGCTTGCCGACGATCCCATCGCACCACCCGACATGCGCGAACGGGCCGACGAACTGGTGCGTGCCCTGGAGAGCCCGGGCCAATGACCAGCGGTACAGTCCTGCGTTTGGCGGCAGTGGCGACGGCGCTGACCCTGGTCGCCTGCGGCGGTGCCGAGGAAGAGGCACTGCCGGGGGCGCGCATCTCGGTCCTTGAGCTGGCCGAAACCATCGAACCCGATCCGCTGGTCGCCGATCTTGATGTCATCCTGCCGGAGATGCGGCGCAACCCCGACTGGCCGATGTCGGGCGGGTCGCCGGCCCATGCCATGGGCCATCTTGCCCTCGATCCGCCGTTGGAGGCCGTCTGGAGCGCCGATATCGGCAGCGGCGCGTCGGGGCGCATCCGGCTGGTCAACCCGCCGATCGTGGCCGATGGACGCCTGTTCGCCATGGATACCGACGGCCGACTGACCGCGGTCGACGTGGCAAGCGGCGACGAGCTTTGGCAGGTCCTGGTGGCGACGCCCTTCGAGGATACGCGCCCCTTGGGCGGCGGGGTGGCCTACTACGACGGGCGTCTGTTCGTCACCACCGGGTTCGGCGAGATCCTGTCGGTCGATCCGGCTAATGGCGGACTGATCTGGCGGGCTGTGGCCAGCGGGCCGATCCGGGCGGCGCCGACGGTAACCGACGGCCGGGTCTTCGCCGTCACCGTCGACAACCAGCTTGAGGCAATCGACGCCTACACCGGCGTCCCCGCCTGGACCCACACCGGAATCCTCGAGGTCGCCGGCCTTCTGGGCGGCGCCAGCCCGGCCGCCGGGACCGGCGTGGTCGTCGCGGCCTACTCGTCCGGCGAGGTGTTCGCCGTGCGACAGGAAACCGGGCGACCCCTGTGGTCGGACAGCCTGGCGTCGCTGCGCCAGGTCGGCGCCCTGGCCAGCCTGTCGGACATCCGCGGCATGCCGGTCCTGGACGGCGACACCGTGTTCGCGATCAGCCATGGCAACCGCACCGTGGCGATCGATCTGCGCACCGGCGCCCGCATCTGGGATCAGGACATCGGCGGGATCAATACGCCTTGGGCGGCCGGCGAGTTCCTGTTCATGCTGACCAACGCCAACGAGGTGCTGGCCCTGACCCGGCGCGGCGGACAGATCCGCTGGGTCACCGCGCTGCCCCGGTTCGATGATCCGGAGGATCGATCCGGCCCGATCGTCTGGTCCGGCCCCGTGCTGGCCGGCAACCGGCTGATCCTGGTCAGTTCGGAGGGGGCCGGGGTCCTGCTGTCGCCGCAGACCGGCGAACCGGTCGATGTCTTCGAGTTGCGCGACGGAACCGAAGTGCCGCCGATCGTGGCCGACGGCACGCTGTATGTGCTGACCGACGACGGTTCGGTGACCGCCTACCGCTAGGACCCGGACGCCGATGACCGGCAATGTGGTGATCGTCGGCCGACCGAATGTCGGCAAGTCGACCCTGTTCAACCGCCTGGTGGGGCGCCGCGAAGCGCTCGTCCACGACACGCCCGGAGTGACCCGCGACCGGCGTCAGGGCACGGCCAGGCTGGGTCGGCTGCAGTTCCCGGTGGTCGATACCGCCGGTCTTGAAGACGTCTTCGACGACAGCCTGCCGGGACGGACCCGGCAGCAGACGGAACGCGCCCTGGACGGGGCGCAAGTGGCCCTGTTCGTCGTCGATGCCCGGACCGGCCTGATGCCGGTCGACCAGGCCTTCGCGGCGTGGTTGCGCCGGCAGGGCCTGCCGGTGGTGGTGGTCGCCAACAAATGCGAGGGCCGGGCGGCGGAAGCCGGCATGCTGGAGGCGCACGCCCTGGGCCTGGGCGAACCCGTGGCCCTGTCCGCTGAACACGGATTGGGGTTGGACGAGCTGGAGGACCGGCTGGCCGACCTGCTGGTAGCGGAAGATGATCCGGCCACGGCAGACCAGACGGATGGGTCCGCACCCGCCGAAGATCACCCGGAAGACGATACCAGCCGGCCGATCCGTCTGGCCGTCGTCGGACGGCCCAATGTGGGCAAGTCGACGCTGGTGAATGCGCTGCTGACCGAGGACCGCGTGGTTACCGGTCCTGAACCCGGCGTGACCCGGGATGCCGTAGAGGTTCCCTGGTCATTCGAAGGCCGGCCGTTCCTGCTGATCGATACCGCCGGATTGCGGCGCCGCGCCCGGGTTCAGCAGACCCTGGAGCGCCTGTCGACCGAGTCCACGCGCAACGCGATCCGGCTTGCCCAGGCCGTCATCCTGGTGGTCGACGCCACAGCCCCGTTGGAGAAACAGGATCTGACGATCGCCGCCCATGTGGTGGAGGAGGGGCGGTTGCCGATCATCGCCCTCAGCAAGTGGGATCTGATCGACGACCACACCGGGGTCCTGCGGTCGGTGCGTGAACGCCTGGAGATCTCGCTGCCGCAGATCAAGGCGCCGTTCCTGGTGACGGTGTCGGCCGTCCAGGGACTGCGGCTGGAAACCCTTATGCGGACGGTGCTGCAGGGATATGCGGTCTGGAACCGGCGGATCGGCACTGGACCGTTGAACCGGTGGCTGCAGGAGGCGATGGCCCAGCATCCCCCGCCGGTGGTCAAGGGCCGCCGGCTCAAGCTGCGGTACGCCACCCAGATCAAGTCGCGACCGCCCACATTCGCGCTGTGGGCGACCCGCGCGGAGGAGATCCCCGAGAGCTATCTGCGCTATCTCGGAAACGGGCTGCGGCAAACCTTCGGCCTGCCGGGCGTACCGATCCGCCTGACGCTGCGCAAGGGCAAGAACCCATACGCCTGACAATGGCCGGTGCGCCGTTGGGTTATCTAGTCGTCGACCGGTTCCGGAGCCCCGTCATCCGAGCAGCGGACCGTCACGCCCGTCTCGGTCCATGCGGGTACCGCCAGCCGGACCAGCATTTCCGCCACGGTTTCCGGCGGTTTCAGCGTCGCGGGGTCTTCGCCGGGATAGGCCGCGGCCCGCATGGCGGTCCGTGTGGCCCCGGGGTTGGCGACGACGACCTTCAGCGGCGTGTCCCGGACCTCCGCCGCGTACGTCTTGGCCATCATCTCCAGGCCGGCCTTGCTGACCGCGTACGCGCCCCAGTTGGCCCGCGGCTGGTGGCCGACGCTGGAGGTCAGGAACACCGCCCGACCAGCGTCAGAGCGCACCAGCAATGGGTGCACCGTGCCCAGCAGGTGGTACTGGGCCGTCAGGTTCAGCGCCAGGACCTTGTTCCACAGTTTGGGATCGCTATGGGCCAGCGGGCCGAGCGATCCCAGCGTGCCGGCATTCGCCACCAGGACATCCAACCGGCCGAAGCGCTCGCCCAGCGACGGCCCCAGTGCCATGACCTTGTCGGCATGGGTCAGGTCGAGCGGCACCAGCAGGGCCGAACCGCCGATCTTCCGGACGCTATCGTCGATTTCCTCCAGCGCGCCGATGGTTCGCGCCACCAGGATAAGCTGGGCACCCTCGGCCGCGAAGGCGCGGGCGGTGGCGGCGCCGATGCCACGCGAGGCGCCGGTGATCAGGGCGATCCGGCCTTCCAGTCGTTTTTCGGGCATGCAATCAGGCCAGGCTGCGTTTTCGGCGACGGCCGGTGGCGGTTCGCTCCGCCAGGAACGACAGTTCGCCCTGGCCTTCGGTCGATTCCTCGTCGGTCAGGGCGGTCGGATAGTCCAGCGTGAAGCACGCATCGCAGAAAGCGGGGGCGTCGGGATCGCGGGCCGGTTTGCCCATCGCCCGGTACAGGCCGTCTACCGAGATGAACGCCAGGCTGTCGGCGCCGATTTCCCGGCGCATGCCCTCCACCGAGTACTGGTGCGCCAACAGCTCGTCCTTAGCCGGCGTGTCGATGCCGTAGAAGCACGGGCCTCGCGTTGGCGGGCTGGAAATCCGCATATGCACCTCGCGGGCGCCGGCCTGCCGGACCATCTGGACGATCTTTCGCGAGGTGGTGCCGCGCACGATGCTGTCGTCGACCAGCACGACCCTTTTGCCGTCGATCAGTGCCGCATTGGCGTTGTGCTTCAGCTTGACCCCCAGATTGCGGATCTGGTCGGTCGGTTCGATGAACGTACGGCCGACATAGTGGTTGCGGGTGATGCCCAGTTCGAACGGCAGGCCGCTTTCGGCGGCGTAGCCGATCGCCGCCGGGACGCCGCTGTCCGGGACAGGAACGATCACATCCGCCCCGGCCGGCGCTTCGCGGGCCAGTTCGGCGCCGATGCGTTTGCGGGCGGCGTAGACGGAATGGTCGCCGATCACGCTGTCCGGCCGGGCGAAATAGATGTACTCGAAGACACAGAACCGGCTGGGCCGGGGTGGGAAGGGGCGGTAGCTGTGGACGCCGCTTTCGTCCAGGACCACCATCTCCCCCGGTTCCACGTCGCGCAGGAACGTGGCACCGATGATGTCCAGCGCGCAGGTCTCCGAGCATACGATATGCGCATCGCCCAGCCGGCCGAGCACCAGGGGCCGGACGCCCAGCGGATCGCGCACCGCGATCACGGCCGACCGGCACAGGGCGACGATGGAGTAGGCGCCCTCCACCTGCATCAGCGCGTCGACCATCCGGTCGATGATGCTGTTCGCCGTGCTGGTGGCCATGAGATGCACGATGGCCTCGGTATCCGTCGTCGACTGGAACAGCGATCCCCGGCGCACCAGCTTGCGCCGCAGATGGTAGGCGTTGGTCAGGTTGCCGTTATGCCCGATGGCGAAGCCGCCGGCGTCCAGATCGGCGAACAGCGGCTGCACATTGCGCAGCAGCGTGCCACCGCTGGTCGCATAGCGGTTATGGCCGATGGCCGCGTATCCGCGCAGCATGGCGACCACTGCCGGGTTGCTGAACGTATCCCCGACTTGGCCCAGGGCCCGGTGGGCGTGGAACTGCTCGCCGTCGCAGGAGACGATGCCGCAGGCTTCCTGCCCGCGGTGCTGCAGCGCGTGCAGGCCGAGCACGGTGTGCGCCGCGGCTTCGGCATGCCCGAAGATCCCGAACACCGCACATTTCTCGCGCAGGGTGTCGTCGTCGGCTTGGGAAGGGTGCATCAGTGTCGCGTCGTCCCGGCGTGCGCGCGGACTATAGGCCCGCGGGCGTAAAGAAAGCATCTCATTCCGACGTTCCTGCCGGTGTGACATCCGATCCCGTCTCGGGGGCGGGGCCAAGGGTCAGGACATCGCCCGGCAGAAAGCCGAGGATGATCTCCGCGCCTTCGCGAACCCAGGGCAGGCTGCGTGCTTCAAGCACCGCCTGGCGCCAGCCGCCGGACTCGGCCGTCGACGGCCGGCCGTCCGAAAGATCCGGCACCAGCCAGATCGCCAGCAGATACGCCAGGCAGATCAGCACCCCGCCGCGCACCAGGCCGAACAGGAACCCCAGGCCGTGATCGACGGTCGTCACTGTCCGGCCCCGGACCTGGCGCGAGATCAGATGCGCCAGCAGCGAGAAGACCAGAAGGCCGGCGATGAACACGCTGCCGGCGGTGACGATGTCGGCAATCAACTCCTCGCCGAACCACTGGCGCACGGTCGGCGCGGCGACGGGAAAGGTGACCAGGGTCAACACGGTGGCGCCAACCCAGCCCAACACCGACAGGGTCTCGCGAATCAGGCCGCGGGCGAAGGACAGCACACCGGACGCCAGCAGCACGCCCAGAACGGCGAAATCGACGATGTTCACGTCAAAACGGCCATGGATGGGCTGACGCCTCAGGGCATACGGCCGTCTTCAAGGCCGAACAACGGCACCAGGTGCCGGACATGGGGAATCTCCCTCAAGCGCGGTGTCTCTGGCAAGGGCGGGGCGGCGCGCCGCGGCCGGGCCGGGCCGACGGCTTCGACGAAACCCAGCTTGGCAGCTTCGCGCAGCCGCAGGTCCATCTGGGCCACCGGCCGGACCTCGCCGGATAGGCCGATCTCGCCGAACACCACGGCATCGTGCGGCACGGGCGAGTCGCCCAGCGACGACAGCAGGGCGGCCGCCCCCGCCAGGTCCGCGGCCGGTTCCTGAACCCGCAGGCCGCCGGCGACGTTCAGATAGACGTCGCGCATGCCGATGGCGATGCCGCAGCGCGCCTCCAGCACCGCCAGGACCATCGACAGCCGGCCCGCGTCCCAGCCGACGACCGCGCGGCGGGGCGTGCCCAAGCTGGACGGGGCGACCAGGGCCTGGATCTCCATCAGCACCGGCCGGGTGCCCTCCAGCCCGGCGAATACGGCCGCACCGCTGACCCGGCCATCGCCGCCATCCGGCGCCCGGTCGGCCAGGAACAGGGCGGACGGGTTCGCCACCTCGACCAGGCCCTGGCCGGTCATCTCGAAGACGCCGATCTCGTCGGCGGCGCCGAAGCGGTTCTTGACGCTGCGCAGGATGCGGAACTGGTGCCCGCGGTCGCCTTCGAAATAGACCGTCGTGTCGACCATATGCTCCAGCACCCGGGGGCCGGCGATCGCGCCGTCCTTGGTCACATGGCCCACCAGGACCATGACCACGCCGCGGCGTTTCGCGGCGCCGATCAGGGCCGCGGCGCTGGCCCGCACCTGCGCCACCGTGCCGGGCGCGCTTTCGACGGTGTCGACGAACATGGTCTGGATCGAATCGACGATCACCAGTTCCGGCGCGTCGCGGCCCTCCAGGCTGGCGATGATGTCCCGGACATCGGTCGCGGCCGCCAGCCTGACCGGCGCGTCCGCCAGGCCAAGTCGCGCGGCGCGGGCCTGGATCTGCTCCACCGCTTCCTCGCCGGAGATGTAGGCGCAGCGCCTTTCCGCCGCGGCACGACAGGCGACCTGCAACAACAGGGTCGACTTGCCGATGCCCGGATCGCCGCCGATCAGGATGGCCGATCCCCGGACCAGGCCGCCGCCGCAAACGCGGTCGAATTCGGCATTGCCGGTGATCCAGCGCGGCCGGTCCGGCGCTGCCAGGTCCAGGGGAACGAATGCCAAAGCGGTGCCGGGGGTGAGGCGGGCGCCGCCGGGACCCGGTGCCGCCTGCGGTCCCGGCGTTTCCTCGACGATGCTGTTCCACGCACCGCAGTTCTCGCACCGTCCGGCCCATTTGCGGTAGGTGGTGCCGCATTCCTGACAAACGTAGCGGGCGGTCCCGCGGGCCATGATGCCTGACGCCCTGCGCTATTCAGATCGCCCGGACCGGCATGCGGATCGGTCCTTCCGCGCGGCCATGGACGAACTGCTCCACATAGGGATTGCCGCAGCCGTCGATGTCGGAGGGCAGGCCGCTCCAGATGATGTGGCCTTCGTGGATCATGGCGATGCGGTCGGCGATCTTCCGGGCACTGGCCATGTCGTGGGTGATCGACAGGGCGGTCGCCCCCAACTCGCGGACGCTCTTGATGATCAGGTCGTTGATTACGTCGCCCATGATCGGGTCCAGGCCGGTGGTCGGCTCGTCGAAGAAGATGATTTCCGGCGAACTGGCGATCGCCCGGGCCAGCGCGACGCGCTTCTGCATACCGCCGGACAGTTCGGCCGGCGATAGCAGGCCGACTTCCGCCGGCAAGCCGACCATGGCCAGCTTCTCGGTCGCCAGTTCGCGGGCCTGCGCCTTTGGCAGGTGCCGCCGGCCCTGCATCATGCCGAACGCCACGTTTTGCCAGACCGGCAGGCTGTCGAACAAAGCCGCACCCTGGAACAGCATGCCGAACCGTTCCATCAGATCGATGCGGTCGCGTCCCTTGAGCTTCGTCGTGTCGGTGCCGTCGATGCTGACGGTACCGGTATCGGGCGACAGGATGCCCAATACGCATTTCAGCATCACCGACTTGCCGGTACCCGATCCGCCGATCACCACCACGGATTCGCCCGGCTGAACATCAAGGTCAACACCACGCAATACGTGCTTGGGTCCAAAGGATTTATGCACGCCGCTCAGGCGGATTTTCGGGGTCGTGGTCACAGCGAGAAGAACAGTTCGGTGATGAAGTAGTTGAAGCAGAGAATGAGGATCGAGGCGGAAACGACGGCGTGCGTGGTCGCCGCGCCAACGCCCTGCGCACCCCCCCGGGAGTTGTAGCCGTGATACGAGCCCATCAGCGAGATCAGGAACCCGAAGACGGCCGCCTTGGTCACGCCCGACAGCACACCGATCCACTCCAGGCCGTCCCAGGTGGCCGACAGGTAGCCGGCCGGATTGAAGCCCAGCTTGTACACACCGACCAGGAACCCGCCGAAGACACCGATGATGCTGCCGACGATGACCAGGCAGGGCAGCATGATGGTGCCGGCCACGATGCGCGGCACGACGAGGTACTTGTAAGGGTCGGTGGACAGGGTGGTCAGGGCATCGATCTGCTCGGTTACCCGCATGGTGCCCACTTCGGCGGCGATCGCCGCGCCGATGCGGCCGGCCACCATCAGGCCCGCAAAAACCGGCGCCAGCTCGCGCGTCACGGCGACGACGACGATCAGGGCGATCGCCCGTTCCGCGCCGAATTCGCGGAAGCCGCTGTAGCTCTGAAGCGCCAGAACCATGCCGGTGAACAGCGTCGTCAGGCCGACGACCGGCAGGGAGTAGTAGCCGATGTCGATGACATGCCGCATCACCAGGCGCGGATAGAACGGCGGCCGAACACAATGGGAAATCGCCGTCAGGGCGAACAGGGACAGGTGCCCCACACCCCACAGAAACGACAGAAAGGTCCTGCCGATCGTGCGCAGGAAGGTCATCGGCTGGTGTCGTCCGGCGCCGTTTGCAGGTACTGGCGCCGGAAGCGCCCTCCCAGTCCCGTCAGCATCTCATAGCCGATGGTGCCCGCTGCCTTGGCCAGGGTGTCGGCATCCTGGTTGGGGCCAAGCAGCTCCACAGGTTGTCCGGGCGCAGCCAGATCGCCGGGAATGCCGGTAACGTCCGCGGTGACTAGATCCATGGAAACGCGACCTACGATGGGAGCCGGCCGTCCCGCCAGCCAGACTACGCCGCAATTGCTGACCGACCGTAGTAAGCCGTCCGCATAACCAACTGGAATGGTAGCTATTTTTGCCGGCTGGGCAACTTGATAACTCGCACCGTAGCCAACGGTCATCGGCCTGTCAACGTGACGAACCTGCAGCACCGGGACTGTCAGCGTAACGACTGGCCGCATCGGATTCGCCCGCTCCGGCGTCGGGTTCAGGCCGTAGAGCGCCATCCCGGGGCGGGCCAAATCGAAACCGGATGCCGCCGGGCGAAACAGACCGCTGCTGTTCGCCAGGGAACTGGGGGCTATCGGCAGGGTCGCCAGGGCGTCCCGGAACGTTCGCGCCTGGGCGGCG
Source organism: Alphaproteobacteria bacterium (assembly GCA_028281985.1). GTDB lineage: Bacteria > Pseudomonadota > Alphaproteobacteria > DSM-16000 > Inquilinaceae > JANQIU01. The sequence goes on along the minus strand of JANQIU010000086.1, from coordinate 11,622 downwards.
GTCATCGGACTGTCGGCGTCATCCGCGCAGGCCAGATGGCTGATGATGCCGCGCAGGTCGATGCCATCGAGAAGGCTCGGATCGGCGGCCAGCCGCGCCCGCTCGTCGGGCGGGAGCCCAAGTCGGTTCATGCCGGTATCGACATGCAGGAACGCGGGCAGGGGGGATCGGCCGATCCGGCGCGCCAGGCCTGCCCAGGCCGCAACTTCACCCAGATGGTTCAAGACCGGCCAGATGGCGGCATCCGCTAAGGTGTCGGCAGACCCGGGAAGCAGCCCGCCCAGGACGCCGATATGCGCATCCGGCAGCAGAGACCGCAGCACCAATGCCTCGTCCGGCAGGGCGACGAAGAACACCCTTGCGCCGGCCCGCCAGAGCGTCGGGGCGACCGCGTCGAGGCCAAGGCCGTAGGCGTTCGCCTTGACCACGGCCGCGCAGGCGCCCGGGGCGGCCTGGCGGCGCAGAAGCCGGTAGTTGGCAGCAATCGCCCCGAGGTCGATCGTCAGCAGCCCCACGCCCCGCGAGGCGCCGGTCACCATCGGCCTGCCGGCTTGGGTCTGCACGTCCACCGCCGCTCCCTGCCGGCGTCCGGGGACCTAGCCGGCGAAATCGTCGTAACGCTGCTCCAGATTGGAGAAGCGCGTGAAGGCCCCGTCGAAATGCAGACGGACGGTGCCGGTGGGGCCGTGCCGCTGCTTGCCGATGATCACTTCGGCCAGGTTATGCACGCGCTCCATCGTTGCCTGCCAGTCCGCGTGCTCGGCCGTTTCCGGCGTCGGCTCCGATTTGGAAACGTAATAGGCTTCGCGATAGACGAACATCACGACATCGGCATCCTGCTCGATCGATCCCGACTCGCGCAGATCCGAAAGCTGCGGCCGCTTGTCCTCCCGCTGCTCCACGGCGCGGGAGAGCTGCGACAGGGCGATGACCGGCACGCCGAGGTCCTTGGCCACCAGCTTCAGGCCCCGGGTGATCTCGGAGATTTCCTGAACCCGGTTGTCGGTCCGCTGGGCGCCGCTGGGCCGCATGAGCTGCAGGTAGTCGACCACGATCATTCCAAGATCTTTGGTCCGTTTCAGCCGCAGGGCGCGGGTGCGAAGCTGGCTGATGGTCAGTCCGGCGGTGTCGTCGACATACATCGGCACCTGGCGGATCCGCTGCGAGGCTTCGGCCAGTCGCGGAAAGTCCGTCCGCTTGATCTCGCCCTTGCGGATCTTCTCCGAAGGGATCTGGGCTTCGTCGGCGAGGATACGGGTGGCCAGCTGTTCGGCCGACATTTCCAGCGAGAAGAACCCGACTACCGCACCGTCGCGGCCGCTGCTGTTCAGGAAAGCCTTGCCGGCATTGAAGGCCATGTTGGTGGCCAGCGCGGTTTTGTCCATCGACGGACGGCCGGCGACGATGATCAGGTCGGAGGGTTGCAGCCCGCCCATCATGCGGTCCATGTCGACCAGACCGGTGGTCACGCCGGTAAGCTGGCTTTCCCGGTTGAACGCGCGGTTGGCGGTCCCGATCGCCTCGGCGATGACGTCGGTCAGCTCGCGGAATCCGCCGCCATGGCTGCCGGTGTCGGCCAGCGCGTACAGCTTCTCTTCCGCCTCGCGGATCTGCTGTTGGCCATCGACGGCGATGTCATGGCGGTAGGCTTCGTTGACGACCTCCTCGCCGATGTCGATCAACTGCCGGCGCAGATGCAGGTCATGGATGGTCTGGGCATAGTCGGGCGCGTTGACCACCGACACCACGCCGGCCGCCAGGTCGGCCAGGTAGCCGGCGCCCCCGATCGCCTGCAGGTCGCCGTCCTGCACGAAGTAGTCCCGCAAAGTGACCGGATCGGCGACCCGAGACAGTTCCCGCAACCTCAGGCAGGCATCGAAGATCCGCTGATGGGCCGGAAAATAGAATTGCTCCGGCCGCAGCAGGTCGCTGACCCGATCCAGCGCGTGGTTGTTGATCAGGATGGCCCCGAGAAGGGCCTGTTCGGCCTCCTCGTTCGCCGGCATGACCCGATAGTCCGGGGCATCCGCCGGTCGATCGGAGACGAGTGCCAGAGGTGTTTCGGTTTGCGCGGTCGTCATCGGCAGACGTTAGCAGATGCCCATCGGCTGCCGCGACGGCGTCGCGGTCGACCGGTCGATTTTCCTGTTGATCGAAACCCGTGAATCCTGGGGATGGATCCGAATTTCGACGACGGACCAGCCGGTTGGCTGGGGGGCAAAAGAAATGGGGGGCCGGCTGACCCCCCAAATCCTAGCGCACACAGTGCTCGATTGCCGGATCGGCGGAAGCCCTACGGATTCGACGTTTGTTCCGCCGACTCGTCGGCCGACTCGCTGGTCGCCCCGTCGGCATCCCCGGGCGCCGCCTCGGCGGCTTCCGCCGGTTCGGCCGTCGCTTCCGATTCGGGCTCCCCGATCGGCGGCTCCTCATCCGGCTCGTCTTCCAAGCCAATGACCGCGCCGCCCCGCTGGACCTGCAGTTCCGCCTCTTCGGCCGAACGGGCCACGTTGACAGTGACCGACAGGGAGACCTCCGGGTGCAGGCGGATACGCACGTCGAACAGCCCCAGGCTCTTGATCGGCCGGTCGATGTTGACCTGCTGGCGTTCCACCGTGTAGCCGGCTTCGTGCAGGGCGACCGCGACGTCGCGGGCGGTGACCGACCCGTAGAGCTGGCCGCTGTCGCCGGCCTGGCGGATCAGCACGACCGTGGCGCCTTCCATCCGCTCGGCGATGCTCTCGGCCTCCGACCGGCGGTTCAGGTTGGTCGCCTCGAGCTGCGCGCGCTGGTTCTCGAAATAGGCCAGGTTGGCCTTGGTGGCGCGCAGGGCTTTCTTCTGCGGCAGCAGGAAGTTGCGCGCGTAGCCCGGCCGGACATGGACGACATCGCCCATCTGGCCAAGCTTCTCGACGCGCTCAAGCAGTATCACGTCCATGGTCGTCGCCTCCGCCTACTGAACCATGTAGGGCAACAGGGACAGGTAGCGGGCGCGCTTGATCGCTTTCGCCAGTTCCCGCTGCTTCTTGGCCGACACGGCGGTGATCCGGCTCGGCACGATCTTGCCGCGCTCGGACACGTAGCGGCTCAGCAGCTTGATGTCCTTGTAGTCGATCTTCGGGGCCGCATCGCCGGAAAACGGGCAGGTCTTGCGGCGGCGGAAAAAGGGCCGACGGCCCATCGAGGCGCTCATGCCGGTGTTCCTTCGCTGGTAGCCGCGGGACTGCGGTCGGCTTGCGGCCGGTCTCCGCCAGCCCTGTCGCCGCCGCTCCGGTCACCCGAAAAACGGTCGCCGGACCGCTCATGGCGCGGTGGCCGGTCGCCCCGGTCCCCGCGGTCGCCCCGATCCCCGCGATCCCGGCGGTCACCCCGCTCGCCGCGGCCCGGGCGGGCCTGCATCATCATCGATGGGCCTTCCTCGAGCGCTTCGACGCGGATCGTCAGCTGGCGCAGCACGTCCTCGTTGATGCCCATCTGCCGCTCCATCTCGGCCACCGCCGGATAGGGCGCATCGATGTTCATCAGGACATAGTGCCCTTTGCGGTTCTTCTTGATCCGGTAGGCAAGGCTCTTCAGGCCCCAGTACTCGGTCTTCTGGACCGACCCACCGTTCTGTTCGATGATCTCGGAGAATGACTTGGTCAGTCCCTCGATCTGGCCCGAGGGAACATCCTGTCGGGCAATATAGACACACTCGTACAACGGCATCCTGTGTCGACTCCCCATGGCTGGTCATGGCGCGGCGCTGTATGGATCCGGTCGTTGCCGAGACGTCGGCCACCGTTCCATCAGCCGCCCGCACCTAGCCGACCGCCAAAGACGGCCGGCAAGGAGCGATTTCGCGAAGGCGCGGACTATACGCAGGCGAACCGGAAACGCAAGAGCGGCGGGAAAGGTTGTTGACGGGTTCGCTTGACACCCCCCGACACGGCTCTATCACTGGCGCCGCTTTCTGGAACCGTTAGGGGGGTGGCGGATCGATGACCCGGGCGTTCGTGTTTCCTGGACAGGGCAGCCAGTTCATCGGCATGGGCAAGGAACTGGCCGAGGCCGATCCCATCGCCCGCGAGGTGTTCCAGGAAGTCGACGCAGCGCTGGGCGCCGACCTGTCCCGCCTGATGTTCGAGGGCGAGGGCGATGCCCTGACGCTGACGGAGAACGCACAGCCGGCGCTGATGGCGGTCTCCCTAGCCGTTTTCCGCACGCTGCTGTCGCGCACCGGCAAGACCCTGCCCGAACTCGCCGCATTCGTGGCGGGGCACAGCCTCGGCGAGTACTCGGCGCTGGCGGCGGCCGGGTCGCTGTCGATCAGCGACGCCGCCCGGCTGCTGCGGCTGCGCGGCCAGGCGATGCAGCGCGCCGTGCCGGTGGGCGTCGGCGCTATGGCGGCACTTCTGAACCTGGACCTGGAGACGACGGAAGAGATCGTCGCCGACGCGGCGCAGGGCGAAGTCTGTTCGGTGGCCAATGACAACGCCCATGGGCAGGTGGTGATCAGCGGACACAAGGGGGCGGTCGAGAGGGCCATCGCCCTGGCCGCCGATCGCGGCGCGCGCCGGTCGGTCCTGCTGCCGGTCAGCGCACCCTTCCATTGTCCGCTGATGGAGCCGGCGGCCCAGGAGATGGCCGAAGCCCTTGACGGGGTCAGCCTGAAACCGCCCGCGGTGCCGCTGGTCGCCAATGTGGTCGCCATGGCGGTTCGCGACCCGAACGTCATCAAGTCGCTGCTGATCGAGCAGGTGACCGGGGATGTGCGCTGGCGCGAGAGCATCCTGGTCCTGAAGGGCAGCGGTGTCACCGAACTGGTGGAGCTGGGGGCCGGCAAGGTCCTGACCGGATTGTGCCGACGGATCGACAAGGGGCTGGCTGCCCAGGCGATCGGATCGCCGGCTGAACTGGACGCGTTCGTCAACGGCATCTCTGTTGCCGCCTGATCGCCGACCGCAACGGAGGCCGTAGCATGATCGATCTGTCCGGCAAATGCGCGCTCGTCACCGGCGCCAGCGGTGCCATCGGCGAGGCGATCGCCCGCACCCTTTACGGGGCAGGCGCTTCGGTTGCGCTGGCCGGAACCAGGGCGGACCGGCTGAAGGGCCTGGCGGAAGCGTTGGGCGACCGGGCGCATGTTGCGGTGGGCGACCTGTCGTCGGCCGAAGGCGCGGAGGCCGTCGCGGCAGCCGCCGAGCAGAGCCTCGGCCAGACCGATATCCTGGTCAACAATGCCGGCATGACGCGCGACAACCTGGCCATGCGCATGAAGGACGATGAATTCGAATCCGTCCTGCAGGTCAATCTGGTGTCGGCTTTCCGGCTGTCGCGCGCGGTGATGCGCGGCATGATGCGCCGGCGCTGGGGACGGCTGATCGGCGTCACCTCCGTCGTCGCCTTCATGGGCAATCCGGGCCAGGCCAACTATGCCGCCAGCAAGGCGGGGATGGTTGGCATGACCAAATCCCTGGCCGCCGAACTAGCGGGGCGCGGGATCACCGTGAACTGTGTGGCGCCGGGGTTCATCGACAGCCCGATGACCGAAGCGTTGACGGATGACCAGAAGGCCCGAATTCAAGCCGGCATCCCGGCCGGCCGCCTGGGCGCCGCCGCGGATGTCGCGGGCGCCGTGGCCTATCTGGCCAGCGACCTGGCGGCCTATGTGACCGGACAAACCTTGCACGTGAACGGCGGCCTTGCCATGCCGTGACGGCAGATGGGCTGCGCAACGGGGATGGGACACCATATATTGGCTGCCCCGGCCAAGGTGTGTTATCCCGACGCACCTTTTTCGCCCGATCCAAGTCATGGGGCTGGATCGACTAATGATCACAACAGCGAACGAAGTAACGAAAGGTCTCATACCATGAGCGACATCGGCGAGCGCGTAAAGAAGATCGTCATCGAGCATCTTGGTGTGGAAGAGGGCAAGGTCACCGATTCCGCCAGCTTCATCGACGATCTGGGCGCTGACAGTCTCGATACGGTCGAACTGGTCATGGCGTTTGAAGAGGAGTTCGGCGTCGAGATCCCGGATGACGCCGCCGAGAAGATCCTGACCATCCAGGACGCCATCAAGTTCATCGAGGAAAATGCCCAGGGCTGATGTCCTGGACACCCACCCCAAAGCACAGGTTTTCTGATCCATATGCAGATGATGCGCCGTGTCGTCGTAACGGGGCTTGGCCTCGTTACGCCACTCGGAAGCGACGTCGACACGGTCTGGCGCCGACTGATCGCCGGCGAGTCCGGTATCGGCCGGATCCAGGCCTTTGACGTCTCCGACATCGCGTCGCAGATCGGCGGCGAAATCGTCCTGGGCAAGGAGCCCGGGCAGCTTGATCTCGACCCCGTCCTGCCGCCGAAGGATCAGCGCAAGACGGATGCCTTCATCCTCTACGCCATGGCGGCCGCCCATCAGGCCGTCGCGGATTCCGGCTGGGAGCCGGCCAGCGAAGAGGACCGCTGGCGGACCGGCGTCATGGTCGGGTCGGGGATCGGCGGCATCCGGATCATCGCGGACGCCTCGATCGTTCTGGAGTCCCGGGGTCCACGCCGGATATCGCCGTTCTTCACCACGGCGTCGCTGATCAACCTAGCGTCGGGCCAGATCTCGATCCAGCACGGCTACAAGGGTCCCAACCACGCCGTTGTCACCGCCTGTTCGACCGGTGCCCATGCCATCGGCGATGCATCGCGGCTGATCGGGCTGGGCGACGCGGACGTGATGCTGGCCGGCGGTGCGGAAAGCGGCCTGTGCCGGCTGGGCATGTCCGGGTTCGCCGCCGCCCGGGCGCTGTCCACCGGCTACAACGACCGGCCGACCGAGGCGTCGCGTCCCTGGGACAAGGGCCGTGACGGATTTGTCATGTCCGACGGTGCCGGCGTGGTGGTGCTGGAGGAACTCGAGCACGCCAAGCGCCGCGGCGCGAAGATCTATGCCGAGGTCGTCGGCTATGGCATGTCCGGCGATGCCCACCACATCACCGCACCGGCGGAAGACGGAAGCGGTGCCTACCGCGCGATGCGCAGCGCCTTTGCCAGCGCCGGCCTGGAGCCGGAGGCGATCGATTACGTGAATGCCCACGGCACCTCGACGCCGCGCGGTGACGAGATCGAATTCGACGCGGTCAAACGCATGTTCGGGGATGCGGCGTCGGACATCGCGATGTCGTCGACCAAGTCGGCCGTCGGCCACCTGCTGGGCGCGGCCGGAGCGGTGGAGGCGATCTTCTCCGTCCTGGCGATGCGGGACGGCATCGTGCCGCCGACGCTGAACCTCGAAGACCCGGAAGACGGCTGCACCGGGATCGACCTGGTGCCGATGAAGGCGCAGGAGCGGCGGGTGCGGGCGATCCTGACCAACAGCTTCGGCTTCGGCGGGACCAACGCGTCGCTGATCATGCGGGCGCTGGACTGAGGTTTGGTCAGGCCGGTCTGCCGGGTCGCGGTTTGTCACCGACAGGGCAAGAAGCTATAACCGGTGCGGCCTTCGCGCCGTCCCAACCGCCACAGACGGCCTTTGGACCATCGTGACCCACGCGACACCACGCCTTTCCAGCATGACCGGGTTTGCCCGATCCGAGGGCAGCACGCACGGACAGCATTGGGCGTGGGAAGCGCGCAGCGTCAACGCCCGGTCCATCGATGTCCGGCCGCGGGTGCCGAACGGGTTCGACGCGGTGGAGATCGAAGCCCGGCGCGCCGCCCAGGCGTTGTTCAAACGCGGCAACATCACCCTGCAACTGACCGTCTCACGCGAGGCCTCGAACCCCCCGCTGCGGGTTAACCGCGAAATGCTGCAGCAGGTCATCGATGCGGTGCGCGATCTGGATGCCGATGGCATCGCCGCCCCGCGGCTGGATGGGCTGCTGGGGCTTCGCGGCGTCATCGAGGTCGCCGAGGAAGAAGATCCCCAGGCGGCCGCGGCGCTGGATCAAGGGGTTCGTCGGGGACTGGGCGAGGTTCTGTCGGCGCTCGCGGCCGCGCGGGAGGAGGAGGGCGCCCGGCTGGCGCCCGTGCTGACTGATCAGATTTCGTCGATGCGGTCGCTCGTCGCCGCGGCGCGGACGACGGCGGCCTCCCAGCCCCAGGCCATCAAGGCGCGGCTGTTGTCGCTGGTCGAGCCGTTGCTGTCGCGGGAAAGCGGTATCGCCGAGGATCGGCTGGCGCAGGAGGTGGCACTGATCGCCGCCAAGGCCGACGTGACCGAGGAGATGGACCGGCTCGTGGCGCATCTCGATCAGGCCGATGCGCTATTGCAGGCCGCGGAAGCGATCGGCCGCCGGCTGGATTTCCTGTGTCAGGAATTGAACCGCGAAGCCAACACCCTGTGTTCGAAGTCCTCGGATGTGGAACTGACCCGGATCGGACTCGACCTGAAGGCGGTTATCGACCAATTCCGAGAGCAGGTGCAGAACGTTCAATGACTTCCAGCCTAACCCCTTCAGGGCAGGCTGACTCCGCAGAAACGGCCGGTATTGGACGACGCGGATTGATGCTGGTCCTGTCGTCGCCGTCCGGCGCGGGCAAGACGACGATCTCCCGACGGCTGCTGGCCGCCGATCCCAACCTGGCAATGTCGGTGTCGGTAACCACCCGGCCCCAGCGCCCCGGCGAGATCGACGGACAGGACTACGCCTTCATCTCCAAGGCCCGTTTCGATCGTTTGCGCGCCGACCAGCAGCTTCTGGAGCACGCGGTAGTGTTCGGCCACCGCTATGGCACGCCCCGCGGCCCGGTCGAGCAGGCGCTGCAGCGGGGCCAGGACGTGCTGTTCGACATCGACTGGCAGGGAACCCAACAGCTTAAGGAGAAGGCGCGGGACGACCTCGTCAGCGTCTTCGTCCTGCCGCCGTCGGCGTCGGAGTTGGAGCGTCGCCTGCGCGGCCGCGCCCTGGACCCGCCCGACGTCATCGCCCGGCGCATGGCCAAGGCATCGGCGGAAACCAGCCACTACCGCGAATACGACTACGTCCTGATCAATCGCGACGTGGAGAAGAGCGTGGCAGAGGTCATGGCGATCCTGGCCGCGGAAAGGCTGCGCCTCACCCGGCTGACCGGTATTTCCGGCTTTGTCACGCAGATGATCGACGACCTGGAGCGGAACTGAACCCTCTGGCGCGAGCCTGCTGCCGGTTCAGTCGGCCGGTGCCAGATCCATGGCCTGCATGGCCGGGGCGAACAACTCCTCTTCCGCATCCAGACCGCGCAAGGAGAAGAACCCGAGCGACCGAAGCTGGATCGGTGCGGCCCGGGCGAAGCCGGCTGAGGTCAGGATCGGTTCGTTGGTTTCGATGCATTGCATCTCGATCCGGGCGGCACGATTGACGGCCGGGCCGATCACCGTGAAGTCCAGCCGCCCTTCGCCGCCGATATTGCCGAACAGAACTTGACCCAGATGCAGGGCGATGCCGCAGCGGATCTCCGGGCGCGCGGCCTCGCCCCGCTTGGGGTTGAGGGACTCGAACTCCGCAACGGTTTCCAGAGCAGCGATCAGGGCGCGGGCTGCCGCCGCCGACTGGTCCTCTTCGCCGCCATACCGGAAGATCGCCAACAGCCCGTCGCCCATGAATTTCAGCACCTCGCCGCCGGCCCGGTGCACCCGGCCGACCAGGACGGAGAAATAGTCCTCCAGCAGGTCCATTAGCGCCGCCCGGGTCAGCGTTTCCGACAGGCGCGTAAATCCTCGGAGGTCGCAGAACAGGATCACCGCATCGATGGTTCGTCCCGTACCGCGGGTGATCTGGCCATTGAGGATACGCCGGGTAGCCTCGTGGCCGACATAGGCCTGGAGCAGGGATTCGGTGGTGTGCTCCCAGCCGATGGCTTCGATGATGCAGGTCAGGGCGGGAACCAGCTCCTTCAGCGCGGCCAACTGTCCGTCGTCGAACCCTTCCGGCGCCTGGCTGGTCAGGCCGAATACCGCGCGCCGGCCGGAGGCGAGCTGCCCGGATAGCAGCAGATAGTCGGTGCCGCCCTGGTCCCGCAGTTCCTCCAGCACCGGGAAATCCAGGTCCGCATCCGGCCCGACAAGGCGCCGCCGGATCGTCTCGCCGGATCGGTGGACCATGCTGATCGGGCTGTGAATGTAGGCCAGGGAGGTCATCAGCCGCCGGGGAATACGGCGTTCTTCGACCCGGTCATCATCGCTGAACCAGGTATAGGTCACCGAGGTGATCTGCGGGTTGAGCTGGGGGAGGTTCAGCGTCAGCCGCCAGACGGGGATGCCCGCGGCGACGATTTGGTGGCTGAACGCCCGAACCAGGGCCGACGCCGGCCGGATCAGGCGGCCTTCGGTCAGCAGCCAGGCGGCCAGGCGCGCTTGCGTCTCTGACGCCGTCGTATCGGGAAGCTGTCGGTCCATCGCACTATCGTCCTAAAGCCGGAACACCAGCACCAGCATCAGCAAGGCGACACACAGGCCCGGGACCCAAACCTGCGGGTTCAGGCCAAGCCGCGGCGGATCGGGGCTTTCGTCCCCTGGCGGGTCTGCTGTCGGAGTCACAACCGGATCCGTGGCCGGATCCGCGGCCGGATCCGTGACCGGGGCCGCCGGTTCGGTCAGCCGTTCGAAGAACAGCCTTGCCAGCATATTGGCCACGGTTTCGACGATGCGGTCGCCCATGGCCGCGGCACCGCCGGTGACCGCGATGGCCCCGTCATAAACCAGTCGACATCCGTTTTCTTCGGCATCGAAGGCAAGACCGACCTCGATTTCGCCATGGCTGTCGGAACCGCTGCCGCCATTCGCGCAAAGGCGGCAGCTCCGCCCCTCCGGATCCATGTTCATGGACAAGGTCCCGTCGATGCGGGCCTCGAACGGCCCCACGGTCCCCTCGATGCGAATGACGAATGCGCCGGTGGCGCTGGGTTCGACGCTCTTGGCGCCGGGGATGCAATGGCACAGGGCGCTTGCCGATTGCAGGCGGGCCAGCACCTGTTCCGCGGCGATCGAGGCATGGGCGACGCCGGCCAGGCGGCCCTGGGCGGCGGGGGTGGTTTCTGCAGTCATCCCCGGAAAGCCTAGGCGGCGGGGACGGGAAGGCAAGCCATGCCCCGGGTATCCGTGTGATCGGCGCCACCATCGTTCCGGCGATCGCGATGCTAAGGGCCAGCACCGACGGTGCCCGTCGCTGGTGGCGGCCGCCGCCAACGAGAACGGCCAGGCGGTTAACTAACTGAATTGCGCGATGACCTGTAAGGGATCTCGTTCGCGGAACCCATCAATGCCCGTGGGCCTGTGTCCCGAATCAACAGACCGTCCGCGCATGCTCCCCGCAATCGAATCCCGTGATCGGCGATTCTGGGGAATTCTCAATCGGCACTGACAAGTAGAACAGCAAGTACACCATCAGAAGCACCACCACCCAGAAGACGACCGTTCCCGTGGGCCGGGAGCGGGCGAGGATGCTGTCCGGGCCATGGTAGTGGAACACGCGGTCCACGAACCGTTCGAGGTGCAGCAGCGTGCCGATGCGGACGTGCACGCCGAATGGCCGCGTCGCGATCATCAGGCCGCGGATCAGCATCGGCCCGAGACGGCGGTAGATCCAATCGGTGTCCAGGCTGATCTTCGATTCCCCGCCGAGATGCTTCAGCAGCAGGAAGAAGCCGAGACCGGTGAACAGAAGA
>JANQIU010000058.1 GCA_028281985.1 Alphaproteobacteria bacterium | reverse complement strand
CATGCCCTGGGCCGCCAGGTCGCGGACGATCTCGAAGATGCCCGCCCTGGCGCCGACATCGACGCCAACGGTCGGTGAATCCAGGATCAGGACTTTCGGATTGGTGGCCAGCCATTTGGCCAGCACGACCCGCTGCTGGTTGCCGCCGGACAGCGTGTTGACGGCGTGGGCGGGATCGCCGATGCGGATGGCCAGCCGCGACACCCAGCCGTCGACCAGCCGCCGCTTGGATTCGTGGTCGATCAGGCCGATCGTGTCCAGGATCCGGTCCAGGACCGGCGCGACCAGATTGTCGGCGATCGACTGCGGCTGCACCAGGCCCAGCGACAGCCGGTCTTCCGAAACGTAGCCGATCCCTGCCCGGATGGCGTCGCGGTTGGAGCCGAAGCGCTGCTCGCGGCCCTCCAGCAGGAAGGTGCCGGAATCCGGCCGGGTCATGCCGAACAGGGTGGCCGCAAGCTCGGTGCGGCCGGCGCCCAGAAGGCCGATAAGGCCGACCACCTCGCCCTGGCGCACCGTCAGGGAGACGTCGGTATATTCGCCGGCCCGCGTCAGGTTGCGGGTCTCGACCACCGCCGGCAGGTCGGCCAGCTCCCGGGCATGGACGGCGTCGTCGAAGGTCGCGCCGGTCATCAGCTCGGTCAGCCGCGACTGGGTGGTTTCCGCGCCAGCATAGACGCCAACCTTGCGCCCGTCGCGCAAGACCGTCACCCGCTCCGAAACGGCCAGGACTTCGGCCAGCTTATGACTGACGAAAACCACGGCAATCCCGGAGGCCGCCAGCCGCCGGACCACCCCCAGCAGGGCATCGGTTTCCGACTTGGTCAGCGACGCGGTGGGCTCGTCCATGAACAGGATGCGGGCATCGGCGGCCAGCGCCCGGCAGATGGCGACGACCTGCCGCTGGGCGATCGACAGGTCCATGACCGCCGCGTCCAGGTCGAGGCTCAGATGCAGCCGGTCCAGCACCGACTGCGCTACCTGGCGGAAGCCGCGTGTGTCGGCCAGACGCGGCCGATATCCGAGATTTCGCTCGAAAGCGATGTTCTCGGCGACCGTCAGATGGGGAAACAGGGCCAGGTCTTGCCAGATGACCTGCACGCCTTGGGCGCGGGCGGTACCCGGGTTGAGCCCGGCATGACGGCGGTTGCCAAGGAGCATCTCCGCCCCGGGTTCGGGACGGTGCACCCCGGCGATGATCTTGATCAGCGTGCTTTTGCCGGACCCGTTTTCGCCGGCCAGGCAGTGCACCTCGCCCGCCCGCACCTCGAAATCGACATCGATCAGGGCGCGCACACCGCCGAAGGTTTTGGACACGTTGCGAAGCGACAGCGCCAACGGCCTGTCGTCGACGACAGGAACGGGGCGGTCAGGGGCGGCGCTCATCTGGCGTGGTCAGGATCCGCGGCGGGACGACGTCGGTGACGTCTGAAGGCGGTCGTGGTTCCCGGCGGGATCCGGGCCGGCGCCTTCGAGAACGTGGGTGGGGACCGCCTGACGGCGATCCCCGGCCCTACGCAAGGTCTATCGGCCGGTGGGCCGGATCAGAGGCCCATCTCCGCCAGTTCGTCGACCGTATCGGCACCCAGCGTGACGAGCTGGTCGACGATGATGTTGCTGGTTTCGAAGTCCGGCGACACGACGCCCAGGCCTTCGATCTCCATCCCTTCGGAGATCTCCTGACCGTCATGCAGCAGGTCGGCCATGGTCACGAACACTTCGCCGGCCTGCATCGGGTTCCACATGAAACCGCCGGTGATGATGCCGTCATGCACCAGCCGCCGGCCCTGACCCGGGGAGAACGGGCCCAGCACGTGAACCTCGCCGCCGCGGCGCATCTCCTGGATCGCCCGGCCGGCACCGATCGGCCCCTGGCTGCCGAAGGCCAGGAAGCCTTCCAGCTCCGGATTCGCCCGCATCAGATCCAGCGCCGTCGACCGGCTGTCGTCGACGCTTTCAGCGACGCCGAAGCGATCGGCCACCAGCGTCATGTCCGGGTAGTTCTCATCCAGATAGGCGATCGCCGCATCGGCCCAGGCATTGTGCAGCGGCACGGTCAGCGAGCCGACATAGACCGCGTACTCGCCGTCGCCGCCCATGGCCTCGGCCAGCATCATCGCATGCGCCTCGCCGAAGCCTTCGGCCGAGGCCAGTTCGAAGTTCCAGTCGACGTTCTGCTGATCGGGGCTTTCGTGGGTGATCACCAGGATGCCGGCTTCGCGGGCGCGGGCCAGCACCGGCTCCAGCACCTCGGCATCGTTCGGCACCACGCCGATGGCGTCCACGCCCTGGGCGATCAGGTCTTCAACGGCGCGAACCTGCAGGGCCGGGTCGGCGCTGGTGGGGCCGACCATCCAGGCGTCCCAGCCCAGGGCTTCGGCCTGGTTCTCGATGCCGACTTCCATGGCGTTGAACCAGGGGATGCCGCCGATCTTCACGACGACGCCCATCCGGGGCATGTCCTGGGCGCTGGCCGCGCCGGCCGAAAGGGCGACGACGGCGGCACCGGTGGCGAGGGTGCGGATAAAGGTCTTAAGCATCGATCCTCCTGTCGCGTTTTGGTTGGCTCCGACCGCCGATATCGGGATCGGATTTCGGTTATTGGCGTGGGCGTCGCCGGCGGCTTGGCCGACGTTATACATGCCCCGCAACGGTCCGGTTCGGCCAGCGACCAACCGCCCCGGCACCTTCACGAAGTCACAGTTAAATCGATTTTCTGCCGACGGTCAACCGGCCGGCGGCGGAAGGACTAATACTTTCAGGGTAGATCGGGGCCGTGTCAGGCGGCCATCACCACGGTCTTCTCGACGGTGACGTCGGCATCGGGCACGGTGGGCGCCAGGACGTCGGACGCGGCGCGATAGGCCGTATTGGCCGCCGCATAGTCCGCGGCCGACGGGTTGGTCGCGGCCATGGCCGCGGCGGCGATCTTGCCGGCCAGCCGCCGCTGTTCGGCCGGATCGCCGGACGGGTTCTCGGCGTGGATCGGCACCGACCCGCCGACTGCATACATACGGCCGTCCGGCCCGCGCTGGTACTCATACTGAATCGGGCCGGCCGCCGACCCGGCGACCGCGGCGTGGGCGTTCTCTTCCTGGCGAACCTGGCCGTCCCGCTGCAGCAGTTCGGCAATATGAGCCCTGTCCGCGGCGGACAAATTGCCGCCGGCACTGGCAACGCCCGCCGGCCGGGGGCCGCGCACGGCTCCGGTGTTGTCGGCCACCGCCTGGGGGTGGCCGGCCGCGTCCTGGCGCTCGACCTTGACTTCGACGTGGTAGAGGGTCTGCCCGGCGCCGGTTTTGCCGATCGCCTGCGCACCCACCACGGTACCGGGACGACCCAGTTCCGGGATTAAGCTGGGGGAGCCGATCGGGGGCGCGTTCAAGGCAAACGGTCTCCGGCTGGTCTACGACATCCCAAGCGTACGCCATTTCTGCTTAACCGATGGTTAAGCGGCCCGGTCACAGGACCACGCAGGAAACCATCAGGCTCAAGACGCACATCGCGGCGAACATCAACACATACGGCATGGCGGGTGTTCCTATCCCTCCAGCACCACGGCCGAAAGGCAGCGGCCGTAGTCGGGCTCGCCATTATGCACCGACCGGCGGTAGCTGAAGAAACGGTCCGCTTCGACCAGCGTGTCGTTGGGCGCCAGGACCAGAGACTCCACCCCGGCCCGCTCCAGCCGGCCTGCCACATACGCGCCGAGGTCGAACAGGCTCCGGCCGGGCATTCGGGCCGGTGCGAAGTAGAACGCGTTCGCATCGTCGTCGTTCAGGAAGCGGTCGCGGAACTCCGGCCCGACTTCGTAGGACCGGCTGCCGATCC
>JANQIU010000057.1 GCA_028281985.1 Alphaproteobacteria bacterium | reverse complement strand
CACCTCGATGAAATGGTAGTCGGCGAACGGTCCGCCGGCCTCGATATCGTCCATGACCCGGCGGGCATTGGCGATCCCGTTGCACACGGCCAGTTTCAGCGTCGCCCCCTGCAGCCAGTCGAAATCGGCGAACAGCGGTCGCAGCAGGTCCGGAACCGGTCCGACCTCCCCGACGGTCAGGCGCAGCGAGCGGACACCTTCGAATCCGCGGATCGGCGTGATATCAGCGTTGTCGAAGAAGGTTTCCGCGGGCTTTCCGGTCACCAGCTCGAGGATCGTGCGCAGGGCGGATTCCATCACACCGCCGGTGGCCCCGAAGATTACGCCGGAACCGCTACCGCCGCCGAACGGGTCGTCGAAGCCGCTGGACGGCAGGTCGGGCAGGGACAGCCCAGCCTGGCGGATCATCTTGGCGGCTTCGACCGTGCTCAGGACGAAGTCGATGTCGCGATCGCCGCTGTCCGCCATCTCCGGGCGATTGCGCTCGAACTTCTTGGCGGTGCAGGGCATCAGCGACACGCTGACGATGCTTTCGCGTTCCAGACCGTTCCAGTCGGCATAGGCGGTTTTCATTAGCGCGCCGAACATCTGCTGCGGGCTCTTTGCCGACGACATGTGCGCCAGGCGGTGCGGGTAGGTCTGTTCGATGAAGGTGACCCATCCCGGACAACAGCTCGAAAGATGCGGCAGGGGCTTTGCATCCGGCGCGCCGGTCAGCGCCGCCTTCAGCCGCAACAGCAGCTCGGTGCCTTCCTCCACCACCGTCAGATCGGCGGAGAAGTTGGTGTCGAAGACCCGGCTGAAGCCGATCTGGCGCAGGGCCGTGTTCAACTCGCCGGTCAGCGCCCGCCCGGGATCGAGCCCGAA
Organism: Alphaproteobacteria bacterium; assembly: GCA_028281985.1. Classification (GTDB taxonomy): domain Bacteria; phylum Pseudomonadota; class Alphaproteobacteria; order DSM-16000; family Inquilinaceae; genus JANQIU01. The sequence continues at coordinate 13,522 of JANQIU010000057.1, read as the reverse complement.
GCATTCGCCAATGGCTGCACGCGGGGCCGGCGCGGTCTGGATGATGACATGCTTGCCCGGATCATCGATTTCGGCCCAGACATCGTCGGTGAAGTCCCGGACCGACAGCGCGCCGGTGGGGCAATGGGTCAGGCACTGGCCGCAATGGATGCACAGGTCGTGCGCCAGCGGCAGGTCCATGAACGCCCCGATCTTGCTGTCGTCGCCCCGGTTGATCACCGACAGGATGCCGATGTCCTGGAGATCGCCACAGGCCCGGACGCAGCGTCCGCACAGAACGCATTTGTCCATGTCGCGGATGATCGCCGGGCTGCTCTTGTCGATCGGCCAACGGGACGTGGTTGGACGCCCGTAGCGCGACCGGTCCAGCCCATGTTCCGCGGCCAGGGTCTGCAGTTCACATCGGCCGTTGCGCGAGCAGGTGGCGCAGTCGCCGGCATGTTCGGACAACAGCAGATCGATGATGTCCCGACGAACCCGGCGCAGTTTGGGGGATCGGGTGCGGACCGATAGCGGCTCCGTCACCCGGTAGGCGCAGGCCGGATGCAGGGCGCGGTCGCCGTCGATTTCCACGACGCACAACCGACAGTTCCCGGCCTCCGGCAGGTCCGGATGGTGGCAAAGGGTCGGGATGGTGATGTGGGCTGTTTTGGCCAGGTCCAGAAGCGTCTGTCCTTCCGTTGCCATCGCCGGCACGCCGTCGATGATCACGGGGATGGTCGCCGTTGTCGCTGTCTCGTCCGTCGCCTTGTCGTGGGTCATGACCGGACCTCCTGTACCCAGGTCAGCGATTTCGCCGACCGCCCGACGACGTCGCCGGGAAAGGCGGCGATGATGGATTGAAAGGCGTTCGGGCTGGTCTGGCCCAACCCGCATTTCGATGTTGCCCGCATGGTTTCGCACAGATCCAGGAGGCCGCTGAGCCGGTCGGTCGAACACTGCCCGCGGCGGATGTCGCGAATGCCCTCCAGCAGCCGCTGATTGCCGATCCGACACGGCGTGCACTGGCCACAGGATTCGGCGACGAAGAACTCCAGGAAGTTCTCGGCCACCTGCAGCATGTCGCGGTCCGGCCCGAAAACGATGACGGCGCCGCTGGCGGTGACATCCTCGAACGTCAGGGCGCGGTCGAACTGTTCCGCCGGCACGCAGATCCCGGCGGCACCGCCGACCTGCACGGCTTTGGCGCCGGCGCCGCCGACGCGGTCGAGCAGGGCGGCGATCGTCGTGCCCATCGGCAGTTCGTACACGCCGGGCCGGTCGACATCGCCGGAGATGCTGAACAGTTTCAGCCCCGGCGACTGCGCCGTGCCGAGGGAGCGGAACCAGCCGGCACCGTTGGAGATGATGCACGGCACCCAGGCCAGCGTCTCGACGTTGTTGACCACGGTCGGCTTGCCGTGGAGCCCGGACCGCACCGGATAGGGCGGGCGGTTGCGCGGATGTCCCCGCCGGCCTTCCAGCGACTCCAGCAGGGCGGATTCTTCGCCGCAGACATAAGCCCCCGCACCCAGATGGATGATGACGTCGAAGTCGAAGCCGTCGCGGCCCAGCACATCCAACCCCAGCGTCCCCGTCGACCGCCGCCGGGCGATGCAGTCATCGAGCGCCGGTCGCAGAAAGGCATATTCGCCCCGCAGATAGATGACGCCGGAGGTGGCGCCGATGGCCCATGCCGCAATGGTCATGCCGTCCAGAACCAGGTCCGGATAGCGTTCCAGGATCACCCGGTCCTTGAAGGCGCCGGGCTCGCTTTCGTCGGCATTGCAGACGACGTATCTGCGATCGGCGGCCTGCTCGGCGGCCAGCCGCCATTTGCGCGCTGTCGGGAACCCGGCACCGCCGCAACCCTTCAGACCGGATTGGTCCACAAGGTCGATAATCGCTCCGGGCTGCTGTTCCAGCGCCAACTCCAGTCCGGCTTCGGCCGGCTGGGTCGAGAACGTCAGATCTCCTTCGTGAACGTCGCGGATCGCGGTGTCCATCACGGCCTCCCTCAATGGATGGGCAGCCCGGCGGCCCGTCTGGCGTCGGCGACGATGGTGTGGACCTGTTCCGGGGTCACTTCGGTGTAGAGGTGGTCATCGACCAGCATGGCCGGTCCGCGGTCGCACATGCCCAGGCAATGGGCCCAGCCCAGCGACACGGCACCATCGGGCGTGGTTTCGCCGAAGCGGATGCCGAAGTCGTTCTCCAACTGGCGGGCGATGCGCTGGGTGCCCTGCATCTGGCAGCTGATGGTCCGGCATAGGCGGATCACCACCCGTCCACGCGGTTGGGTTTCCAGGAACCCGTAGAAGGAAACGACCGATGCAACCTGAGAGGGCGAAAGATGGAGAAGATCGGCCACCACCTGTTGTGCGAAGGGCGTGACCGCCCGCTGGCAGTGCTGGATTTCCTCGAGAATGGTCAGCAGTGCCGACCGGTCACGATGGTGGCGATCGACAATCGCCACGACATCGGCCTGAAGTCGGTCGCTGTCGGTGACAAGCATGATCAACGTCCCCACTGCGGCGAAACCCGTGGGTCCGGGTCCGTCGGGTACCGCTGGTCCCGCTTGGCGGACGGTCGTGTCTGATCGTGCGTCGAGTGGGCCAGCGGCGAAGACTGAACCGCGGCCCGATGTATATTCAACTTTAGTATATGGTGCTCCCCAACCCCGCAAAAAAGGCTAGACTCGCGAATCCTTTCGCATTTGCAGCAGAAAGGATGGAGGAGGCGTAGCCATGCCGCATTCGGACGCCGGAACTCCCATTGCCGTCGCGTCGCGCCGTACCGTCCTGGCCGGCCTCGCAGGGGGCGCTTTGGCTGGCGCCGTTTCGTGGAATGGCGGTGCGCTGGCTACCCAGGCGACGTTGACCCTGCATGGTCCGCCGGCGATACCTTCGCTGATACCGGCGTGGATTGCCGTTGCACCGGCGGCGACGCCGCCGGGCGCTGTCGATTTCGCCCTGTGGCGCACCGCCGACCAGATGCGCGCGGGCGCGGTTTCGGGCCGCCTGCGGGCGTTCGTCGCCTCCACTCACTCCATCGCCAACCTCCACACCCGCGGGGCCGGTGTCCGCCTGCTGAACGTCATCTGCTGGCGGCTGCTCTATGTCGTCGCCGTGGCCGGATCCGGCATCTCCCGCATCGAAGATCTGGCCGGGCGCCGGCTGCTGGTTGCCGCCCGCAACGACGTTCCGGACCTGTTGCTGCAGTTCTTGTCGGCAAGAGCCGGCATGGCGTTCGGGCGGGACGTCACAGCCGACTATGTCGCCACGTCCGCACAGGCCGCCCAGATGCTGGCGGCGGGTCTGGCCGATCTGGCCGTGCTTCCCGAACAACCCGCCACCGTGGCGATCCGTACGGCCGCGTCCCAGGGCCGGCGGCTGGAGCGGGTGCTGGACCTGTCGTCGGAGTTCGGCCGGCTGACCGGTGCGGCGCCCCGCATCGCCCAGGTCGGCATCGCCCTTGCCGACGACCTGATGTCGGAACGGCCCGAGCTCGCCGGCGCCTTGCACCGTCGTTGCGGCGCAGCAGCCGATGCCCTGAACGGCGACCCGGGGAGAGAGGTTCCGTTGGCGGCGGACCTGCTGCCGGCATCGCCGGAGGTGATGATCGACGCGCTGCCCTATGCCGATCTCGATGCCGTCGGCGCTTGGGCCGCGCAGGAAGATGTCATGCGATATCTCACGGCGCTGGCCGGGTTGTCGCCGGAGATCATAGGCGGCGACCTGCCGGGTTCCGAACTGTTCCTGGAGGTGTGATGTCGTCGACCTCCACCGCGCCCGGTGGTGACAGACCCCTGGGGCGATCGCTGCGCAGGCGGGTCGAGGCGGCAGCCGGCCTGGTCGTCGCGGTCGGCCTGCTGCTGATCGGCTGGCAGGCGGTGCATCTGCAATACGGGGAACTGGTGATGCCGTCCCTCCGCGAGACGGCATCGGCAATGGCCCGGATGGCGCAGGACGGCACGCTGGCGAGTGCGGCCTTGCGAACCGGTCTGCATGCCCTTGCCGGGTTCCTGTTGGCCGCCGCCCTGGGACTGGCCCTCGGGCTCAGTGCGGGGGCGATGCGGATCTGCGAGGTCGTATTGCGGCCGGTCGCCACCATCCTGCTTGGGGTCCCGGCAATCGCTTGGGTGGTTCTGGCTTTGCTCTGGTTCGGCAGTACGCCGGCGACGCCGGTACTGATCGTCACGTTGACCGCCGTTTCGATCCCTTTTCTGGCCGCCCTCGAAGGGTCGCATACCGTCGATCCGCAATTGGTGGAGATGGCGCGGGCCTATCGCGCCGGCCGCTTCGGGGTCCTGCGCGACGTCGTGGTACCCCATGTCGCCGGGCACCTGGCACCCGCCTTGGCGGCCGCCTTCGGCCTGAGTTGGAAGGTCGCCGTCATGGCGGAGGTCCTTGGCGCCGGGGCGGGGATCGGTGAGGGCCTGGCCTTGGCGCGGGTCAATCTGGACACCGCAACCGCCATGGCCTGGATCGTCCTGACGGTCGCGCTTCTGTTGGCGGTGAACGGGCTGGTGATGCGGCCGCTGACCGGCCGGTTCGGCCATTGGCGACCGCCCAGGTGAGTGCCGCCTTCCTACACCTTTCCGGCGTCGGTCATCGATTTTCGAACCGACAGGTGTTGCGCGACATCAGCCTGTTCCTCGCCGGTCCCGGCGTCACCGCCGTGATCGGCCCGTCGGGTTGTGGCAAGACCACGTTGGTGCGCATTGCGGCTGGCCTGTTGCCGCCGGCGGAAGGGGGGGTCCGTAACGGGTTTGGCCGTACGGCCTGCGTCTTCCAGGAGGATCGGCTGCTGCCCTGGCGGCGGATTGCCGACAACGTAGCCCTGGGCCTGCGGGCGGCGGGGGTTTCGAGGCACGCACGCGCACGCGCCGCCGCCGCGGCGTTGCAACGGGTCGGGCTGACGGACGAGGACGGGCGTTCCTATCCACATCAGCTTTCCGGCGGCATGCGCCAACGCGCCGCCCTGGCCCGGGCGCTGGCCGTAGATCCCGATTTGCTGTTGTTGGACGAACCGTTCGGGGCCACGGATTTCGTGCGCCGACAGCGGCTGATGGCGGTCCTCCGCTCCTTGGCCCGCGACAATGGCAAGACGGTCTTGCTGGTCACCCACGACCTGACGGAGGCCGCGGCGCTTGCCGAGACGATCGTTGTCCTTGCGGGCGGGCCTGGGCGCCTAGCCGATGTCGTCGTCCCCGAGACGCTGCCCGACGACCGCACACCGGCTGACATCATAGCGCTCACCGGAAGGCTTGCCGGTGTCTTGGCCTCTGGTCCGGACCCTGCCGGCACCACGATGGAATGAAATTTGGTCGTCTGACCAAATTTATTGACTGACCGGCCAATTCTGCCTAAAACAGGTAGAGTGGTGGTGATGCCGCAACTGAAGGGTCTCCGACGATGGCGGGTGAAGCCACGCGCGCGGCAATTCTGGATGCAGCGGAGCGCGTTTTTGCCGATCGTGGTTTCGACGGCGCCACCATGCGCTCGATCGCCGAAGCGGCGGGCGTGAACCAGGGCCTGATCCACTACCATTTCGACTCCAAGGAGCGCCTTTACGGCGAAGTGTTCGCGCGGCGGGCCGGCGACATCAACGACCGGCGGATCGAACGGCTGCAATGGCTCTTCGCCGAGGCCCAGCCGGGTGTGCCGCCGCTGGAGAAGGTGATCGAGGCGCTGCTTCGGCCCACCATCGAGCTGGGACGCGACCCGGCGCGGGGCGGCCGCCACTACGCCAAGCTGCTGGCCACGGCCGCCAATGCGACCGATCTGCGGTCGATCCGGCTGATCCGCCGGCAGTATGACGGCATCGCCGCCCAGTTCATCGACGCGATACGCCGTGTCGTGCCGGGCATCAGCCGGGCCGACGCCGTCTGGGGCTACCTGTCCGCCATCGGCATCGCCATTCCGCTGATGGCGCGAACCGGTCGCGCGGCCGAGCTTTCCGACGGCGCGTGTGACGACGAGGATGTAACCTCGGTTTTGGAGCGTACCATTCTGTTCACGTGTGCGGGCCTGCGCGCGCTGGGACGCACCACGGACAGGGATTTCCGTACACATCCCCAAGAAGCCATCTGAACACCGGGAGGACAAACAATGATGGGAACCCTGCGCACCGCTTCCGCCGGAATCGCCTTGCTGGTCGCCGCACCGGCAGCGGCGGAAACGCTGAACATCAACGTCGTCAACGGCCATCCGCCGATTTTCCTGTGGGTCAAGCATCTGACCGAGAGCTTCATTCCAACCGTCGATGCCGCGCTTGAGGGGTCGGACTACGCCGTGGAGTGGTCGGAGTTCTACGCCGGCTCCCTTGCCGCGGTGGGCGGTGAACTGGAGGCCATCGAGGATGGCCTGGCCGAAGTCGGCGTGGTGCCGACGGTGTTCGAGCCGTCAAACCTGCCGCTGCAGAACGTCAGCTATGTCACGCCCTTCGGAACTCCGGATGCCGAGTTGGTCCTGGAGATCATGGACATCCTGCACGACACCGTGCCCGGCGTGGTGGAAAGCTGGCACACCTATGATGTGGAGTATCTCGGCGGCGGCTTCTCCCTGGACAACTATCTCTTGATGACCAACTTCCCGGTGTCGAGCATCGACGACCTGGATGGTCGTCGCATCGGTGCCCCGGGGCCGGCGGTGAACTGGCTGGAGGGAACCGGGGCGGTCGGTGTCTCCGGCAACCTGACCACCTATTACAACGACATCCAGACCGGCGTTTTCGACGGCGTGATCGTGTTCGCCACCGCCGCGGCGCCGGCCCGTCTGCACGAGGTCGCGCCCTACATCACCATCACCGATTTCGGCGCCCAGTACGCCGGGTCGGTGGTCGCCAACAAGACCTGGTTCGACGACCAGCCGGAGCTGGTGCAGGCCGCCCTGCAGGTGGCGGCCGAGGCCTATACCATCGGCTTCATCCTGGAGCAGGCCGAACGGATCGATGCCGCCATGGAAACCATGGCCGGTGAAGGGGCGACGGTCACCGAGCTGTCGCAAGAGGAGCGGGCGCGCTGGGCGGCCGCGCTACCGAACGTACCGCAGCAATGGGCGGCCAACGCCGAATCCCAGGGGCTGCCCGGCGAGGCGATGCTCAGTGCCTATCTGGACGCCCTGCGCACCGCAGGCGTGGACCTGCCGCGCGACTGGGACCGGGAGTGATCGACGGGCCGGCCCGTCCGGCCCACTGATCGCGTCTCTCCGGATATGCCTTTACCCCCTCCACAGAAGACGGGGTGGCCGCCGTTCGATGCGGTGGCCGCCATCGTCGACCGGCTGACATCGGTCATGAACTCCATCGGCACCGTTTGGATCCTGGCGTTGATGCTGTTGATCAACTCCGACGTCCTGGGCCGGGCCGCCTTCGGCACGCCAATCGCCGGCGTGCCGGAGATGGTGTCGCTGTCGATCCTCGGGATCGTGTTTCTGCAGCTTGCCAACACGCTGCGGTCCGGCCGGCTGACCCGGTCGGACGCGCTGCTGGGCCTGCTGCGCCGGCGGCTGCCGCGCCTGGCCAATGCCGCCGACGCGGTGTTCCACGTTGCCGGCGCCGGGCTGTTCTACGTGATCCTGACCAGCTTCCTGCCGAAGTTCGAGCGGTCCTGGCAGCGCGACGAGTTCGTCGGCGCGGTCGGCAACTTCACCGCGCCCACCTGGCCGATCAACCTGATCGTGCTGAGCGGTGCCGGAGCGGTGCTGATCACCTTCCTGCTGAACGCGGTCTGCCTGGCGGTGGCCGCGTGGCGCGGGCCGCAAACCGGCGTCGAGGCGCCGCAGGGCCGGTCGGATGGATAATCTCGACATCGGGGCCCTGTCGCTCCTGGTGATGGTGATCCTGGTCTATGCCGGCGTGCACGTGCCGATCGCATTGGGCTTGGTCAGCTTCGTCGGCGTCTGGATCATGCGCGACAACCCGGTGCTGGCCGGCCGGCTGCTGGCCAACGCCACCGGGGAGAGCATCTCCAGCTATCTGTTCGGCGTGGTGCCGCTGTTCGTGCTGATGGGCCTGGTGGTCAGCGAGGCCAATATCGGCAAGGACACCTTCGACGTCGCCAACCGGGCATTCCGCCGGATCAAGGGTGGCCTGGGCCTGTCGACCGTCGGCGCGAACGCCATCTTCGCCGCGATCACCGGCATCTCCATCGCCTCGGCCGCGGTCTTCGCCCGGGTGGCCGTGCCGGAGATGCTGCGTGTTGGCCATCGGCCGCGCTTCGCCGTCGGCGTTGTTGCCGGGTCATCCATTCTGGGGATGCTGATCCCGCCCAGCCTGCTGCTGATCCTGTTCGCCGTGCTGTCCGAACAGTCGGTGGGCGATCTGTTCATCGCCGGCATCCTGCCCGGCATCACCATGACTATCGCCTTCGGCATCGGCATCTGGATCATGGTCCGACACTTTCCCGGTTTCGCCGGCGAGCCGCGGGTCGATAGCGCCCCGGATGAAGGCATCGTCGATCTGGCCGTCAAGCTGCTGCCCATCGTCGCCCTGGTGGGCCTGGTGCTCGGCGGCATCTATGGCGGGCTGTTCACACCGACCGAGGCGGGTGCGGTCGGGGCGCTGGGGGCGGTGGCCCTGGCGCTGATCCGCGGGCGCCTGCCCTGGCGCAGCCTGTGGAAGGTGACGATCGAGACCGGCCATATCACCGCGTCGATCTGCTTCCTGATCATCACCGCCACCATGTACAGCCGGATGCTGTCGCAAAGCGGCCTGCCAACCGAACTGGCCGCCTGGATGCTGGCGGCCGATATCGGCGTCTACGGGATGATCGCGGCCTATGTGGCGCTGATCATCGTCATGGGCACGATCCTGGACAGCTCGTCGATCATGCTGATCGTGCTGCCGCTGGTGATCCCCATCGCCGTGGAAATGAACATCGACCTGGTGTGGTTCGGCATCATCACGGTGATCGCGGTGGAGATCGGCCTGCTGACGCCGCCGCTGGGGCTGTCGGTCTTCGTCATCCGCGGCACCCTGTCCGATACCGACATCACGCTGGGTGACATCTTCCGCGGGGCGGCACCGTTCGCGTTGATCATGCTGGCGGTGCTGGTGCTGGTGATCCTGGTGCCGGGGCTGAGCACCTGGCTGCTGCAGTTCAAGACGCCATAGGGAGGCCGGGGTGGCGAGACGCTTCATCGACCTGTCGGTGCCGCTGGAGGCGGGGATCGCCTCCGATCCGCCGGGCTATACGCCGGAGATCGACTACCGCGACCACCGGGCAACAGCCGGGGACGTCACCGCTTTCTTCGACGGGCTTCAGGTCGATGATCTGCCGGGCGGTGAGGGCTGGGCCATCGAATGGCTGAAGCTGACGACCCATACCGGCACCCATCTGGACGCGCCTTATCACTTCCATTCGACGATGAACCGGGGGCAGCGGTCCTGGACCATCGACGAGGTGCCGCTGGAGTGGTGTTTCAATCCGGGCGTGAAGCTGGACTTCCGCGGGTTCGACGACGGTTATGTGGCCACGGCGGACGACGTGGCGGCGGAGCTGGCCCGCATCGGCCATACGCTGAAGCCCCTGGACATCGTCGTCGTCAACACCGCCGCCGGGGCGGCCTATGGGCAGAACGATTATGTCGGCAAGGGCTGCGGCATGGGCCGCGAAGCGACGCTGTACCTTCTCGAGCGCGGGGTGCGTGTGGCCGGCACGGATGCCTGGAGCTGGGATGCCCCCTTCGTCCACACCAAGAAGAAGTACGACCAGACCCGTGACCCCGGCCTGATCTGGGAGGGCCACCGCGCCAGCATGGAGATCGGCTACTGCCACCTGGAGAAGCTGGCCAATCTGGACCAGCTCCCCGGCGCCGGTTTCCAGGTCGCCTGCTTCCCCTTCAAGATCAAGGGCGCCTCGGCCGGGTTCACCCGGGCGGTCGCCATCCTCGACGACTAGCCGTTCGTTTCGAAGCCGCGCGCAAGCCGGAGGCCCAATCCATGGCAGCAGCCAAACGCAAGGTCATCATCACCTGTGCCGTCACCGGCGGCATCCACACCCCGACCATGTCGGAAGGATTGCCCTGGACGCCGGACCAGATCGCCGAGCAGGCGATCGATGCGGCGGAAGCCGGGGCGACGATCCTGCACCTGCATGCCCGCGACCCCAAGGATGGCCGGCCGTCGCCCGACCCGGACGTGTTCATGCAGTTCCTGCCGCGCATCAAGCAGTCCTGCGATGCCGTGGTGAACATCACCACCGGCGGCGGGCTGGGCATGACCCTGGACCAGCGCCTGGCCGCGGCCAAACGGGCGCAGCCGGAGATGTCGTCGCTGAACATGGGATCGATGAACTTCGGCCTGTTTCCCATGGCGGCCAAGTACGAGGACTGGAAGTTCGAGTGGGAGAAGCCGTTCCTGCTGGCCTCCGACGACTTCATCTTCCGCAATACCTTCAAGGATATCGCCCTGGTCCTGGAGCAGCTTGGCGAGGGCTGCGGTACCCGGTTCGAGTTCGAATGCTACGACGTCGGGCATCTGTACAACCTGGCCCATTTCGTCGATCGCGGCCTGGTCAAGCCGCCGATGCTGATCCAGACCATCTTCGGCATCCTGGGCGGCATCGGCCCGGATCCGGAGAACGTCGTGTTCATGAAGAGGACCGCCGACAAGCTGTTCGGTCCGGAGAACTTCGTCTGGTCGGTGCTGGCTGCGGGCCGGCATCAGATGCCGATCCTGACCCAGGCCCTGGTCATGGGCGGCAATGTCCGCGTCGGTCTGGAAGACAGCCTGTATCTCGGTCCCGGCCGGTTGGCCCGGAGCAATGCCGAACAGGTGCGAAAGATCCGCTCCATCATCGAATCCCTCGACCTGGAGGTAGCCGATCCCGCGGACGCCCGGCAGATGCTGGCGCTGAAGGGCGGCGACCGGGTCGGGTTCTGAACCGAGCCTGCCGGAGAGCCGCCCCATGTCCGACACCAGCGACATCACCGTCCGCGAGGTGCGCTTCGATTGCCGCGGGACGGCTGTCGGCAAGATGCGCAACGAGCTCGCGGTCACCATGGTTCAGCCCTGGGAAGAGAGGTTCGAGCTGGCCACGGACGAAGGCGCCTTCCATGGCGGCGACGCCACGGCGCCCCCGCCGCTGGCGCTGTTCGTAGGCGGGCTGGTCGGCTGCCTCATGACCCAGATCCGCGCCTTCTCGAAGCGCCTGAAGGTGCCGATCCGCGACCTGACGGTGGACGCGCGCATCCGCTGGGAATGGATGCAGGAGGGCCGTGCCCCCTACACCACCCAGCCGCGCGGGTTCGAGCTGGATATCGACATCGACAGCGATGCGCCGGAGGCGGACCTGCGCGCTTTGGTCGACGCCGCCAAGAAGGGCTGCTTCATCGAGCAGACCCTGTCACGGCCCAACGCGATCACCCACCGGCTGAAGACGGCGGACGGCTGGGTCGACGTGTGAGGCCAAAGATCGCCCGAGGTGGCATGACGATTTCGAGTTTTGGGTGATGTCGGGACCGAGACTATGAACAGACCACTCCCAAACCCGATCCTGGACTTCACCGTCGACCGGTCGGCGATCCGCTACATCGGCGAGGACCTGCAGCGGCCGGAGTGCATTCTGGCCGAACCGGATGGCTCGCTGTGGTCGGCCGACGCCCGCGGCGGGGTGGTGCATATCCATCCCGACGGCCGACAGCAGATCATCACCCAGCGTCACGCCCAGGCCTTCGCCGATGCCGCCTCCGACGCCGCCCGCTTCACCGAAGGCACGCTGCCCAACGGCCTGGCCCTTGCCCGGGACGGCAACCTTATTATCTCCAATTTCGGCACGGACTGCCTGGAGGTGATGGACCGGCGGACCGGCGCCACAAGGGTGATGGTCGACAGCATCGACGGCCAGCCGATCGGCAAGGTCAACTTCGTACTGCGCGACAGCCGCGACCGGCTGTGGTTGACCGTGTCGACGACGATCAAGAACTGGATGCAGGCGATCAGTCCGAAGGTTTGCGACGGCTTCGTCGCCCTGGTGGACGAGGCCGGCATCCGCATCGTTGCCGACGGCTTCCGTTTCACCAACGAGATCCGCCTGGATGCCCGGGAGGAGTGGCTGTACGTGGTCGAGACCTGCGGCCGCCGGATCAGCCGGCTGCGGGTTCAGCCCGACGGCTCGCTGACCGACCGGGAGGTGTTCGGCCCGTCGGACACCGGCGCCTTCATTGACGGCATCGCCTTCGATGCCCACGGCAATCTCTGGGGCACCCACATCTTCCGCGACCGGCTGTTCGCCATCACCCCGGAAGGCGATCTGCATATCCTGCTGGACGACGACAACCCGGTGCCCAGCCGGGCGTTGATGGAAGCCTATGAGCGGGACGAAGCGACGCCCGACCTGATGCTGGCCTGCGGCGGCACCATCGCGCCGTGGTTCGCCTCCGTCACCTTCGGCGGCCCGGACCTGCGCACCGCCTATATCGGCAGCCTGCGCGGCACCCGCATCCCGTATTTCCGGTCACCCGTGCCCGGACTGCCGATGGTGCACTGGCCGCGCTAGCCGGCTCGCCGCATCTCCCCCGCCTTTGCGTCCTGGGATAGCATCCCGATCCCAGCGCATCGGCTCGAAAGGGAGGTGAGGTGTGGCGTTGCTGAGCGAAGTCTCGATCAGGGAGAAAATGGGCAGGGGCGAGCTGGTCGTCGGCGGCGACGACAGCCAGGCCGTCGGTGCCGCCTACCAGTTCCGTCCCTATATCGTGGTTCCAGGCGGTGGCCGGAAGCGGATCCATCTGGTGATCCCCGGCACCGCGCCGCCGGCCCTGCTGGGTTCTGCGGCGGTCGAGCACGGCTATGTGGTCGAGCCGCGGTCGCTGGTCTGGGTCCGCATGTTGGAGACGGTGAAGCTGCCCCAGGATGTCTGTGCCGTCTGGTGGCAGACCAATCGGCTGTCGCGCAAAGGGCTGATGCTGGTCAACATGAGCCTGGTTGAGCCGGGCTATGAGGGGCCGCTGGCCTGCCTGTTCGTCAATTTCGGCGACCGGCCGATTCGGATCTCACCGGCGCAGACGGTGGCGCGACTGGTCTTCCACCAACTCGACAAGCCCGCCGTTTCCGAACCCGGCGCCATCGAGACCTTGAAGTACGACGACGATCTGGCCGAGGTGGCCGTGGGTGGATCGTCCAGTTTCCTGAGCCTGAACGACTACCGGGTCGAGTTCCAGGAAGCCCGCCGCGAGGCGGAACAGGAACTGATCAGGGGACGGGAAGCGGCTCTGGCGACCCTGCAGAAGACCATCGAGGAGAAGACCGCCGAGGCGGTCGAAAAGATCAAGGATCCCCGGAACGCCTGGCGGTCGTTCGCTGTCGCAGCCTTCGGGTTCGCGCTGCTTCTGGCGGTTCTGAAATTCGTGCCCTGGATCGAGGGCCTGTGGCCGCAGCGCTTCGAAGGCGTCGTCGACGCCTCGGTCGCCTCGGCGTTGCAGCAGGCTGACCTCGTGGAACGGATCATCCAGCTTGAAACGGAACTAGAGCGTTTGCGGGATGCCGAGCAAGGGCAGTAGTCTTCAGCATTGAAACCCGAAAGGGGGACGGGAAGCCGACC
>JANQIU010000004.1 GCA_028281985.1 Alphaproteobacteria bacterium | reverse complement strand
GCCTCGTGCAGGGTCAGCACTGCCTGGGTCGGCGGATCGCCCATCGGGCCCGCCGTGGCGGCGACGAGGCGGCGGCCGATCCGCGGCGTCTCCAGCCAGATCGCATGATCCGAATGGCTGCTGTTCTGCTGCAAGGCCTGATGCAGCAGGGTGAACAGCGGGCTGTCGGCGGGGACCAGGTCGCTTAGCGGGTTGCCGACCATGGCCGACCGGCCGGAGTCGAAGAACTGCTGGGATTCAAAGTTGACGAACTGCACGAAGAAGTCCTGATCGACGACGATCAGGGGCGCCGGCAGGGCGTTGAGGATGGCCAGCAGCGACGGCGATGTCCCTTCCATTGCCGCGGGTTGTGCCTGGCGGGGAAGCGCCTGCATCAAGCAGCCAGCCGTCGGGGCGCAGCGGCGACGCCCGGTTGGAAGGCGCACCGGATCCGGTCGCGTACCGCCGCCGGGTCTGTCAGGGCAAAGACCTCCTCGCGAAACCTGGCGGCGCCGGACAGGCCCTTCGCGTACCAGCCAAGGTGCTTGCGGGCGATCCGAACCCCCTGCGCCTCGCCATAGTGCGACAGCATGGCGTCGTAGTGCCGCAACAGCACCTCGCCGCGCGCCGCGACCGGCGGTTCGGGCTGACGGCGTCCTTCCCGCAGGTACGTCGCGGCCTGGGCAATGAACCAGGGCCGCCCCTGGGCACCGCGGCCGATCATCACCCCGTCGGCGCCGCTCTCCGCCAGGCAGCGGTCGATGTCGTCGTAGGAGAGGATGTCCCCATTGGCGATCACCGGAACCGACACCGCTTCCTTGACGCGCCGGATGAACCGCCAGTCGGCGCGGCCGGTGTAGAGCTGGGTCCGGGTACGGCCATGGACCGTGACCAGAGCGGCCCCCGCCTGTTCGGCGATCCGGGCAAGCTTCGGTGCGTTCCGGTGATCGTCATGCCAGCCGGTCCGCATCTTTACCGTCACCGGCACATCGACGGCGCCCACCACTGCCTCGATGATGCGGCCCGCCAGCACTTCGTCCTGCATCAGGGCCGAACCGCAGAGCTTGTTGACCACCTTCTTCGCCGGGCAGCCGAAATTGATGTCGATGATCGCCGCGCCGCGATCCGCATTCAGCCTGGCGGCTTCGGCCATGGTGTCCGGATCGTGTCCGGCGATCTGCACGGCCGACAAGCCGGCGTCCAGGTCGCCCCGCCGGTCGTGACGCTGGGTGCGCGCTGCGTGCACCTGCTCGCGGCTGGCGATCATCTCGGAAATCAGCAGTTCTGCCCCGAGGGATCGGGCCGTCCGACGGAACGGCAGATCGGTCACGCCGCTCATCGGCGCGAGCAAGACTACATCCCGGAGATGAACTGGCCCTACACGAATGCCCATTGATTAGGCAGGCCCCAACTGTGCCAAAATCTTGGGCAAACTAGCAGGAGAACCGGTTTTTGCAAGCCGCTCTTGCCCGCTTGCCGCCGGCCGAACCTCAGGGGCGGACTGCCGGCCGATCCTTGTCACCCGACACCGGCTTGGCGGGCTTCCGGCGAACGGCTAGGGTCGCGCCGCTTCGGTGACAGGACGGGTTCATGGTCGATTGCATTGCCTTGGTGGTGGCAGCCGGCACCGGCGAGCGGTTCGGTGGTGCAGTGCCAAAACAGTATCGGCCCGTCAACGGTGAACCCATGGCCCGGCGGACGGTCCGGACGCTGCTCTCCCACCCCAAGGTGGATGGCGTGCTGGTCGTGATCAACGGCCAGCACCGGTCCCACTACGATCAGGCGCTGGGCGACCTGCCCCTCCTGCCGCCCGTCACGGGCGGCGCCTCCCGGCAGGAGTCGGTGTGCCGCGGCCTGGAAGCGCTGACCGGCGATCCGCCGAACCGGGTGCTGATCCACGATGCCGCGCGCCCATTCGTGGATATGGACACCATCGACCGTGTCGTCACCGCCCTCGATACCGACCCGGCCGCGATCGCCGCCATTCCGGTGACGGACACGCTGAAGCGGGAGACCGACGGCTGCATCGGCGAGACCGTCGATCGCGCCGGTCTGTGGCGCGCCCAGACACCGCAGGGCTTCCGCTTCGCGCCGATCCTTGAGGCCCATCGCCAGGCGGCCGGCTTGGCGCTGACCGATGATGCCGCCGTCGCCGAGCGGGCCGGGATCCGTGTCCGCCTGGTGCCGGGCAGCCGGAGCAACGTGAAGGTGACGACCACCGAAGACCTGCCGGAGGCGGCGGGCCGATCCTCTGACCCGGCCTGGAGAGTCCGGGTCGGCACCGGATACGATGTCCATCGGTTCGCGCCCGGCGATGCCGTCATTCTCTGCGGGGTCACGTTGCCCCACACGGCCAGACTGGCGGGGCATTCCGATGCCGATGTCGGGCTGCATGCGGTGACCGACGCTATCCTCGGCGCCCTGGCCGACGGTGATATCGGCAGTCATTTCCCGCCCACCGATCCGCAGTGGAAAGGCGCCGACAGCGCCATGTTCCTGCGCCATGCGGTCGAACTGGTGACGGCGCGGGGCGGGCAGATCGGCCATGTCGACGTGACGCTGATCTGCGAACGCCCGAAGATCGGGCCGCACCGTCCGGCAATGCGGCAGCGCATGGCCGAATTGCTCGGCACCGATCCTGGGGCCGTGAGCGTCAAGGCGACGACGACCGAGCGGCTTGGCTTCACCGGCCGCGGCGAAGGCATCGCGGCGCAAGCGGCCGCCACGCTCTACCTGCCCTGACATGGGGCTGATCGCGCCGCTGCCCGGCCGCCTGCCGGCCGGCCACCCCGCGACGGTGCTGGCGACCTGGTTCGGTGCCGGCCGGCTGCGGCCGGCGCCTGGAACATGGGGGTCGCTGGCTGCCCTGCCCTGCGCTGCCGGGCTGGTCTGGCTTGCCGGCCCCTGGGCGTTGGCGTTCGGCATCCTTGTGGTGTTTGCGGTCGGCGTCTGGGCCAGCGGTTGGTTCGGCCGGCGATCGGGCAGCCGGGATTCCAGCATCATCGTCATCGACGAGGTGGCCGGCCAATGGCTGGCGATCCTGCCGGTGGCCGTGGACCTGCGGCTCTACGTCATCGCCTTTGTCTTGTTCCGCCTGCTGGACATCCTGAAACCGTGGCCGATCTCCTGGGTCGATCGTGAAGTGCATGGCGGCCTGGGTGTGATGGCCGACGATATGCTTGCCGGCGCCGGGGCCGGATTGGGGGTCTGGGCGGTAACGCTGTTCACGGGAGTGCAATCGTGTTTTCCGGACCGCTGGCCGATCTGAGCGAAGCGGCTGTCCGTTTCCTGCAGCAGCGGGGCGACACGCTGGTTCTGGCCGAGAGCTGCACCGGAGGGTTGATCGCCGCCGCATTGACGCAGGTTCCGGGAGCGTCGGCGGTTGTCGACCGAAGTTTCGTTACCTACAGCAACCAGTCGAAGACCGACCTTCTGGGCGTGCCCAAGGCCGTCATGGTCCGCCATGGCGCCGT
>JANQIU010000357.1 GCA_028281985.1 Alphaproteobacteria bacterium | reverse complement strand
AACCGCTGATGGCCGCCGAGATACATCTGCTCGGCGGCGGCGATGGCCACGCCGCGCTCCATCGCCCGGCTGTCGGATTGGGCGAGCCTGGCCGCACTGCCATGGCCAAAGATGGCCTCGTCCGTTTGCCCCAACAATTGGCTCGGCGGTCGCCCGACCGCGTCGGCAAAGGCCGGATTGACATAGGCATAGGTGCCGTCGGGGCGTTTCAGACCGATCATCTCGTGGATCGCCCCGTTGATCCCGTCGAGCAGCCGCCGTTGCGCGTCGATGCGCGCGGCCAGTTCCCGGAACTGACGGGCCAGAGCGGCGTTGTAGGCATTCGACTGGTTGAACCAGACGGCCAGCAGGGTAGCGCCCACCACCAGGGTCACCAGCAACGACAGGACCAGCACGACGTTTCGGGTCTGGTTCAGCGGCGCCATGGCGGCTTCGGCCGACACCTCCTGCAGGACCACCCAGGGCAGCCCGGGGACCGGCACGCCGATCGACAGGACTTCCATGGGGCCGAACACCGACGGTCGCGCGTCGAAGCGGACGCCGTCCGAAACTGCGGTGGCCGGCAAACCGGGCGGGCCGATCGGTCGGATCTCCAGCACACCCGCTTGCGGCGTGAAGGCAGCAAAGCCGGTTTCCGTTACCTGCAGCAGATGGGTGCGTTCGCCGGGCTGGCTGATCAGCGGTCGTGCGGCGGTAAAGCCGGCAACCGCATCGTCGATTGGGACGGTCATCACGAACACGCCGACGACCGGTGGGGTATCGTCCGGCTGCAGCGGGTCCAGGTCGCGCACCGGCACGAACACGTCGACAACCAGACCGGCGTGGCCCGTCCGCGCCGGCGCGAACCGGGGCGTGGCCGACTGGGCGGCGGTGGCCGCGAACGCAAGCTGGCCAGACCCGAGAACGGGCGCCTGCCGGGTCGCCAGCGTGGTTCGGCCGGCAGGCGTCACCAGATAGGCGGCTTCGAGCCCGTTGTTCTGGACGAACGGCCCCAACACCCAGTCCAGCATGTAGGACGTCTGCGCCGCCACCTGCTCGCGGATCGAGGGGTCAGTGTCGGTGTCCGGGTCGCTGTCCTTGGCGAACAGCCGGAACGTATCGGCAGCCACCATCTGATCGGCCAACCGCAGCGTCCCGTCCATCCAGGCCTGAACCACCTCCACACGGCTGCGGGCCAACAGTTCCTGTCGCTCGGCGACGGACTCGGTCAGCGCGACCTCCTGGTCCGCCAGAACCCATTGGCCGACAGCGACGACAATCGCGACGATGATCCCAAGGCCCGCCGCCATCCACAGGAAGGGCCTGGATCGGGCCGGGTGCTGCCGCGGCAGGCTGGCCGGGTCCACCAGGTCGGTGAGGTCCGGCGGCGCCTGAGAGATGGTTGCCCCGGTCGTGGTTGCCCCCGTCATGGTTGCCCCCGTCATCGTCGTCAGCCTAGTAGCCTCCCTGCGCGCGGAACTGTGCCGTCAGTTCGGGGGTCACGACATGCGCCCATCGCGTGGTCATGTTGACCGAGTATTGCGGCGCATACTGCGTGACCCTTGCATGTGGCAGCACCACGTCGAACAGGCTGTCCAGGATATAGACTTCCCCGTCGATCTCCACCGATAGCACGGCATGCGGCAGGCGTCGCAGCACATCCTCCACGACCACAATACGCATCTGATCGTTGCTGAAGCCCAACTCCAGCAGACTGACGAATTTCAGGATGGCGTAGTCCTCGCAGTCGCCCGACCGGTCCAGGAACTCCAGTGGCGTGGCCCAATAGTCCGATCGGCCGTAATTCTGGCTATCTTCGAGATAGGGCACGGCCTGATTGGCGTAGCGGTTGATGGCTTCAAGTTGCCGCAGCGGGTCCGCCGATGCCAGATCGCCGACCTGTTGCCGCCACTGGCGGATCCCCGCCTGCCGGCAATCGCCCTGGTCGCAGGCGGCGTAGGCGGAACGTTGCCCTTCGATCCGGCTGAGCACCGCGGTCCATTGCGGGATCGCCTCGATGCTGCCGGTGCGGAACTCCAGTGACCCGAACAGTCCCAGCCGGTTTTGCGCGCCGGCGTCACCAGGCCAGGCGGTCGCCAGAACCGTCAGGAGCGTCAGGATCCCGAGAGTGGATCGACAGGCCGCCCGGGCCGGGCGGCGAGGGGTCTCAGGGTCAGCGTTCTCGCAAAGCTTCGTCACGTGCCTGAACCAGCGGCCGAAGCATGCGGTCCAGGACGGTGCGCTCTCCGGTCAGCACATCGACTTGGGCCACCATGCCTGGAATGATCGGGAGCGGTTCAGAGATGGTGCCCAAGTGGTTGCGCCGAGTGCGCACGACGACTCTATAGAAGTCGTCGCCAGTTTCCTCGTTCGTAAAAGTATCAGCGCTGATGCGTTCGATTTCGCCTTCAAGTCCGCCAAATATCGAGAAGTCATAGGCGGTTATTTTTACCGTGGCATCCTGCCCCGGTCGAATGAACGCCACATCTGCTGGGGTGATCTCGGCTTCCACAAGCAAGGTGTCCTCGATGGGCACGATCTCGACCAATGGGTCGCCGGACTGCACGACGCCCCCCAGAGTTGTGACATGAAGGGTGTTAACAATGCCTTGAACGGGCGATCGAACTTCGGTTCGGGTGACGCGGTCCTCCGCCCCGCGCAGGCTCTCCTGGATGACATCAAGCTCCGCTTGGATACGGTTCAGCTCCGCGCGGGCTTCGGCACGAAAGGTCAAACGCACATCGGCGATCCGGTCGTCGGCTTCGGCGATGGCCGTGGTGTTGCGCAGGATCGATCCGCGCGTGGTCTCCAGATCACCTTCCAGCTGGGTGACCTCGCGTTCGGACTGCAACCGCTCGAGCCGCGGCACGGTGGCGGTGCTGTAGAGGATACCCAGCTCCTCCCGGGCCAGCCCCAGCGCGCCGATGGTGTATTCTTCCTGGGCCTCCAGCAGGTCCAGCTCCAGGGTCCGCTGGGCTTTCTGCCGTTCCAGGATCGTCACCTGGCTGTCCAGGACATCGCGGCGTGTGTCGAACAGCGCCTGTTCGGCGGCGGCGATCTCCGGCCAGGCCTGCGACAGATCGTCGGGGAAGGCGATCGCGCCGTCCAGATTGGCCTCGGCGCGCAATCGCGCCACGGCGGCACGCAGGTGGCGGTCCCGTGCCTGCAACTCGCCCAGCGAGGCGGCTACCGAGGTGTCGTCGATGCGGATCAGCACCTCGCCCGGCTCG
This sequence comes from Alphaproteobacteria bacterium, assembly GCA_028281985.1. GTDB lineage: Bacteria > Pseudomonadota > Alphaproteobacteria > DSM-16000 > Inquilinaceae > JANQIU01. Next base: position 312 of record JANQIU010000357.1, on the reverse strand, counting down.
ACGATGGCGCCCTCGTCGACCAGGATTGCCTCGATCAACCCTTCCTCGGGGCTTTGCACCACCTGCAACTGGGACGACGGGATCACCTTGCCCTGGCCGCGGGTGACGTCCTCGATCACCGCCTGGTTGGCCCAGTAGATCAGGGCGCCGATCAGCAGCACCATGACTACGGCAAACAGGCGGCCGACCCACCCCGATCGCTGGTTCAGCGTCTCGCCGCCCGGTGCCTGCCGGGCCACCTCTACCCAGCTCCTCCGCTTCGCCATCGTCTTAGTCCGCTGGGAGCGCGGCGGTCGTCGCCGGGGGCGCCGT
>JANQIU010000329.1 GCA_028281985.1 Alphaproteobacteria bacterium | reverse complement strand
ATGGTGGCGCCCCGAAGAACAAGGGGGACGGGGCAGTCGGGTTTCCTATCGCAAAACCGGCGGGACGGGCGCAACACATGCCGCATCTCACGACCATGTGAGGGCGATCGGCGTCGGATCCGACGCCTGTCCACCGACCGGCATTATCGCCTATACCGGCGGGCATGTGCGGTCGCTACACCATCACCAGCCCGCTGGACGCCATTCGGGCCGTGTTCAATGTCGACGAACGCCCCAACCTGGCGCCGCGCTTCAACGTGGCGCCGACCCAGCCGGTGCCGGCCGTCCGCACGGGCGATACGCCGGGCAGCCGAACGCTGGTCCACCTCCGCTGGGGTCTGATCCCGCACTGGGCCAAGGATGCCCGGATGGGGGCGAAGATGATCAATGCCCGGGCCGAAACCGTTGCCGAGAGCGCCGCCTTCCGTGACGCCTATGCCCATCGGCGCTGCCTGATCATCGCCGACGGGTTCTACGAGTGGCGCCGCGACGGCAAGCAGAAGCAGCCCTTCCGCTTCGTGCTGACCGGTGGCGGCCCCTTCGCCTTCGCCGGTTTGTGGAGCCACTGGCGCGACCCGGCCGGCGAGACGGTCGAAAGCTGCACCATCATCACCACGACCGCCAATGCCGTCGTCGCCCCCATCCACGCCCGCATGCCGGTCATCCTGGCCCCGGATGACCACGCAAGCTGGCTGGATCCGGCCAATGACGGCCGACCCCTGCTGCGCCCCTACCCCGCCGATGCCATGACCGCCTACCCGGTCAGCACCCGGGTCAACGCCGTGCGCAACGACGATGCGGGACTGATCGAACGGGTGGCGGAGCAGGCGATGCTGCTCTAGAGCGCGGTCAGGTTAGGCGGAAACAGGCCTGTTTCCGCCTAACCTGTGAATCGCGCTCTGATGATCGATGAGAGCAGGATTCACGTCTTGGCTGGTATCGCATGAAGGCGATTCCAGCCAAGACGACCCTGCTCTAGCCCGAACCGTTCTTATCGGTGATCTGAGGAGGCGCACCGCCATCGGGCGGTCTGGCGGTCGGCAGACAACGACGACCTCAAAAGCGACACTGAAGCGCCGCGCATCTCCAGAATCTCATCTAGAGTGTATCGGCTTTCTGACATATTCGATCGTATAATGCGGTCTACTTGACAGCACGGCGCGGCGTCGGCCGGCATCATCGGTCTGCGCGCCCGGAACGCCCCTGGTGCCTACGTTGTCTGACCGATGAGGATCGACAATCCGCCGGTCAACGCAACCAACCTTTTGCCGGTGACACTTCCAGGTTGAACATGGGAGAGGATAAGGACCAATGGAGAAAACGCTGAAACTCTTTGCCGAGTGGAACCTCGAACAATCGGAACAGAGAAAGGCACTGTTTGTTCATGGTAGCCATAAGTGGTATGAGGAAGAAATTGTTTATATGATATGTTGTTGGGACTACGTGTATCGCCCCAAAGACAAAAAAGCGGAGGGGCTTTACGAGGTTTTCCTTAAACCAAAAGCACCTGTTCTTGTCTATGCGTATCAAACCCGTATGTCCGGTGCCAGAAAGCTTCTCACAAATCCGAAGGTCAAAGCGAAGTACGAGGGAAGCACTGAGGAGACTGTTCTTTCGCTGCAGAAAACCGGTGGGCTCAAGGCTGGCGGTGCGGGCAACTACAATCTGATGACGAAGGCCATTGAGTCGACGCTGCCGGATGCTGTGGCCAAACTTAGTAAAGATGAAGGGGTTGTCACTCTTGTGAAATCCGGAACGCAAGGAAAGAAAGCGACGCAATCGGCCCTCGACATCCTTACTAACTACGTTGCCAAATATTGGGGGGCGGACATCAAAGACCTCGGCTTGACCTGAAGGTCGTTCGTAAGATTTGCCTCGGCCTGCAGAGGTTCGTCAGCATCCGACAAGGACGCTGACAATAACCCAATAAGGGGTCAGAGCCAAAAAACTCTGCCTGTTCTGCGAACGACCGAGCACACGACCCCGACCCAACCGGCGGTCGGCCAGGCTGCCGACGATTTCACTCCTGGCAGCGGTAAAGAGTGGTGGTCGGGCCGCCGGTGTCGATCTGCAGTTCGAACGATGCAGCGTCATAGCTGACGACGTCGGCGGTTTCGATGACCCCGTCGGCATCGGTGATGGTGATGCTGGTGTCGGTCACCCAGTACTCGGCCTGCTCCCCGTCCGGATTGGTCGCGGTACCGTCCGCCATGAACGTGAAACTGGGTCCGGCGCAGCCTTCGCCCATCGACCATTGGCCGACGATCACATCGGCAAACGATTGGGCGTGGGCGACACCGGCGGCAAGGGCGACGGCTGCGGCCGATACGAAGATCCCAATCCGGGTCATGCCTCTCTCCTGGTTGGCCGACCAGCCGTCAGGGGTACGATGACCGGTCCGCTCATCAGCCTACCCCAGCCGATCGGTCCGTCGATAGTCCCATTACGGGAACGCCGGCCGAGCGCTAGGGGCTAGAAACCGCTCTCCCGGATCAGCACCGCGGCAACCGCCCGCCAGATCCGGTCGAAGAAACTGCGCGCCTCGCCTTCCACCTGGACCACCCCACGCACCACCTGGTCCGGGGCCGGCATCGGCGTCGCCGGATGCAGGATGACCCGATACACCGAGTGCTCGGGCACGAGGCCGCCCTGATCGTTCTGGCGCACCGCGATAGCCCCGTCGAAGACCGACGCCAGATAGGGCTGGTCGAGAACCGCAGCATTCACGTCCTCGACGCCGATCACAACCGCCCCGATCGGCGGTCGGGAGGGATCGTCGGGAATGAACTCCGCCGCAGCACCAACGGCGACCCGATCGCGGTCGCCGCCGTCGACATAGGCGACGAAATCGGCGGTCTGCGGCGCCACGACCCGGGCCAGGGGCTGGTCCGGCCGAACCCACAAACCGGGCCGCAGATCGCGCGACAGCTCCACGACCGTACCGCCCACGGGGGCCCGCAGCTCCAGCGCCTCCTGCTGCGCCAAAAGGCCCTGCTGGGTGGTCAGTGCGGTGGCCAGGCGCTGCTGCAGAACGCCGATCTCCTCCAGCCCCTCGCCGGATGCGGTCTGGCGCAGGATCTGCAATTGCAGAACCGCCATCTCGCGTTCGGCCTGGGCGATCTGATGGTCAAGCTCGGGCGCCTCAAGCCGCAGCATGACCTGGTCGGCCCCGACGGTTTCCCCCCGCTCGACATCGATGGCAACGATGCGCGCCGGTACGGGCGCGAAGACGCTGCCATAGGCCTCCGCCCGCAGGATGCCGGGCATGCCGATCTGGGCATGCCAGGGCGTGGCCATCAGCCAGATGAAACCGCCCAGCACCGTCAGGGTGATTGCCGTGTTCAGGTTCAGGCGCATGGTCCCCCGCCGCTGCCACCACTGCTTGATCTCGTTCCAGATCGGCATGCCGATGAACCAGATCAGCTCGATCACCATCAGGGTGATGCCCAGGACCTTGAAGAAGAAGTGGTACACCAAGAGCGCGATGCCCAGGAACAGGAAGAAACGGTAGATCCAGGTTCCGAAGGCATACAGCGTCAGGATGCGCCGCATGCCCGGCTGGAACACTTCCGGCTCCGGCTCCTTCAGGCCGAACAGCCATTCGCGAAGCTGCCAGCGGCCCAGGGCGAAGGCCCGCTGCTGCAGGTTCTGCATGCCTAGGAAATCGGTCAGCAGATAGTACCCGTCGAACCGCATGAACGGGTTCAGGTTGACCGCGAGCGTGGTGATCCATGTCACGGTCGCGACCAGGAATGCGGCACTTCGGGCCGGCCCGTCGGGCAGGAAGCTCCACAGCAGGGTGGCGAGCATCGCCAGGCTGAGTTCGACGAGAATGCCCCCGGCGCCGATCATCAGCCGCTGGCGCCGGGAGTTCAGCCGCCAGCTTTCGGTGGTGTCGGTGAACAGCACCGGAAACATCACCAGAAAGGCAACACCCATCGACGGCACGCGGCAACCGAAGCGCTTGGCCTGATAGCCGTGCCCCAACTCGTGCAGGATCTTGGTGAAGACCAGGGCGAAGCCGAAGAACACGGCCCCGGTGGGGCTGAAGAAATAGAGGAAGGTGTTGAGAAACGCATCCCACTGCCGCAAGGCCAGGTAGACCCCCAGCGCGCCCAGCAGCATCAGGATCGTCATGAACGGACGCGAGAACAGCGGCCGCAACAAGGGCATGGTCCGGGTCAGCATCCGGTCGGGCCGGACCAGCGGAATGCGGACGAACAGGTAGTTGTGGACGATCCACTTGTACCAGGCCCGCTTGCTGGCGTTCACCTGGTGGACCAGACCTTCGATACCCTGGGCGTTGTCCACCCGAACCAGGCAGTTGGCGCGCAGGAAACGCACCATGTCCAGCACATCGGCCGGGGCGACCTCGACGGTGGTGTCCCTGATCACCGCGGCCGCCACCGCCGCCGCCGACCCCGCCTGCCAGCGGGCCAGCATTTCGAACGCCTCGCGGCCCAGCCGGAAGTACCGCCCGCGGACCGGATCATAGACCGTCCAGGTCGACGCCCCGTCATAGGTCGGCGGGCCGGGGAAGAGCTGCAGGTCGTCGCGCAGCTCCGGCAGCGGCGCCAGTTCCGGGTTCTGGTTCCCGCCCGGCCCTGCGGCGGCGCTTTGTGCCGGAAGGTCGGCCGCGCCGCCCGGATGGTCTATTGCCAGCGCCATCGGCGCGCGCCCTAGAAGCCGATGGTCTGCCGCACGGCGGCAATCGGCCGGCGGAAGAGGTAGAATACCAGGGGCACGGTCTCGCCGTAGATCTTGGCGGTCCCCTGCAACCCGATCCGCAGCGGGTCGACGCCGTCCGCCAGATCCGCGCTCAACCGGAACGCCAGGACGTTGTCGGGCGTCAGTTCCGCCTCGTAATTGGCGCTGCGTACCTGTGCGGATACGGCGTTCAGGGGATCGACGTCCAGGAACAGGTCCACCTCGGCCTCGTCCTGCAACACGATGGCGTCGGCGACCGGCAGATGCACCCGCACCTCCACATGCCGGGGGTCGGCGATCTGCAGGATGCGCTCGCCCGTCGACACCGGCCGGCCGATCCAATCGTTGGCGTCGGTGAAGATGGCGACGCCGGCGGCATCGGCGCCGA
>JANQIU010000289.1 GCA_028281985.1 Alphaproteobacteria bacterium | reverse complement strand
GTGACGTTGAAGATCCGCCTGTTGTCGTCGTTCAGGCGCGCCGGGTCATCGGCAAGGGTGGCGGCCACGTCGGTGAGCACGCGTTCGTCGAACGCGGTCGCCGCGTCGTCGGCCTGGAGGATGTCGTTGCCGTCCGCATCGGCGGTGATGACGATGTCCGCGATCCCGTCATCGTTGAGATCGCCGTCGATGACCACGGCGTCGGTGATCTCGATCTCGCCCAGCGTCAGGCGGATCAGGCCGCCGTTCTCGAACGCCTCGCCGGTCCCGGACGCGAAGGTGATCGTGTCCTCGCCGACGGTCGCATTGGCCAGCGCCAGCGCCTCGCGCAAACTCAGGTCGCCGGCCCCGCCGAAGTTGTCGATCGAGATCTCGCCCGAACCGTCGAGATCGTCCAGCTCGTCGTCCGCGGTGGTGACGACGAAGGTGGCCAGCCGGTCCTGGAAGGCGGCCCGGGCGTCGGCGTCGATTGCCACCGCCGCCTCGATGGCGCCGCTGGTCACCTCCAGGTCCCAGTCGCCGCCGACATCGGCATGCCCGGTGTCGTCGTTGGAGGCGGCGACATCGGCACCGGTGGCCTGGGCCAGGGCGTCGACGAAGGCCTGCCCGGCCGCACCGCCGGCGGCGTCGCAGCCGTAAAGCAGGATGTCGCCGTCGGCGGTCAGGGCATCGCCGATGGCGGCCAGGTCGGTGCTGCGCGACCCGACGGCCGTCAGGTCCAGGGTCATGCCGCCGAGGCGGACGCTGCCCTCCTGGCCGTGGCTGAGGATGTGCACCGCGTCGATATCGGTCTGGTCGGCCATGTAGTCGGCGATCTGCTGCAGCCCGTCGCCGTCGGGGGTTAACACCACCACCTGAGCCGCGGGGTGCACGCCGGCCAGCAGGGCGTCGACGTTCTGGATGTTGGGGTCGACGAACACCACCTCCTTGCGTTCGGCCGGCGGGGCGGTGACGCTGAGCGCGTCGGCCAGGGGGTCGCTGACGGGATCGGGCTGGGGATTGTCGGTCTGGTGATCGGCGGCCTCCTGGGCCGCGGCATCCACTGCCGCCTCACCGCCGGTGGCCACCCCGGCGGCGTCGAACATGAACCGCGGCTCCAGCGCCAGGGCCAGGGGCGAGGTCAGCGTCCGGGTGCGGAACCGGCCGCCCCGACGCGGCGAACCCATGTCGGTCTGGCCGTTGGCATCCGATCCCGTCGAGAGGGCGGTCCCGATGAGGCTATCCGGCATTTTGACGTCTCCTGGCGCTGGCACGCACGGCTGACAGATCACCGTTTGCTGATATACTCCGGAGAGAATTACTTGCGGTCGCACGGAACAGGCCAACCGAGCCTTTCGATCCAACCGCCTGTTTCAGCCGGGAACCCACGATGGAGTTTCGCCCTGGCAATCGAGCACCTGCTTTCATTCGGTCCGTACTGCTTGAAGCGGCCGAAGCAGGATGCCATCTTTGCGAGGTCAGGATCCCGATGCCGCCATATCTTGCGTAGAGATTGTGAGACAAGCCCGGAGTACAGTCATGCGCACACAGTACAAAGTTCGTGCTTGCTGCGTTCCAAAGTCAGTATTCGAGCTTGGCGTCTTGCCACATTCTTGCCAAAATATTTTAGTTAATGCGACACTGAAGGAGAAAAAACCCCTGGTCGTCAAGTTTTTATTGGTAAACACCACAATATGATGCACTCTATGCAATAGAGAGGCATAAAAGAAGACAATGAAGTACACAGTAGATCAATGGCGTGATGTCTCGCGTGTCTTCTATGAAATCACGCCGTTGGGCGATCCCGACCGGTTCGCCGTGGAGATGGACGCACGGCGGCATAACCGTCTCATCTGCACGGAGGTGCGGTTCACCGGGCAGGAATTCACCCACGACCCGGCCCGCATCAAGGGCGTCGATCACAACTTCCTGTTGTACGAGCGGTATTTCTCGGGCCATGGGCGCGGGGTGGTGGCGAATGTGCCCACCCATATCGACCGGGGGTCCATTCACCTCATCGATATGTCCCGGCGCTACCGGTCGATCACCAGTGACGTCATTACGGCCGGCGTCTGCATTCCCCATGACATGATCGGCTACGACCCCTCGCGTGATCCGCACTACCGGACCGTCCCGATCACCTCGCCACAGGGACGAATGCTGGATCTGGCGCACAACACCCTGCGCGGGGCCATGACACGCAAGACAGCGGCGCTGGCCGACACCTTCCTGACGCTGGTCCGAAAGCTGATGCTCAAGACCCCAGACACGCCGCCGGGCGGGCAACAGGGCATGGACAGACTGCCGCTGCTGCGGACCTACATTGCCCGAAATCTGCACGATACCGAGCTCTCCGCCGAACAGATTTGCCGTGACGTTGGCTTGTCTCGCAGTGCCCTTTACCGCGAGTTCCGTGACGACGGCGGTGTGATGCGGTTCATCGCGGATCGCCGGCTCGACCGATGTTTTGCCGACCTTATGGCGACGCCGGCCAGTCGCGGGGCGGTTGGGCAGATTGCGGGACGATGGGGATTCCATCATCCCGGCAACTTCCATCGACGGTTCCGGGAACGGTTCGGGATGTCGCCGTCCGACTGCCTGGACCACAACGATGTACCTGCGGCGCCCAACCAAGGGGGCGCGTTCCACCCCATCATGGAATGGATGCGCGCCGCCTAGCTCAACCTGCGTCCCTCGGGACACAGGATGCCTTGGGCTGGGGCAAGAGCTCTGTCGAACCGGATCGGCTCTACCGTTTCTTTTTGCTTTTAGGGCCCGGATCGTCGCCAAGCTCCTTCGCGTCGAGCTTCGGTTCGTCGTCCGGCATGGCCTCCTTCGGGGGCGTCTCGGACGCCTGTTGGGCGACGATGCGAAAGGCGTGCGACCGGGGCAGGTTGCGCCAGAACGACAGGTTGGCGTAGCGCTCGAAAAGGTCCGGCGGCAGGATCGTCTCGCGTGGCCGTTGCTTGACCTCGGGATGCACCCGGTGAAGGCCCGCCAGGCCCAGCCCGGCATCGAACTGCGGCGCGTCATACGACACGGCGGAGAAATCGTGTTCGTAGGGCTCTTCGCCCAGAAACTCGTAGATCAGCTTGAAGACGTCGGCCGGTCGCTGGGTGATCAGGTCGTATTCGACGATGATGATGCGTTCGGCGAATTCCGAATAGCAGGCCTCGCGTAGCGCGTGCCATGGATAGCCGACCAGGCGCGTGCCGTGGGCCAGCGCCTCCACCCGGGTGTAGACCGTAGACCGCTCGGCCGGGCTGTTGAACAGCCGGGTATGCTCGAAGGCGTTCTGGCGGAACTGGCGCTCCAGCGAGTCCATGATCCAGGACACGTCGCGCACCAGGCAGATCACCTTGGACTCGGGGAACACCTGCGCCAATGCCGGGAGCTGCGCCGTCCAGGCCCGGTTGGTGTCGAAGATCACCGGTTGCTCGTGGTCGGCGTAATAGCTGTCGAACAGGCCGCGCAGCAGCCGGGCGCGCTGGTCCTGGCTGACCATGGTGGACGCTTCGGTGCCGGCGGAGACCTGGGCGATCATGCCGTCGAACAGGCCGGCGATCGGGCTGGAAATGCCGGCATGAAAGCGCGGGTTTTGCCGCAGGATCGCCGATGTCAGCGTCGACCCGGACCGCGGCAACCCGGAGATGAAGTGGAACGCGCGCGATATGTCCGTCAAGACTGTGTCCTTCCGTCAGATCCGGCCCCGGATGACAGGACGGTCCCGATGAAGTGATCCGGCATTCTGAAGCCTCCTGACGATAGGACGCATGGCCGGCAGATCATTGCTCGCTAATATACTTGCGGAGAGATTACTTCTACCTGCATCGTACATTTTAACAAACCGTTTCTACTTGGAATCCGCCAGGAAATCTCGACTTGGCAATCGAACACCTGATTGCACTTGATCCGCGCCACTTGAAGCGGTCGAAACAGGGTGTCATCTTTACAAAATCCCACGCCCGATGCGGCCACACTTACTTGAGGATGATGCGATGATTCTCGAGTACAGTCATGCGCATACTGTACATAGTTCATGCTTGCCACGTCCCAGACCTAGTATTCGGAGATGGCGATCTGCCCTACCTTAGCCGGAACGACTTTGCCAAAGAAACAAATAAAATAGCCAAAGCCTTGATCAATTAAGTTTTTACTGGAAAAAACTACAGCCTGATGCAGCCAATGCGGTAGACGGGAAAAGAAAAAGAAAATGAAATACACACTGGAGCAGTGGAGTGATATCGCGCGTGTCTTCTGGGACATTACGCCATTGGGCGATCCCGAACGGTTCGCCGTGGATCTGGAGGCACGGCTGCATGACCGTCTCATCTGCACCGAGGTGCGGTTCACCGGACAGGAGTTCAAGCACGACCCGGCGCATATCAAGGGTGTCGACCACAACTTCCTGCTGTACGAGCGCTACTTCGTCGGTCGGTCGCGCGGCCTCGTCGCGGAGTGTCCCGTCCATATCGATCAGGGCACAATCCATCTTGTCGACATGTCCAGGCGCTGCCGAAAGCTGAGCAATGACGTGGTCACGGCCGGCGTCTGCATTCCCCATGACCTGGTCGGATACGATCCGGTGCGCGATCCGGCCTATCTGTCCGTGTCTCTCGCCTCGCCGCAGGGGCGTATGGTCGACCTGGCGCACGGCAGTTTCCGCGCCGCTCTGGCGCGGAACCAGGCCGACGTGGCCGAGCTGGCCGACACCTTCCTGACGCTGGTGTGGATGCTGATGGTGAAAGGGTCGGACACCCCGTCGACCGAGCGACAGGACCTGGACCGGCGTCCGTTGCTGCGGACCTTTATCACCCGGAACCTTGAGGACCCGCGGCTTTCCCCCGACCATATCTGTCGTCAACTCGGGTTATCCCGGACGTCGCTTTACCGAGAGTTCCGGGAGGACGGCGGCGTGCTCCGGTTCATCACCGACCGGCGGCTGGACCGGTGCTTTGCAGACCTGATGGCAACGCCGGCCAGCCGGGGGGCGGTCCGGCAGGTTGCGGAGCGCTGGGGCTTTCATCACGCGGGCAACTTCCATCGACTGTTCCGGGAGCGCTTCGGCATGTCGCCCTCCGATTACCTGGACCGTAACGGCCTGCCCGCGGCATCCGGCCAAGGCAACACCTTCCACCCGATCATGGACTGGATGCGTGCCGGTTAGGCCTGGGGCGAGATCGATGTTGAACCGGGAGAGCAGCCCCAAACCCCAGATCCAGGGCATCATATGACCCGGATCTGAAGCGATCCTGCCTTGAAGCTTCCTTCCGCTTTTGAGGCGCCTATCGTTGCGCGCGTCCGCGGCTTGATCTCGGCTGGGCCCGTTCGCAGCCAGACCGGCCACATCCGGCGGTCACGGCTCCGGCTCCGGCTCCACGCCAATACTGCTACCGGACCTGCGGCCACGCCGCCGGACAGGTGATGCCGTGCCGTCAGCCGCCTGGAGTTGGGCACGGATTCTGTCCCGATCGCGACGGATGTCCCGCAACAGCCCCGCATGGCGACCGCGGGCGGCGGCGATGAGTTTCTGCAACTCCCGTCGTTCGACGTGCTGAACCCCGACAACGGCCTGACGCTGGTCGCGGTCTCGCTGAAGGGCTGCATAGGCTTCGCGTTCGTTTTGTCGCCTGATGCGGCCATAGCGTCCGGTCAAGCGTTGCCAGAGACCCTTCAGACCGCCATTCAGCCGCAAGGAACGCGCCCGCATCTCCTCAATCCAGCGCCGTTTTTGGCCCTCATCGAGTTTCGTGCGCTCCGCCCGATGGCGCCGGGTCATCTCAATCCTGCGGCGCTCCAGTGGTGCGAGTGCCCGCGCCTTCAAGAAAAGGGCTTCACGCCCGTGGCGTTTGAAGGCAGCTGTCATGTTCTGGGCTATCAGTTCCCTGGCTTCACTGACAATTGGCAGATCGTCGGGCGCGCCGAGCTTGGCCCGCACCTCTCTGGCCTTTCTGTCCGCGTATCGGGCGATAGAGAGGACTTCGCCCTCATGGGTGACGGCAACATGGCCGCGCCGGTCGCCCCTAGCCAGGATGAGACCGCGCTCGCTGAGCGCATGGACAAACGCGGCTTTCGTATCGGAGACGGCCCAGCAGTCCTGGATCATCGTCTTCAGGTCGCGGGCGTTCCGGCCCATCCGCTGGGCCTGCTGCCACTCGGCAAGCGTGAAGTTGCACGGATCGCGCTCAGCGCTGTTAACCAGCCCTTGTGGCATCTTCCAGTCGTGTTCAAGAAATAGTTCCCGCGAGATATCGCGCAGCTTGCTCTTGAAGTAAGGGAGGTTGCGCGCGGTCATGGTGCCGGCATCGATGCGGCTCCAAACCGCATGGGCGTGCCGCCGTCCCTCCTTCTCATGGAAGACGACGATGCGCGGCTGGCCTTCGAGACCGAGCTTCTTCTCGATCCGCTCCAGCGTATCCTCGAAAGCGGCGACCGGGACGGCTTCGGTCTGGGGTGGGTTGAGGCTGAGGGAAAACAGGAACTGGCGGCACTGGGTGCCCCGGCTGACGGCATAGGCCTCTTTGAGTGCGCCGATAACCTCCTCCGAGACAAAGCCCCGCACGTCGTGCACCTCGACATGCTCGTTGTCATCGGTGCGCATCAGATGGAGTCCAAGCTGCTTCGCCCCGCCGCGCTGGGAGCCTTTGAGGATCACGGGTCAGCGTTCCCGGATGCCCAACGACCGCATGAGCAGGGACTTGATTGTCCCGACGTCCTCGGCGGCTGACCGGAGAGCGGCTTCGGTTTCAGGCGTCACCGGCAACGCTCCGGCATTGGCGGCGCGCGCAAGCTGATTGAGGTTGCTGGCAAGCCGGGACTGGCCGAGCAAGGCCAGGACCTGCGCCAGCATCTGGTGGTCCTTGATGGAGACCTGGCCGCGTGCCCTGCGGTGATCGCTGCTGTTGCCATCATGCTTTGCAGCGAACAGCCGCTCGCGGATGTGGGCACCAAGAGGCTGGCGGCCGGCGCGCTCATCGAGTTCGCGGCGCTCCTCGGCCGTCAATCGCAGCGAGAACGGCGCAGGGGCCTTCGTGTGTGGTTCGGACATGGCAAGCGTTCATGAAATGTCATGGCGCATCGCCTCTGGTTCCGAAGAACCAAAGGAAGCGCATCGTTGAATTGATGAGTATTGAAGGGTTGGCTATGCGGAGTGGGCGGAACAATCAAAATGCCGCTCAAGAACCACGCGTTCCGAAATCAGCTACTTACGGAACAGGACCCTGGACTCTTGGGCAACTATGTTCCAGTATCTTGTTCCAATCGGAGAGCGTCTCGAAGATTTGGTTCGAACTTTCTTCGTCAAGGGACGCCAGGCCTTCCATCCTACTGAAACTGTTAGGTTCCGCGTTGCCGGCCGGCTTACGGCAAGCCGGACACCGGTGTTCGGTTCCAGACCGCCGGGCAGGCTCCGGTCCGGTCAGGCGGCACCCCAGGTCTCCTTTTTTCGGTAGATGGTCGACGGGCTGATGTTCAGGACCTTGGCGGCCTTTGGAATGCTGCCGCCGCATAAGCCGATCGTGGTCTCGATGGCGTCGCGTTCGATGACGGCCAGCGGCCGGTTCAGGCGGATGGCGGCGTTGGCCAGATCGCCTGTTGCGGCCGGTGCGCCGGCGCCCGCCTCCTGGGCCGGCGATCCGCCGACCCGCGGTGCCGCAGCCATGCGCGACAGGTCGGGCAGCATGTCGAGGGTCACCTGATCGCCGTCGTTCAGGACGACGGCATTGCGCACCACATTCTGCAGCTCGCGGACGTTGCCCGGCCACCGGTGGCGCAACAGGGCGTCCTGGGCATCGGCGGAGAAGCCGCGGAACGACCGGCCCTCCTCCTCGGCCATCTGCAGCAGCAGGGCCTGGGCGATCTCCAGCACGTCGCCGCTGCGCTCCCGCAGGGGCGGCAGGGTGACCGGGATCACGTGCAGGCGGTAGTACAGGTCCTCGCGGAACCGCCCGGCTTCCACCTCGGCCAGGGGGTCACGGTTGGTCGCCGCCAGAACCCGGACGTCCACTGGGATCAGTTCGGAACTGCCTACCTTCTGGATCCGGCCGGTCTGCAGGAACCGCAGCAGCTTGACCTGCAGCGCCAGCTCCATCTCGCAGATCTCGTCCAGGAACAGGGTGCCGCCGTCGGCCACCTGGGCGGCGCCGTCGCGATTGGCCATGGCGCCGGAAAACGCCCCCTTGATGTGGCCGAACAACTCGCTCTCCACCAGGTCCTTGGGGATGGCGCCGCAGTTCAGCGGCACGAACGGGCCGCTGCTGCGCGACCCGGCCCGATGGATCGCCTCGGCGCAAACCTCCTTGCCGGTGCCGCTTTCACCGGTGATGAACACCGAGGCGCGCGACCGCGACACGCTGTCGATCGCCCGATAGACCGCCTGCATGGGCAGCGAACTGCCGATGAAGCCGTGGAACCGCTCGCGCCCGTATTCCTGGCGCAGCGTGTCCAGGCTTTCCCGCAGGGCCGTGCGTTCCAACGCGTTGCGCACGGTGGTCGACAGCCGCTCGCGGGCGAACGGCTTGACCAGGAAGTCGGACGCGCCGAGTTGCATCGCCTGGACCGCCACGTTCAGCGACCCGTGGGCGGTGATCACCACGACCGTGGTGTCCAACCCGGCGTCCCGGACATGGCGCAGGATGTCGAAGCCCTCGATATCCGGCAGCATGAGGTCCAGGAGGATGACGCGGTACCGGCGTTCGGCCAGCCGGGCCAGCGCCGCCCGGCCGGTCTCCACCAGGTCGCTGGCAATGCCTTCGCCGTCCAGGAAGCCGCGATAGATCAGCGACAGCGACGGCGTGTCCTCGACCAGAAGAACGTCGGGCAACGGGGCGTTTGGCTGCGGGGACGCCACGACTCTCTCACGCTTCCGCCGGCGCCGGCGCCGACTCGCAATGGGCTGCGTGGCCACAGGTCGTGCAGTCGCGGACGCAGACCAGCGTCTGCGCCGCCAGACGGTCCAGGGCCGCGACGGTGTCCGCCGACGGCAAGTCGCCGGTATCCCGGCACGCGGTATTGATCTGCCGCGCCGACCGGGACAGGGCGTCGGCGCCCATGGTCGCGGCGATACTGGTCAGCGTGTGTGACGCACGTTCGACCACGCCGTCCGGGTCGCCATCCACCGCCCCGGCGCGGATCTCGCCGACGCAGCGGTCGACATCGCGCTGGAAACGCTGGCACAGCTCGGCAAACGTCGCTTCGTCCAGGCTGTCGTCCAGTAGGCGCAGGACGCCCAGGTCGACCAGAACGTCATCGGCCAGGGCCGGATCGGCGGCGCCCGATGCCGATACCGTCTGCGGCCGGCCCTGGATGACCGCGGCAATGCCGCGCGTCAGCTCCGCGGCCGAGATCGGCTTCGCCACCACGCCGTCCATGCCGGCCTGAAGGAACCGCTCCTGGTCCTCGGTCATCGCATAGGCGGTGAACGCCAGGATCGGCGGACCGGGCTGCAAGGCCTCGCGGATCGCCCGCGTCGCCGCCAGCCCGTCCATATCCGGCATGGAGACGTCCATCAACACCACGTCGTACGGTCGCGCCTCCACCGCCGCCACGGCCTCGCCGCCGTCGGCGGCGATGTCGACGGTGCAGCCCAACTGCTCGAGCGTCTTCTTGGCGATCAGCTGATTGGTCGGGATGTCTTCGGCCAGCAGGACACGCAGGCCCCCGGGCAGAACCGGCGCGGCCCCCGCCGTCGCGACCTTTCGGTCCACCACGGCCCGTGCCACCGGCAGCGGCACCTCGGCACGAAAGATCGTGCCCTCGCCCGGCCGGCTGTCGAACCCAATCCGGCCATCCATCTGCTCCACCAGCCGGCGGCAGATGGCCAGCCCCAGGCCCGAGCCGCCCTGCGCCAGCCCTTTGCCGAGATGCAGCTGGGAGAAGTCGACGAAGACCCGGTCGCGATCCTCGGGCGCGATGCCGAGCCCGGTGTCCTTGACCGCGATGACCAAACGTTGCCGGCCGTCCGCCTCATCCGGGCCATCGGCGTTCAGGCCCGGGCTCAGGCTCAGCAGCACGCTGCCGGCGGGCGTGTACTTGATGGCGTTGCTCAGCAGATTGTCGACGATCTGCCGCAGCCGACCGACATCACCGACCAGCGCCGGTGCCACCGCGTCCGAAACGTGCCGGTGCAGCGCCAGGCCTTTGGTGGCCGCAGCGCCGGACCAGAAGGCGGTGGCCTCGGCAGCGAAGGCTCGGGGGTCGAAGGCTTCCGGCTCCAGCGTCATCCGACCGCTTTCGATCCGCGTGTAGTCGAGGATGTCGTTGAGCACGGTACGCAGGCGGTCGGTGCTGGACCGCGCCACCGGGATCATCTCGCCGGTCTCCGGGTCCAGCCGGTCGGCGTCGATCAGGTTCAGGGCGCCGGCGATGCCGTTCATCGGCGTCCGGATCTCGTGGCTCATGATCGACAGGAACCGGCTCTTGGCCGCATTCGCCGCCTCTGCCTCAGCGGTCGCCCTGGCCAGGCGGCGCTCCGCCTCGCGCCGGGCGGTGACGTCCTGGACCGTTCCGAACACACCGATCGGCCCCTCCCGGCCGGTCGGTTCGGCTTGCAGCGTCACCTCCACCCAGCGTCGGCGACCCTGGATCTCGCGCGTCTCCAGGATCGCGTCCGCAACCATGCCGCCCTCGGCAATGCTCTCCAGCATCTGGCGCAGGCGCTCGGCCTCCGATCCGTCGAACCGGTCCAGAAGGGCCTCGACGCCGCCGACCGAAACCGCCGGATCGACGCCCAGGATCCGGAACATCTCGGTCGACCAGCGCATCTGCCGTGCCACGGGATCGAGGTTGAAATGCCCCAGGGCGGCGGCATGCTCGGCCCGCTCCAGCAGCTGTTGGGCGCGCTTGATGTCGGTGATGTCGACACGAACGCCGACGATCCCGCCTTCGGCGGTCGGACGCTCCTCAATCCGCAGCCAACGGTTGTTGGCCAGCCTTTGCTCGATCGGTTCCCCGGGCGACCGGTGCTGGGCGACCCGGTCGCGCACCCAGTCGTCGACCCGGCCGATCGCCTCCGTGTACTGATCCCGTTCGGCGCCGTAGCGAAGGATGGCCTCGAAGGTGTTGCCGACGCGGATCACCGGGGCACTGGCGGCGTAGATGTCCCGATACCGCTCGTTGAACACCGCCAGCCGGTCGTCTGCATCGTAAAGGGCGAAACCTTCCGGAATGGTCTCGATGGCATCGGTCAGCCGGCGCTCAGCCGCCGCGGCGCTGGCCAGGGCCTCGGTCGCCTCGGCCGAGCTGCGGGCGGCCCGGCGGATTTCGCGGATCAGCAGGGTGGCAAACACCGCCCCCGCCAGGATCAGGCCGACGAACGCCGCGACCAGCCAGGTCAGGGTATCGGCCCGATTGTCGATCACCGCCAGCGATCGCTGACGATCGCCATGCAACACCTCCAGCGTCCAGGCATGGGTCGCCTCGACCTTCTCCACGACCAGCACCTGCGCCTCGGCCACCGCGGCGGCGAAACCCGGCGCGGTGGGATCGGACAGGACCGGTACCAGCGCGTCCAGCCGGTCCAGGGCGCCACGCAGGACGTCGACCTGACCGTCGAGCGCAGTTGCCGACAGAAACGCCGCCACCTCGCCCTCCTCCAACACGGCCAGACGGCTCCAGAGGATGTCCAGGCGGAACAGGGCGTTCGCGGCCGCCGCGGCGTCGGCGCGGTCGGCCAGGACCAGCAGCGCCGACTGCAGCCGGAGCAGTTCGACCTGCACCTGGTTGGCTGCCCACAGCACATTCTCCGCCAGCAGCTGCTTCACCAGCGCGTTGCCGGTCGACAGATTGTCGATGCCGACGCCGATGCTGACGGCAAAGCCGATCAGCACCAGGACGAAGAGCAATTGGCGAATCCCGGGCTGGGTATGCCCGTAAGGGTTCGTTTCAGGGACTGTCGACATTCAGTGACCGGAGCTGCCAGATCCACCGTGCATTGTATTCCACAGTCTGCAGTTCTGCATATTCGTCACGCGGATAGACGATCCAAATCGGCCCTTTGTCGCGGACCGACATGGGCGCACCATCCATTTCCAGGGCCAGCAAGACGTCGTAGTCCTGGAAATCGGAGAACGGGATGTCGACTGCGTAGTCGTTAAGGGCTGTGGCGGTCACGACCTCCCCGTCGGCGCCGACCAGCGCCAGAACATCGCGCACCAGCGGCCCCTCGAAGGTGACCGTGCCCTCGGTCCAGGCCGTGGTCGTGTTCAGCGACACCGTCTCAAGCGCCTCCAACATGACCCGGTCGAAGGCCGCCAGTTCGCCCTGGTTGGTCACGGCGATGTCCCCGGTGACGGCCAGGATCACCGGACCCTGGGGGTCCGGCAACTCCTGCGCCTGAACCGGCGCCACCATGATGCCGATCGCCAGCATGATGGCGCTACCGACCAGGCGCCGAACGCTGAAGAAGGGACTCTTGAGCGCCCGGGGCAGTGTCGCCGCCAGCGAGGCCGCCGTCGTTTCCGAAACGGCGCCCCGGGTTTCCCGACGGGTGGTGGCTTCCAGAAGGTCGAGCAACAGGTTCACCTCCGGAAGATCCATCTCGCATCGGCGTCCGCAGGGGCAGGCGAAGCGCTCCAACCGCTCCTCGGGGACATGAAAGGAATGGCCGCACCGGCATTCGGTCAGGACACCGCGCAGCAGGTAGGCGTGGAACCGCATGGTCAGGGCCTCCGGTTTCAAAGGTCTTCGGTTTTGGATGGCGGCTATTCGGCGATCAGCGCCTCGACGCCTTCGGCGGCGGTCGCTGCGACGGTGCGGCCGTAGACGTCCTCGACCCGGACGATGTCGTCTTCGCCCAGATAGCTGCCGCACTGCACCTCGATCAGATGCAACGGCTCGGTGCCGGGGTTCTCCAGCCGGTGCACAGCACCCTGGGGAATGTAGACACTCTCGTTGGCGGTCAGGATCAGCGTCCGCTCGTCGACGGTGACGACGGCGATGCCGGACACCACGGTCCAGTGTTCCGACCGGTGGTGGTGATACTGCAGCGACAGCCGACCTTCCGGCGCCACGGTGATGTGCTTGACCTGGTGGGTCGGCCCGCGATCGACGCTGCAATAGGTGCCCCAGGGGCGCTGGACGGTGGCGGGCTCGCGCACGATCTGCTCGGCCTCCCGGCGCAACCGGTCGACCAGCGGCTTGATCGCCTGGGCCTGCTTCCGGTCGGCTACCAGAACGGCATCGTCCAGCGACACGACGACGACATCGTCCAGGCCGACGACGGCGGTCAGCCCGCGGTCGGATCGTACGTAGTTGTTGGCACCGTTCTGGATCACGGCGGCCCCCAGGCGCACGTTACCGACCGCGTCCTTGTCGGCCGCGGTGGCCCAGACGGCATCCCAGGAGCCGATATCGCTCCAGGCAGCCGTCAGCGGGGCGACGGCCGCGAGGTCGGTCCGCTCCATCAGGGCATAGTCGATCGACGTCGCCCGGGCCCGACCGTAGGCAGCGGCTTCCAGGCGGCGGACGTCGTCGTCCAGGGATCCACCGTCAACGCTGTCCTCGACCGCCGCGACCATCGCCGGCTCGAGGATCCGCAGCTGGTCGACCATGGCGCGGGCAGGAAAGCAGAACATGCCGCTGTTCCAATAGACGTTGCCGGCGTCCAGCAGCTTCTCGGCAACCGCAGCCTCCGGCTTTTCGATGAAGGCTTCGACCAGATACCCGTCGGTCGCGACCAGCGGAACGCCGCGCTGGATGTAGCCGTAGCCGGTCTCCGGGGCGGTCGGCACGACGCCGAAGGTCACGAAAAGACCGCCGGCATCGGCGAGCCTGGCCGCCTGGGCCACCGAGTCGTCGAAGTTCCGGCCCACCTCGAGCTGATGGTCGGAGGGCAGGACGAGCAGGTTGGTGTCGCGCACCTCGCGAAGCCGGCTCACCGCCGCCGCCAGGATTGCCGGCGCCGTGTTGCGGCCGGCGGGCTCGACAACGATGGAGCCCGGCTCCACGCCGATGGCATGCGCCTGGTTGCGGGCAATCGGCAGAAGCTCCTCGGTGGTGACGATCATCGGGGCCTCGAAGCGCCGGCGGTCGACGACCCGCAGCAGGGTTTGCTGGAACGGGCTGATCTCGCCCATCAGCGGCTGGAACTGCTTGGGCATCGTCTGGCGCGAGAGCGGCCACAGGCGCGTGCCGCTGCCGCCGGCCAGCACGACCGGGGTCACGGGGCGGGTGCTCGGGGTGTGGATGTCGGGCATTGGTATGCACTCCTTTCAAGGGGTGTTGGCAAACCCGGCACCCTCGGCACCGGCGCTTTAGACCCCCTTTCGGCAAGGCCCATGCCACCGGGGCGGCTGGGCCCGAACGCGTTCGGAAAAAGCCCGAGGATCCGTCGCTATCGGCCGGCATCGCCGGATCGACGCGCTTCGCGTCCGTGCGCGACCGGCAATGGGTGGGTTGTGCGGACTGGCAAACGGTTTTGCAGACTGCAACTGCGCACCGCGAAACCCGGCGCGGGAAGGCTGGATTGGAGCCCATCGGTGTTCAGAAGTCCCTCCCCCTTGATGGGGGAGGGTTGGGGTGGGGGTGATGGCGCGGCAAGCCCAGTGCGGCCGTCCTGGAACCCCGACGCCCCGCTGCTCGGGCTAACTTGTTGTCCGTAAACGAGTGTGGACCGGCAAGTTCACCCCCACCCAACCCTCCCCCATCAAGGGGGAGGGCTTCGTTGGACGGTAGCCGTGGACGTCCACCAACCCTGGCGGCGCCCAGCTTCCATTGCGCTTGGTACGCCGATTGCGTTGTTGCCGGCGCACGCATCCAAAAGGTGGCGTACCCATGAAGATCCTGCGCGAGCGGCCGTCGCAACGCCTGCACCATCGTGTGACCGCCCCCCTATGGGTGACCTGGCGCGATGCGACCGCGCGCGCCGCCGATTGGAGCCTGTCCGGGCTGCGCCTGGAGGGCCTGTCGACAGCCGGTCTTGCGGTCGGCGATGAAACCAACCTGACCATCTGCCTGCCGTTCCAGGGCTTCGACGTGCGCTTCACGGCCGGTGCGGAGATCGTTCGGTTGGGCGAGGACATGGCGGCCTTCCGCTTCACCCAACTGGGCGACCGCGAACGCGGGCTGATGGAACACTTCATCGAGGAGCTGGTCCGCGGCTCGATGGTGGAGGTGGCGGATACCATCCAGCGCATCGACGTCCCGGTGACCCCGGTCTCCACCAAGCCCGACCCCAACCCGAAGACGGTCGTTCCCGTCCGCCGCTGGCCGATCCGGGCGGTGGTGATGACCACCCTCTACCTGACGCTGGGGATATGCATCCTGGGCTATGCCGGTCTGGTCGGCTACGCGCACTTCTTCAAGCTGGAGGTCGACGCCGCGGTCGTGGCGTCGCCGATCGAGGTGGTATCCGCCCATAGCGACGGCCGCATCCTGCTGGCGGAGATTGCGCCGGGGGACCGGATCACCGCGGGGCAGACGTTGGGACGGCTGGCCGACAGCGCCCTGGATCACCGGCTGGACCTGGCGGTGATCGCCGTGGAGCGCGCCCACGCCCGTCGCGACTTCGCCGCCCGGCGCCTGGAGGCGGTGGGCCTGGGCACACGCGACCGGGATGTGGTCGCCGACAACAACCGCGACCGGACCGCGGCGCTGGTGACCGCGCTGGAAACCCGGCTGGACCTGGCCCGGTCCCGGCATGAGCGGCTGGACGGTATCTACCGCCAGGGCTGGACCACCATCACCGAAGTCGAAGCGGCCGCCGACACGGTAGCGGCACTGGAAGCGGAACTGGCGGTGCTGCGCATCGACCTCGGCGAGTACGACGAGACCGCCACCGAAACGACCGCCGACAGCCTCTACGACTTCGTGCGGATGGAACAGGACCAGGCGGATCTGGCCGCCGAACTGTTGCTTGCCGAGGACGAGCTGGTGCTCGCGCGGCAGGAGCTGGCGGCGCTGGAGGCCCATCGCCGGCGCCTGGAACTGGTGGCGCCGTTCGACGGCAAGGTCGTCGACATCCACCATCCGGCCGGCGCCGGCGTCCTGCGCGGGGAAGACATCCTGACCATCGAGCGCGACGAGGCCCGCACGGTCGAAGCCTTCCTGAGCCAGGCCGAAATCCTGTCCGTCGGCCTGGGCGACCCGGCCACCATCTATCTGGCGGCCCTGGGCCGCCGGGTGCAGGCCAACGTCGCGCGGATCGACCGGACCACCGGGTCCATCGACGAGCAGCGCGGCCGCTATAGCTGGCGGGGCCCCGACGACCGGACGGGACGCGTGGTGCTGGCCTTCGCCGACGCGGCCGTGGCCACCGACATCGATGCCGGCCTTCCGGCCATCATCATCTTCGACCGCCGCAACGACAACGGGGTGCTGGACGGCGTCTTCGCCCGCGTCGGCGGCTGGTTCGCCACGCCGGCACAGGCCGGGGAGCCGTCGCCATGACCCGCCGCACCGCCCCGGCCACCGCCCCGGCCACCGCTACGACGCGGTCGCCCGTCTATCGCATCGACGACCCGACCGAGCATCCGCGCGGATGGCGGAAATGGAACGCGGTCGCGCTGTTCAAGATCTTCCTTTATCTGGGCGTCTGCTTCGTCTGCGTCGCCGAACTGCCGAACCAGCTTTGGGACGCCGACACCCAGTCCATTACCCTGACCATCGGGCTTCTGGGCCTGTGGCGGTACGGCTGGTGGTTCACCCATGCCATCCGGGCGATGATCTACGGCACCTTCGTCTATCCGCGCCTGCGGATGCGCGGCGAGGCGGAATGGCAGGCCGGGTGGCGTCCCCGCCACCTGCATTTCATGTTCACCACCTTCCGCGAGCACCGCGACATCACCGAGAAGGTGATCCGCAGCATCTGCCGCGAAGTGGAGACAAGCGGCGTGCCGGGCACCATCTGGCTCGGCTCCGGCGATGCCTATGACGAAGACATCATCGCCAACTACCTGCGCCGGTTCGCCGGCCACCTGGACATCACCTTGCGGATCATCCGCCAGAACCAGCCGGGCAAGCGGCTGGCCATCGGCCTGGTGCTGCGGGCGATGAACCGGGGGCCGGTGGAGCCCGACGACCTGATCGTGTTCATGGACGGAGATTTCATCCTCGGCCCCGGTTCCATCGGCAAGTGCATGCCGCTGTTCAAGGTCTATCCGGACCTGCAGGCCGTCACCACGGACGAGGAGGTGATCTGCATCGGACCGCGCTGGATCGCCACCTGGCTGACCATGCGCTTCGCCCAGCGCCGCCTGGCCATGCAGAGCCACGCCCTGTCCGGACGGGTGCTGACGCTCACGGGGCGCATGTCGGTGTTCCGCGCCCGCCATCTCATGGATCTGGAGTTCATCCGCACGCTGGAAGCGGACCACCTGAAGCACTGGCTGTGGGGAGAGTTCCGGTTCCTGAGCGGCGACGACAAAAGCACCTGGTATTACCTGCTGAAGCACCGGTCGCGCATGCTCTACGTTCCCGACGCGATCGGCTACACGGTCGAGGTGATCGAAGGGTCGGGCCTTGAGCGCATGGTGCAGAACTTCCGTCGCTGGTCCGGCAACATGCTGCGCAACGGAAGCCGGGCGATCGCGCTGGGGCCGCGCGCGATGCCATTCTTCATCTGGTGGTGCCTGGTCGACCAACGCCTGTCCATGTGGACCATGCTGGTCAGCCCGGTGCTGGCGATCTGCGCGGCCATTCTGCACACGCCGGCCTATCTGCTGGCCTACGCCATCTTCATCGCGATCACGCGGCTGCTGCTGTCGCTGTTCCTGTTCCGCTATGCCCGCAAGGTTGAGATCGTCTATCCGGCAATCCTCTACTTCAACCAACTGATCAATGCCTCAGTGAAGGTCTACTGCTTGTGGCGGCTGGCCAAGCAGCGCTGGTCGAACCGCGGCAACCAGACCGCCGGTATCGGCGGCAGCGGCCTGCTCAACCTCTACCGCACCTGGATGGCGCGCTACCTGACCGTATTCTCGGTCGCCGTCCTGTTCCTGGGGGTATCCCTCTACAGCGGCCTGCTGCCGATCCCCAGCGCCAACATGGTGGCGACCTTACTGCTGCACTGAGACGCCGGTACTCCCAACGCAACCCCGCCTTCCGTCGCTCTTGCAGCGGCGAGGGCCTGCTGCCGGCTGTGCCCGGGCTGGCGACACGGGATGTCCGCCTTCGCGGTCATGACGACCTGGCGGACAGGCCGGCGTTAACCTATTGGGAAAGCACCATTTCTGGCCATAGGCCAAGTCTGTTGCGAAGCGCGCAACGACTTGCGGAATGCAAAGTCCGGTTTCGCCACCCGCGAAACCGTGAGACCGGCCAAGGGCAACCCAAATCGACACTAATGCATTGAAATTTCGAGATAACTTCTTTCAGCCAAGGCTGTGGCACGCGGCTTGTTGATGGGAGGGCATCCCAACCCGACGGCGAAAGCCGGAACAGGAGTGCCCTTCGATGAACGACATGATCCTTACCCACGACCTTGTCACCGCGTTGGCGCCGGCCTCCTACCGGCTCGACAAGGCGGCCATCAGCGTGTTCGGCCTCGGCTATGTCGGCGCCGTGTCCATGGCCTGCATCGCCTCGCTGGGGCACCGGATGGTGGGCGTCGACCCGGATGCCTCCAAGGTGGCCCGCATCGCCGCCGGCCAGAGCCCGATCGTCGAGGAGCGGTTGGGCGAACTGCTGTCGCAGGGTGTCGAAAACGAACTGATCGATGCGACGACCGACGCCCGCACCGCCGTGCTGGCGACCGATATCAGCTTCGTTTCGGTGGGCACGCCGACCGCCGCCGACGGCGGCTGCGACTTCCGGTTCGTGCGCCAGGTCGCCCAGGAGATCGGTGCCGCGCTGGCCGAAAAGGACGACTTCCACCTGGTGGTCCTGCGCTGCAGCGTACCGCCGGGGACCACGCTGGACGTCATGGTGCCGGAACTGGAAGCGGCCTCCGGCAAGCGTCTGGGCGAAGGCTTCGGGATCGCCTTCAATCCGGAATTCCTGCGGGAAGGCACGGCGGTCAAGGACTTCTTCCGCCCGACCAAGACCGTCATCGGCGCCTCCGACGACCGGTCCGCGGCCATGCTGGCCGACGTCTACATCCCGGTCGACGAGAACCTGCATTTCGTCTCGATCGAAACCGCCGAGATGGTGAAGTACGTCGACAACACCTGGCACGCCAACAAGGTCGCCTTCGCCAACGAGATCGGCCGGCTGTGCAAGGCCTATGACACCGACAGCCACGCGGTCATGGACCTGTTCTGCCAGGACCGGCATCTGAACCTGTCGTCCTACTACCTGAAGCCCGGTTTCGCCTTCGGCGGCTCCTGCCTGCCCAAGGAGGTGCGCGCCATGCAGCACCTGGCCCAGGAGAAGGGGCTCCGGCTGCCGCTGATCGACAGCCTGACCGAGACCAACGACGCCCATATCGACAGCGCCCTGGCGATGATCGAGCAGACCGGCGCCCGCCGGATCGGCTTCCTGGGCATCACCTTCAAGCCCGACACCGACGACCTGCGCGAAAGCCCGACGCTGGAACTGGTCGCAGCCTGCCTGGAGCGGGACCTGCAGGTTTCCGTCTACGACCCCAACCTGCATGCCGACGGCGATCTGGAAGGGCACTACGCGTACATGCGCCATGCCCGGCCGCATCTGCGGGCGGTCATCGACGCGCTGCCGGGCATGGTCCGCAGCACGGCGGATCAGGTGTCGGACGAGTCCGAGGCGCTGGTCGTTTCGCACAATGCACATGGATATGCCGACGCCGTTGCCCGGCGGCCGGCCGACGTGGCGGTCATCGATCTGGTGCGCCTTTTCAAGACCGTTCCGCAGGACCCGACCTATCACGGCATCGGCTGGTGATCGGGCGGTCCATCAATCCCCAAAACCCATCTGAGAAAGGACTGCATCAACCATGACCACCGAACCCATGACCGGGGATGCCATCGGCTCCCCGGTGGGTGCCGCTGACGAGGCGATCTACTCGCCGATCATCGGCACCAACGACGTGGACGTCATCCACGGGTCGCACCGCGGCGACCTGATCTCCGGCCGGAAGGCCGACGACACGCTGAAAGGCAACGCCGGCAGCGACCTGGTCTATGGCGGGTCCGGCGACGACACGATCACCGGCGGATCGGGCAGCGACACGCTCTACGGCGGCGGCGGGCCGAGCCTGGTCGACCTGACAACCTTCGAGGTCGCCGAGGACTACACCGGCAGCGTCACCTTCCTGAACGAAGGGGCGGGCTTCCGAAACAGCCTGGGCGTCTACAAGGTGGCCGACGACGGCACCATCAAGGACGTGTCGATCCTGTTTCCGAACGCCTCCAAGATCGGCAGCGGCGGCGACCTGACCCCCGGCGGCAGTTCGGTCGCCCTGGACCTGAATGCCGGCGACAAGATCGGCTTCTTCATCGTCAGCAATGGCTACGGCAAGGGATACGACAATGCCTCCCTGCTGTCCGACACCGACGGCCAGTTCGAACTGCGCCATGCCGACGGGACCCCGGCCAATCTGAATGTCGAGGCGCCCGCCACCCTCTGGCACATCGACCCAGTGACCGGTGCAGAGACCCAGATCCGCAGCCAGTACGGCTATGATCTGTTCCACAGCGCTGCCGACCCCGACCGCGACTACGCCCCCAACCCGGACAACTATCCGCACACGGTCGGTCACCTGAACACGGTGGAAGGGCTGATCACCCTGGGCTTCGAGGACCTGAAGCACGGCGGCGACAACGACTACGACGACACGGTGTTCGTCGTCGATGTCGGCCAGTCCAATGCCCAGGTGCTCGACCCGAACATCGACTACGGCACCGGCGGCGAACTTGTTGCGGCCGACGATGACGGCGGCACAGGCCCGCAAGCGATGGTGCCGGCCGCCTCGGAGAACGACACCATTTCCGCGGGATCCGGCGCCGACAAGCTGTACGGCATGGCGGGCAACGACGTCCTTAACGGCGGCAACGGCCACGACAAGCTGTGGGGCAATTCCGGCAACGACACCAGCTCCGGCGGTGCCGGCAACGACTGGCTCGCCGGCGGCAAGGGCGACGACGTGCTGAACGGTGACAGCGGCGACGACATCCTGCGCGGCGACAGCGGCGACGACACGCTGAACGGCGGCAGCGGCCGCGACGACCTGACCGGCGGCTCCGGCAACGACATCCTCTCGGGGGGCGGCAGCGCCGACACGCTGGCCGGCGGATCGGGCAACGACACCCTGTCGGGCGGCGCCGGCGACGACCAGATGAACGGCGGTTCGGGGGACGACCTGTTCACCGCGGACTCCGGTGCCGACATCCTGGTCGGCGGCGCCGGCTTCGACATCTTCAGCTTCGAGGGCTGGGGGAACGCCGTGAAGGTCAATCTGCATGCGCACAAGGCCCACGGCGCCGGCGACGACACGGTCGACGGGATCGAAGGCGTCATCGCCACCGACTTCGACGACACGCTGAAGGGCGACAAGCGCGCCAACAGCCTCGACGGCGGCAACGGTGAGGACTGGATCCGCGGTCTGGGTGGGTCGGACACGTTGACCGGCGGCGGCGGCGACGATCAGTTCGTCTGGCGG
This sequence comes from Alphaproteobacteria bacterium, assembly GCA_028281985.1. GTDB lineage: Bacteria > Pseudomonadota > Alphaproteobacteria > DSM-16000 > Inquilinaceae > JANQIU01. Next base: position 562 of record JANQIU010000289.1, on the reverse strand, counting down.
GTCAAGGACATCGGCAGCAGTACCGACACCATCACCGACTTCGCGGCCGGTGACACGGTGGAGATCGAGGACCTGACCCTGGCGCTTGGCGTCTCGGCAACGGCGGCAGGTGACCGGATCCAGGTCACCGAAACCGACGTCGGCACGCATCTGGGGATCGATACCACCGGCAACGGCGTGTTCACGACCTTCGCTCGGAATCAGTCTGAAGAGTAATTCATCGTCTATCGAACAAAATTTATACAGTAGAGGACCTGGTATTTCATAAATTGATTGGCTTGCTTGACTTGTCACGTTTGACAATTTTGTGAGACAACGCATCACATTCCATTCTGATTTTCATCTGATAGACAAGCGGCCATAAAGACGTCTAGTTACTGACTCCCTTCTATGCCATGGACCATCATGCATCATGTTCCGCTATTCAGCCGCACTTTTCTATTGCTGTCGCATTCAATCGCTGGTCTGTTTCCTCTGTAGACCTCGTGACAGGAACATTTGGGGGAAATGAGGAATTTTACGCAATGAAATCGCAGTGTGGAGCCTAGATAACCCAAACCAC
>JANQIU010000066.1 GCA_028281985.1 Alphaproteobacteria bacterium | reverse complement strand
AGGTTCCCCAGTCTTCGGGTATCGGGTGGCTGCCGGCGTCGGCCGGATCGACGCCGGCGATCGCCTGCAGCACGAGGGCCAGATCGCCGATCGACCGCGCCATCGGTCCGATCGTGTCCAGCGACCAGCTGAGCGGCACCAGTCCGGTGGATCCCACCAGGCCATTGGTCGGCTTCAGGCCGCAGACCCCGCAATGCGCGGCCGGGATCCGCACCGAACCCATGGTGTCGGTCCCCAGCGTAGCGGGGCAGAGCCCGGCAGCCACCGCGGCGCCGCTGCCGCCGGAAGAACCGCCGGGGCTGTAGTCCAGATCAAGGGGATTGCGACAGCGGCCATAGGTCGGGTTGTCCGTCGTCGTGCCCAGGGCCCCCTCATGCATGTTCAGCTTGCCGATCACAACGGCACCGGCGGCTTTCAGCAGGGCGACGACATGGGCATCGACCGCCGGCACCCGGCCGCGGTAAAGGGCCAGTCCGGCCGTGCACGGCACACCGGCCACGTCGATATTGTCTTTCACCGCGATCGGCACGCCGTCGAGCGGGCTCAGCGCCCGGCCCGCATCCCGCCGGCCGTCGCTGGCGCGGGCGGCGTGGATGGCACTGTCGGCCGACACCGTGATGAACGACCGCAGGGTATCGTCCCGTTCGGCGATCCGCTCCAGACAGGCAAGCGTCGCTTCCTCCGCGGTCACTTGCGCCTGGGCATAGGCATGCACCAGGCCCGTGACCCCCAGGTCTGCCGGGTTTCCGTGCGCTTCTGGCCCCGTCCCGCCCACCTACGTGTCCTTCCGCAGATCCAGTAGGCGGATCGGTTTCTGCCGGGTTTCGATCTCCGTCAGCGCCGCAAGGTCGCCCGGCGCTGCCAGCTCGATCCCAACCTCGACCCCCAGCCGGGTGCGCAGGTGCTCGGCCAGCGCCCTGTCCAACCCTGCCGCCGGCGCCGTCACTTCGGCCAAAACCGTCATCTCCTCCCGCCCCCCATCCCGGGTCACCCGACAGATGTACTCGCCGGTGAACCCGGAAGCCCGCTCTTCGATCAGGGCGCCGATCCCGGTGGGATAGAGGTTGATGCCCCGCAGTTTGACCATATTGTCGCTGCGCCCCAGATGCCCCTGAAGACGCCGGAAAACCAGGCCGGACGGGCTGTCACCGGTCATCTCGCGGGAAACGTCATGGGTATTGAAGCGGATGATCGGAAACACATCCGTCTTGAACAGGCAGGTGCAGACCATGTCGCCCGGTTCCCCCGGGGCGACCGGCCGCCCGGTCTCCACATCCAGAAGCTCCAGGACATGCGCATCCTCCTGGATGTACAGGCCCGCGCGGTCGGGCAGTTCCCCGGCAATGGCGCCGGTATCGCCGACGCCGTACCAGTCGAACACCTCCGCCCCGCCCCAGGCCGCCGACATCGTGTCGTGGCTTTCGGCCCCCAGATGCCCGGAGATGAGGCGCAGGCGGATGTCCTGCCCCGGGACGATGCCCTCCGCCCGCGCCACTTCGGAAAGGCGTTTCATGTAGTCGCCGAAGCCGACCAGCGCCGTGGCCCCAAAGTCGTGCATCAGATGCACCTGGTTCACCGAACGGGTCTCGGCCCCATGGCCCGCCGTCAGCATCCGGCCGCCGACCCAGTGCAGGATGGTCTCGCGCACATAATGCCCGCCATTGACCATGCCGAAACCATAGACGGAGTGGACAACATCGTCGCGGGTCATGCCCTGGGCCAGGTAGAGCCGGGCCAGCAGCCGGTTCTGTACCTCGCGGCTCCAGGGTCCGAACAGCAGCGGCTGCGGGCGCCCGGTGGTGCCGCTGGTGGTCTGCAGAATGATCTGCGGCCGGTTTCCGGGTGGGTGAGCCTCCAGGCCATGAAAGTCGCCGATCGGCGGATAGGCCTCGACCGACTGCATCAGGTCGGACTTGGAGAAGGCCGGCAGCTTGCCGATATCGTCCAGGCCCCGGACATCGCCCGGTTCGATACCCCGGGCGCCCCAAAGGCGCCGGTAGAACGGCACCTGCCAGGCAAACGCCAGCAGGTCCCGGAACCGGCGGTCCTGCAACGCCTGCAATTCGTCGCGGCTGATGGTCCGGAACCGGTCGAGGAAGGCCTGACCCGCCGGATAGTCGCGGATGATCCGCTCGTGGTCGACGGCCTGGAAGTAGGTGGGGTCTGTCATCAAGGGCGGTTCCGATGGATGGGGAGCAGCAAGAAAGGCCGTCTTCAGGGAAGCGACTCGACGAAGGCCGCCAGCGACCCGGATCGGGCGAGATCCAGGCAGCGGTCGGCAGCGTCCTCGGCAGCCGGCGCCGGCATCCCGGCGACCTGCATCAGGGTGACCGCCTTGTCGCGGATGGCCCCCGGTTGCAGCGGGTTCTCCGGATCGCCCAAGGCGTCGGGGATCACCGCTTCAATCGTCTCGCCATCGGACAGGTCAAGCCGCACGGCACTGCCGTAATGCGCCGGATAGGCGTCATCGAATCGGGAGGACACGACGACCTCCGACAGCGACCGGAGCCCGGCCAGGTCCGCGCGGCCGAGGGCCGACGACTCGAACGCGGACAGGTGTGGCGGCCCGTCGGTCAGGGCCACTGCCACGGCATGCTGCAGGCTGAACTTCGCCTCCAGCGTCGTCGTCGGCATCGGCCGGTCGCAGAACGCCGCCGCATCCGCATAGGTGTCGATGGCAATCCGTACCGGCCGCCGACCACCAAGCCTTGGCCGCGCTGCCAGCGCCGCATCGATGGCCGCATGGGCGTGCCGACAGGCCGGCCAGGGCTTGAAACTGACCGCGTGGATCAGCCAGCGGCCTTCCGGTTCGGCCATCAGGGCTTCCGCATCGCCGTCCGGGCACAGGCCGGCGTGGAAACCCTGGGCGCCTTCCAGGATCGCCGACGGTCCGGTGAACCCGGCAGCCGCGAGCTGCGCTGCCGTCAACCCGGCTTCGGCCGCCCGGGCGGTGTGCAGTTGCTTGGTCATCACCGGCTCATGGCGCATCTGCCAGACGCCGCCCGCCAGCGATGCGGCGTTGCCCAGGGCATGCCGCCATTGATCATCGGACAGGTTCAGCACATCGCAGACGGCCGCCGCCGATCCGAACGGGCCGCAGGTGGCGGTGTTGTGGAACCGCGCATAGTGCCCGGGGCCGACCGTCCGGCCGAGCCGGATCACCGCCTCGTAGCCGCGAACGATGCCGTTCAGCAGGTCTTCCGCACGGCCGTCGGCCGTCTGGGCGGCCGCCAGCGCCGCCGGAACGACGACAGGTCCCGGATGCAGGATGGCGGTCCTGTGGACGTCATCCATCTCCAGCACGTTGCCGAAGCCGCCATTGGCGAAGGCCGCGGCGGGGGCCGGTGCCGATCCCCCCATCACCACACGGCACCGCCCTTCCCGGTCGCCGGCCGCCCAGGCGCGCAGCAGGCGGCCGGGGTCGCTGGTCGCGCCCGCGCAGGCACAGCCCAGCCAGTCCAGCAGATGCAGGGCTGCCCGCCGCCGGTCGTCCGGATCGACCGGACGCCGCATCAGAGCGATCAGCCGGTCCGTCAGGGTACCAGAGCGCATGGAGTTCCCGGTGCCCGCGCCATGACGCGCGTCGTTGTCAGAAAATTTGTCCGGACATATTCTATCGGCCGGCCGGGGCATGGCAATGGCGTCAACCGGCGGCACGGAACCGGTTGGCCATGACCATCGACGCCCTGTTCGAGCAGATCGACCGTCTACCGAGCGGCAGGCGGATCTACGTCGCCGGATGCGGCGGCGAGCCGACGGCCCTGATCGATGCCCTGGCGGCGCGGGGTGTCGAGGGCCGAACCTTCACCGGTGTCTACATCCCAGGGGTGAACCGACGCGATCTGACGGCGCTCGGGTCCGGCTGCCGGGTCGAAAGCTTCTTCATGACCCCGGAACTGCGTCCGGCCTTTGCCTCGGGGCGGGTCGGGTTCCTGCCACTGCACTACACCGACATCTACCGGTATCTGGCGGGACCGGCGCACTGCGGCCTGGCCCTGTTTCAGGTGACGCCGCCGGCGAGTGACGGGACCGTCGGCCTTGGCGTGTCGGTCGATTTCACGCCGGCCCTGGTCGATGCGGGGGTTCCGCTCATCGGGCAGGTGAACCCCAGCCTGCCCGATGTGATCGATGGCTACCGGCTGGACGCGGAGCGGTTCGTAACGCTGATCGATGCCGATACGGCCTTGCCGACCTACGACCCCGGCGATCTGGCACCCGAAATGGCCGTGATCGGACAACAGATCGCGGCTCTGATCCAGCCGGGGGATACGGTGCAGTTGGGGCTGGGCAAGCTTCAGGCGGCGGTGCTGGCGGGCCTGACCGGGCACCACGATCTCGGCTTCCACGCCGGCATGATCACCGACGCCCTGCTGCCGCCTCTGGATCAGGGCGTCTTCAACCGCGGTGTCACAACCGGCGTGGCCCTGGGCTCGCGGCAACTGTACGACCGGGCCGCGGTCGACCGATCGATCCGCTTTCGGCCGGTTGTCCATACCCATGCCGCCGCCACGCTGGCGTCGGTCGACCGGCTGGTCACCATCAACTCGGTCATCGAGGTCGACCTCCTGGGCCAGGCCAATGCGGACATGCTGGACGGCAGACAGATCACCGGCCATGGCGGGCTGGTGGACTTTCTGCGTGGCGGCCGGGCTGCCCCGGGCGGCCGTTCGATCCTGGCGCTGCCGGCCACGGCGGCCAGCGGTACGCGTAGCAGGATCGTCCCATGCCTGCCGTCGGGCGCCGTCGTCACCGCGGCGCGGGCCGACGCCGACCTTGTGGTGAGCGAGCACGGCGTCGCCCGGTTGCGGACCGCGGACATCGATGCCCGTGCCGAAGCGTTGATAGCGATTGCCGCACCCGCTTTCAGGGACCAACTGTCCCAGGAATGGGATCGGCGCCGTCGCGCCATGTAGAGATGGCCCGAACAGGGGAGCGTCGCCTTGAGAACCCGCCGATGACCGGCACAGCCACCCGCCGCAGCGCGGGCCACCGGGAAGCCGAGCGTCCCCGATACCAACAGCTTGCCGATGTGCTGATCGGACGGATCGAAGGCGGCGACTACCCTGTGGGCAGCCTGCTGCCGACCGAAAGCCACCTCTGCGCCGAATTCGACGTCAGCCGGTTCACCGTCCGGGAGGCTTTGCGGCGTTTGACCGAACTGGGCCTGGTCCAGCGCCGCCAGGGAGCCGGAACCCAGGTTGTCGCGGACCGGCTCCAACCGTCCTACACCCAATCCATGCGGTCGATCAGCGAGTTGTTCCAATATGCGCTGGACACCCGTTTCGAGATCGGCGCGGTGTCGCTGGTGACACCGGATGACGAAACGGCCCACTTCCTGGGCCGGTTGCCCGGGCGCCGCTGGCTGCGCCTTGATGGCCTGCGGCGCCAGCCCGACGGCACCCCGATCTGCACCACCCGGGTGTTCGTCCACGACGACTACGCCGATCTGGCCGACCGGCTGGACGCGCTCGATGGCCCGCTCTATCGCCTGATCGAGGCCCGGTACGGCGATCTGGTGGTCGAGGTCGATCAGGAGATCACCGCGGAGATGGTGCAGCCGGACACGGCTGAAGCCCTGGGGTGTCAGCCGGGCAGCACCGCCGTTCGCGTCGTGCGCCGGTATCTGGGTGCCGGCGACAAGCCGATGCTGGTGTCCATCAACCACCATCCGGCGGACCGGTTCAGCTATGCGGTACGCCTCAGGCGGGGTGAACCGGTCCCCTGACGGGCCGGTCGGCGGACGGGAAGCGCCATCACTCCCGACCGGTCCGACCGTCGGCCATCACCTGTTCGATCAAGCCCTGCCCGCACCCCGCCGACCGCAGCACCGCTTCGGTGTCTGCGCCCGGTTCCGACAGCCTCGGCACCAGATGGCCGGGCTCGTCCCGGAACTTGATGGGGTTGCCGATATGCAGGTTGCCGTCATCGTCCCGGATCAGCATCTCCCGGGCGGCGATCTGGGGGCGGTGGAAGGCTTCGCGCAGATCCAGGACCGGCGCGAAACAGACGTCCTTGTCGGCGAACCAGGCTTCCCATTCGTCCCGTGTGTGGGTGGCGAAGGTGTCGCTCAGGAACGCCTTCACCGGCGCCTGGCTCGGCCCGGGCGGCCCGGTGGCGGCGTCGATCAGATCCGGGCGCCCCAGCGCCGTGAGCAGATTGACCACGAATTTCCGTTCGACGCCGCCCAGAACCACATGGCGGCCGTCCCGGGTGGCGTAGACGCGAAAGAAAGCCAAGCCGCCGAAGGAGCGTTCGTCCTTGACCACCGGCGCCCGGTCCTCAGCGAAGACGGGGCCGGTGACGTTGGGCAGCCACGACAGGGTGGCGTCCTGCATCGACACGTCGACATAGTCGCCACGGCCGGTCGCCTGCCGGCGATAGAGCGCCATCAGGATGCCGGACAGCGCCATCATCGATCCGGTGATGTCCGCCACCGGCATATGCGGGTTGGTCGGCTGGCCGTCCTGGCCCAGGTTCAGACTGACCACACCGGCCATCGCCTGGATGGCGATATCATGGGCCGGGCGCTGCCGCTCGGGGCCGGTCTGGCCGAAGGCGGCGATGGAAGCATAGACGATCCGCGGATTGCGCGCCGCCACCGCGTCGTAGCCGACACCCAGCCGGTCGACGACGCCCGGACGGAACGCTTCGACCATGACGTCGGCGGTTTCCGCCAGGGTCAGCAGCGCCTCGCGCCCGGCCCCGGTCTTCAGGTTGAGGACGACGCTCCTCTTGTTGCGATGCGTGTTGCGGAACCACGCGCTGGCACCCCCCGTGCGGTAGCCGACATGGCGCACAGGCTCCCCCTCGCCCGGCGGCTCGATCTTGATCACCTCGGCACCATGGTCGGCCATCATCATCGTCAGATGCGGCCCGGGCAGGAACAGCGACAGGTCGATGACCTTCAAGCCCTGGAGCTTCACGGCGCGATCACCCCGTCCCGGCGCAGCGCCGCCAGTTCCACATCGCCATACGCTACCTCACGCAACAGGGCTTCGGTATCGGCACCCAGCGCCGAGCACGGGCGGCCATCCAGCACCTGGCCGTCCAGCCGGACCGGGTTGGCGACGACCGTCAGGTCGGGATTGTCCGGGTGCCCGACCCGCAGGACGCCCCCGCTGTCCCGGAAATAGGGATTGTCCAGGGCCTGAGGCACGTCGAGCACCGGCGCCACGGGCACGGTGCCGGCGAACGCGCCCATCCACTGGGCCGTCGTGCGTTCGGCAAAGGCCTCGTCAAGGATCTCCGCCAGCGCATCCCGGTTGGCACGCCGTTCCGCCGGGCCGACGAACCGCGGATCCTCGATCAGCTCCGGCCGCCCCACCCCGTCGCACAAGGCCCGCCAGAACTTCGGCAGAATGCACATCACCATCAGCCAGCCGTCCCGGGTCGGATACAGCTCGCACGGCACGACGGACGGGTGCCCGGAGCGCGGCCGGCGGTCGGTGCGGCTTCCGGCGTTGAGGTACCAGGTCGCCGGATAGGTGAGCTGGTGCATGGCAACATCGTACAGGGTGACGTCGACATCCCGCCCGCGGCCGGTCCGCCAGGCACCGAACATGGCGGCCGTCAGGGCAAAGGCGGCGGTCATGCCGGTCATGTAGTCGACCATCGACAGGCCGAAACGGGCCGGCGGGCCGTCCGGCTCGCCGGTCAGGGCCATGAACCCGGCCTCCGCCTGCAACAGGTAGTCGTAGGCCGGCCAGGCCGCGCGCGGCCCGGTGCGGCCGTAGCCGGACAGATGCAGGCAAACCAGGCGCGGGTTGACCTCCGCCAGGGCCGTATGGGTCAGGCCCAGCTTGTCGGGCTGATCGCCGCGCAGGTTGTTCATCACCGCATCGGCGGTGCCGGCCAGCCGGCGGAACGCCTCCTGCCCTGCCGGACGGCGAAGGTCCAGGGCGACGCTCTTCTTGTTGATGTTGAAGGTCTGGAAGAACAGGCTGTCGTTATCGCCCAGGAAATGCGGTCCCGACTGCCGGGCGTTGTCGCCACCCGGGCCGCGGTCGCCGGGCGGCGGTTCGATCTTGATGACCTCCGCGCCCAGATCCGCCAGGTACATGGTGCAGTAGGGGCCGGCACCGTACTGTTCCACCGCCAGGACGCGCAGGCCCGCCAAGGGCAGATCGCCGCCGGCGCCGGCCGGGATGGCCGGCATCACACGGGGTTCCTCTCGACCAGCTGCTTGGCGATGATCATGCGCTGGATCTCGTTGGTCCCCTCGCCGATGCACATCAGCGGCGCGTCGCGGAAGAAGCGCTCGATCGGGTACTCCTTGGAGTAGCCGTAGCCGCCGTGAATGCGCATGGCCTCCAGGGAGTTCTCCATCGCGGCTTCGGACGCGAAGTATTTGGCCATGCCCGCTTCCATGTCGCAGCGCTGGCCGCTGTCATAGGCGCGGGCGGCGTCGTAGGTCAGCAGCCGCGCCGCCTGGACCTTCGTCGCCATCTCGCCGAGCTTCAGCTGGATGGCCTGATGCTGGCAGATCGGCTTGCCGAAGGTCTTGCGGATCTGAGCGTACTTGACGCTCTCGTTCAGCGCCGCGGCGGCGATACCGCAACCCCGGGCGGCGATGTTGATGCGCCCCAGTTCCAGGCCGCCCAAGGCCGCCTGCATGCCCTTGCCTTCGACGCCGCCGATCAGCTTATCGGCGCCGATGCGGTAGCCTTCGAAGATCAGCTCGGCACTGTCGATGCCCTTGTAGCCCAGCTTCTCCAGCTTCTTCGATACGCCGAAGCCGGGTCCCTTCTCGGCGATGAACATCGACATACCCTTGTGGCGCGGCTCCGCCTCCGGGTCTGTCTTGACCAGAAGCGCGAAGCACTGGCCGTGGATGCCGTTGGAAATCCAGGTCTTGGCGCCGTCGATGACGTAGTCGTCGCCGTCGCGGACCGCACGGGTGCGGATCGCCTGCAGGTCGGTCCCGGCATCGGGTTCCGTCAACGCCAAGCCGCCGCGCAGGTCGCCGCTGGCAAACCGCGGCAGGAAATGCGCCTTCTGCTCGGGCGTGCCCATGCGGGTGACGCAGGCCGCCATGATCAGGTGGCTGTTGAAGATCCCGGACAGCGACATCCAGGTCTCGGAGATCTTCTCCACGATCCGGGCATAGGTGGTGGCCGACAGCCCGAGGCCGCCGTATTCCTGGGGGATGGTGGCACCGAACAGGCCGAGTTCCTTCATCTGCTCGACCATGGCCTGGGGATATTCGTCCGCGTGCTCCAGATCCATCACATGCGGCCGGACATCCCGCTCCAGCCATTTCTCGATGGATTCCAGGATCATCGCGTCCATATCGTCGGGCGCGGCGGTCTGATCGGTCGTTTGCATCGGGTCCTCCGGTCGCCAGGGCGCCTCAGTAGGCGGCCTTTTCCTCGACATCGAAGCCGCGGCGGGCGATCAGCATCGTCCGCTCGAATTCGCACACCACGGTGCCATCCTGATTGAAGCCGCGGGTCTTGACGCTGACCAGGCCGGCATTGGGGCGCGACTTGCTTTCCCGCTTCGACAGCACCTCGGATTCCGCGGTCAGCGTATCGCCGGCAAACAGCGGGTGGGTCAGCTTGATCTCGTTCCAGCCCAGATTGGCGATCGCCTTCTGGCTGACATCGGTCACGCTCATGCCGACCATCAGCGAGACGGTCAGCGGCGAACAGATGATGCAACGGCCGAACTCGCTGTGCTTGGCGTATTCGGCGTCGAAATGCAACGGGTGCGTGTTCATGGTCAGCAACGTGAACCAGGTGTTGTCGGTCTCGGTTATGGTCCGCCCCGGCCGGTGCTCGTAGATGTCGCCGACTTCGAAGTCTTCGAAGTAGCGCCCGAACTGCTCCCGATAGCGGTTGTCGCCGATCTGCTTTACGCGTCCGACCATGTGGCTCCCCAAGAAGATGCGTCTTTTCGATTGAAGGCCAGCCGTCAATCGGCCGGCGCAATGCCCGCTGCCTCGGCAATCGCCAGAATCCGACGCATGCCCCGGACCACCGGCAGTTCGATGAGCTTGCCGTCGATCACCACCAGACCGGTTTCGCTGGCCTCGAAGGCCTCGACGATGGTCCGGGCCTGCCGCACCTGCTCGGCCGTCGGCGAGAACGCCTGGTTGACGATGGCGACCGCCGACGGATGCAGCACCCCCTTGCCGGTGAACCCCAGGGATGCCGCGACCCGCGCTTCCGCTTCCAGTGCCTCTGCATCGCGGAAGTTCAGCGACGGCACGTCGAACACCCCGATCCCGGCGTTGCGGGCGGCATGGACGACCCGGCTTCGGGCGTAGAGCAGCGGCTCGTGCGCGACCGCGACGCCCAGTTCCGCGGACAGATCGACGGCCCCGAACAGCAGCAGTTCGAGGCGCGGCGTCGCCGACGCGATGGCCCCGACATTCTCCAGCCCCCGGGCGGTTTCGATCAGCGCCATCAAGCGCAAGGATAAGCCGGCCTCGGTCAGCAGCTTGTCCGCCACCCTGATCTCATCGGCCCCGTCGACCTTGGGCAGAAACACCACGCCAGATGCGGGCGCGGACTCGACGATTGCCAGCAGGTCGCGCAGGCCGTCGGCGGACCCGATGGCATTGATCCGCAGGACCCGCTCAGGCCCGGCACCGCCGCCGGCGAGGAACGCGACCCCGGCGCGTCGGGCATCGGCCTTCAGCGACGGGGCGACAGCGTCTTCCAGGTCGACGCAGACCATATCGGCACCGCTGGCCAGGGCCTTGTCGAAGATGTCGGGCCGCGATCCGGGGGCGAACAGCAGGCTGCGGCGGGGCAGTTCCGTCATGGCATGGTTTTGCGGCCAACCCGATCGGACCCCGATGGCCCGATCCGGTTTTCTGCGCCGCCGGCTCCGGCAAACGTAATTTGTCCGGACAAATTAGGAAGCGCCGCAACGCTTGTCAATCGAGCCCGCCCCGGGGCCATTGCTACCAGGGCGCGAGTTCAGGCCGAGCGACGTCGCATCGTGTCGCGGTGCCTGCCCCGGGGGCCCCGGTTCGGCGCGCCCTCCAGATAGTCTTCGCCCCTTGACGATATCGGCATGAATCGGCAAATATCGGCAATATCGTGCATAGATCGGAACATTCATGCAGATTCCGGAGACTCCACTGGTATCGCCGTTTTCGCCGGAGGAACGTCGCCGGCTGCTGATCGATCGGTTGCGCGCCGACGGCCGGCTGGTGGCGGCGAACCTGGCCCGGGAGTTCGGCACATCGGAAGACACGATCCGCCGGGACCTCCGGGAATTGGCGGCTGCCGGCCTTGTCCAGCGCGTCCATGGCGGCGCCCTCCCGGTTTCCCCCGCATTGGAGCCGTTTGCCGCCCGGACCCGGCAATCCGTGTCCGCCAAGGAGAGCCTGGCGGCCGCTGGAACGGGCCTGATCCGCGACGGGCAAACCGTGCTGCTGGATGTCGGCACGACCAATCTGGCGTTGGCCCGGGCACTGCCCCCGGGCCTTCGCGTTACCGTCCTGACGCCCAGCCCGCCGATCGCCGTCGCCCTGGCCGACCATCCGCTGGCCGAAGTGGTGTTGATCGGCGGCCGGTTGGACAAGGCCAACCAGTCTGTCATCGGGTCCGCCGCCGTTGATGCCGTGCGCGGCGTCCGTGCCGACCTGTGCCTGCTGGGCGTGTGCAGCCTGGATACCGAGGCCGGGATCACAGTCGTCGGATACGAGGAATCGCATCTCAAGCGGGCGATGATGGCGGCGTCGGCCGAAACCGCCGCCCTGGTCACCGCCGACAAGCTGGGCACCGCCGCCCCTCACGTCGTCGGCCCGGCCCGCGACCTGGACCATTTGATCACCGAACGGTCGGCACCGGTGCCGATCCTGGAACCGCTGACCGATTGCGGCATCGCCGTCACCCTTGCCTGAAACCCCAAGGATCGTTCCCGTGGACGTTGCAGCCCGCGCCTTCACCGCCGCCTCGGTTCGGCGCGCCCGCTGGGGCATCGCCGGCGTCTTCTTCGTCAACGGCGCCACGGTGGGAAGCTGGGCACCGCATATCCCCCTGGTCAAATCCGGGCTGGACCTGACGCCCAGCGGGCTCGGCATCGCCCTGCTGGCGATGGCCGCCGGGGCCGTCATCGCCATGCCGCTCGCCGGGCTGGCCATCAGCCGCTGGGGCAGCGCCCCTGTCACCCGGCTGGCCGGACTGCTGTTCTGTCCCAGCCTGCTGCTGCCGGTCCTGGCGCCGGACTACCTGTCGCTGATCGCCGCGCTTGCCGTGTTCGGCGCCCTGAACGGCGCCATGGACGTGGCGATGAATGCCCATGGCGTGGCGGTCGAACGCCGATACGGCCGACCGGTCATGTCGTCCTACCACGGCATGTGGAGCCTGGGCGGGCTGACCGGTGCGGGCATCGGGGCCATGATGCTGGCCGGCCTGCCCGCCGCGGCACATGCCCTGGCCATGGCGACGGTGCTGACCATCGGCGCCATTGCGTCGCTGTCCCGGTTGCTCCCGAACACGCTGGACAGGGGATCGACGGCGACCACGCTGGCCCTGCCGCAGCGCAGTACACTGGCGCTCGGTGGCCTTGCCTTCCTGGCGCTGCTTGGCGAGGGCGCCATTCTCGACTGGGGCGCCGTCTACATGAATGTCGAACTGGGCACCGACCCAGCGACGGCTGCCATCGGCTTTGCCGTCTTCTCCGGTGCCATGGCGATCGGCCGGTTTGCCGGCGACGCGCTACGGCGCCGGTTCGGCGCCATTCCGATCGTCCGCGCGAGCGCCGCGATTGCCGCCGGCGGCCTGGCCATCGGCCTGTTGATCGGCACGCCGGTATCGGCCGTCATCGGGTTCGCCTGCACGGGTCTGGGCCTGGCCAATCTGGTGCCGATCCTGTTCGGCGCTGCCGGCCGCGTGCCGGGCCAGACAGCCGCGACCGGCATCGCCGCCGTCGCCACCATGGGCTACACCGGTTTCCTGGCGGGGCCGCCGCTGCTGGGTTTCGTCGCCGACGCCACCACCGTGGGGACGGCGCTGGGCCTCGTCGCGCTGGCCTGCCTGACCATCGGCCTGTCGTCCGCCGCCGTCCGCCGTGCCGACGACGGTCTGGTCGGGGACGGTACGCAAGGTGGGCCTGCGGCGCAGTCCGCGGATGCCGGCGTCCTTAGTCGACCGGGACCATGATCGCGTCCATCAGTCGACAGACGTCGTCCAGATCCTCGATGGCGTCGACCAGATGGACGATCCGATCGATCCGGTCCGCATCGAGCGGTCGCCGGCCGTAACCGGCACAGCGGCGGAACTTGTCCAGGTTCTGCTCCCGGCTGAGCGGTGCCTCGGGATGGCCGAAGGTGCGCGGCAACGTCACCTCGTGCCGGGTGCCGTTGGCCAGCGCCACGCGGATGGTCTGGGGATCCAGCGCATTCTCGTCCGGATTGTCGTCCCGCTCGACACGCACCTTTGCTGCCAGGGCATGCACCAGCGGATCGTTCAGCGCCGCGGCACCGCGGAAGTCCGGCACATCGACCCGGCCACGGGCCAGAAACACCCCAGCCACGAAGGTCAGGCACAGCTTGGCGTAGTTGGCGGCCGGCTCCGGCACATCGGGACGGCCGACAAGGCGGTCGACCAGCGGCGGGACCCGGCAGACGACTTCGTCGATGTCGGCTGCGGCAAACCCGTGGTCCGCCATCAACCGGCCCAGCCCGTCGATGACGCCATGGGTCAGACGGCCGCTGGGAAACGGCTTGTGCGACAGCCGGGCCACCTGCCAGTCCCGGCCCATTGCCGACCAGACCGGCTCGATGTCGAACGCGCCGCCTTCATACAGCCTGAAATAGCCGTAGGGTCCGGTCAGGATGTCGTGCGGTCCCTGGACGCCGGCCGCCGCCAGATCCACCGCACACAGCGCCGCGCGCGCGTTGAAGCCGATCTGCAGGCCCAGCACCATCGACCCTTCGGCATGCGGCTGCAGCGTGCCGCTGGTCTGGCCGTAGAGGATGCCCAACGTGTCCTTCAGCCGGCCATCGTCGAACCCTTCCAGCTTGCCGATGGCGGCCGCCGCGCCGAAGCCGCCGGCGGTCGCGGGGCGGAAGAACCGGATCCGGCCGGTGGCCGCCATGCCCAAGACGGCCGCCACATCCACGCCCAAGGCCAGGGCCAATAGGAAGTCGCCCCCGGCAACCGGCCGCCCCTGCGCCGACCGCCGTTCCGCATGGGCCATCAGCGCCGACAGAATGGTGGCCAGCGGATGGACGACCGCGCCTTCGTGCACGCAGTCGTATTCCAGGCAGTGGATCTGATAGGCGTTGACGATCGCCGCGCTGTGCGCCGGCAACCGTTCGCCGGTCAGCCAAACCCGGGCCGCAT
>JANQIU010000236.1 GCA_028281985.1 Alphaproteobacteria bacterium | reverse complement strand
AGGCGAGTTGCGGGGCACCGGCAAGATGTTCTTCCGCGTGCCGATCGGTGCCGAAATGTGCGGCCCGCGCTTCACGCCGGACGACACCACGCTGTTCGTCGCCGTCCAGCACCCGGCGACCGACGGCACCCGCGACTATCCGGGCTTCGAGCGGAACTCGACCTTCGAGGATCCGGCCACCCGCTGGCCGGACTTCCAGGACGGCGTGCCGCCGCGCCCGTCGGTGGTGGCGATCACCAAGCAGGGCGGTGGCCCGATCGCTTCCTGATCGCCACTGATACCTTCTAAGAGTTCCTGCCTTCGGGGGTGGCCTTCGGGCCGCCCCCGTTTTCTTTTTGCCGTTGACTGGTGTTCACTGGCGGTCGGTCGAAACTGAGAAAGGGAGGCATCTCATGGTGGAAGCGGGCGCGCCGCCGCCCCTGGAACCGGGCGACCGGGCCGCGGATTTCCACCGCCCCGATCAGGATGGCGCTCGCTTCGTGTTCTTCGACCGCTGCTGCGGCCGGCCGACGGTGGTCATCGCCCATGCCGGGATCGAAGCGACCCGCGAACTGGCCCCGGCCCTGCGCGCCCTGGCGCAGCGCCAGTCACCGTGTGTCGCCATCAGTACCGATCCCGTCGACGCCTTGGCCACTGCTGCCGCTACGCACGACCTGCCGATGCCCCTGCTGCACGACGACGGCCTGGTTCTGGGGCATCTTGCCGGTCGTGTTCCGGCCTCCGGGGACCCGCCGCTGGCCGTCGTGCTGGACCCGCAACTGCGCTTGTTTCGCCGGATCGAGTGCCCGACGGCAACGCTGGTTGACGCCGTTGCAGCGGCGTTAGCCGACCTGCCGGCCGTTGGCCCGCCGCCCGGCATCACGCAGACGACGGCGCCGGTTCTGATCGTGCCGGATGTGTGCAACCCGGACCTGCGACGGCGGCTGATCGCGGCCTTCGACGCAGACAACGCGCCGTCCGGCATGTTGCGCATGGTGGATGGCAAACCGACGCTGATCCCGGACCGGGACGCCA
The DNA here is from genome assembly GCA_028281985.1 of Alphaproteobacteria bacterium. GTDB lineage: Bacteria > Pseudomonadota > Alphaproteobacteria > DSM-16000 > Inquilinaceae > JANQIU01. The sequence continues at coordinate 9,487 of JANQIU010000236.1, read as the reverse complement.
AGCTGCGCCACGACCACAATCTGACCGACCCGACGCTGTCCCGGGCGGTCGCCGACACGCTCGGCCGTCGGTTGCTGCCGGAGATCGGCCGCGCCTTCCAGTTCGCCGTTACCCGGTACGAGGTTCCGAAGGTGGTGCGCTACGCCGCCCCGGAGGGCGCGCAGCCCGGCGGGTTCTTCCGGCCGCATCGGGACAACACCACCCCCGATGCGGCACACCGCCGCTTCGCGATGACGTTGAACCTGAACGACGGCTACGAGGGTGGCGCGCTGTGCTTCCCGGAGTTCGGCCCGACCCTGTATGCCCCGCCTGCCGGCGGTGCCATCGTGTTTTCCTGCTCGCTGCTGCATGAGGCGACGGAGATCCGGCGCGGGGACAGATATGTGCTGTTGACCTTCTTCTACGGCGAGGAGGAGGCGAAGCAGCGGGAGGCCTGGCGCCAACGCCAGAGTACCTGACCCGGCACACTTGACCCCCGAACACTTGACCGGGGTCAAAGCCCGCCGGACCGACTGCTGGCATGGTGGCCGGCATCGGAAACTGGCCAAGGATCCCGCGATGCCGGACCTGCTTTTCGCGACCCGTCCGCCCCTGATCTTGCCACGGCGACAGCTGCTGGCTGCTGGTGGCGGCGGCCTTGCCCTGTGGCTTGCTGGGGGGCTTGTCGGCCGGACGGCATCAGCCGACCCCAGGACGCAGAAGTGGATCTGCACTGCGGCGGATTGCCCCGGACACATCTACGACCCGCTGGAAGGCGACCCCACCCAGGGGATAGCGGCCGGCACGCCATTCGAGGACCTGCCAGACGATTGGTATTGCCCCGATTGCGGCGCCGCGAAGATCGAATACATCCCGTTCGGCTAACCGAGCATACTCGCGAAACAGGACCAACGCGCCGATAAAACTCCCGCAATAGGTGCGACTATCGGCAAAATATCACGTTGAGAACGAGACCGACCCTAAAAACCATAATCTTTATATTGAATCGTCCGTCAGGGAGCGTACATCTGGCGTTCTCGGGCGTCAGGTTCCCCCACCGTGACGGCCCGGTCGGGGCGCAAGTGGCAGCCGCAGCCCGTTCCCCTTCGCCGACCCCCCATCGGCAAGGATCGGCGGCAACCATGCCCCGGGGAAGGCCTCGATCTCCCCCGATCGGGGCCTTCTTTCTTGTCCGGGCGCGACCGCGTCGCTTACTCGATGGGACCCGCGATCAACAGAATGTCGTCGATGGCCTGGTCGATCTCGGCCTGCTCGCGTTCGAGCTGGGCGACTTCCGCCGCCATCGCCGGATCGATGCGGCTGGTGGCCATGCGATCCCGAGCGACCGCAACTTCATCGGCCCGCGATTGCAGGGATGCCAGGACCTGCTGATCGACGTCGCGCCGCTGTTCCAGCTCCGCCAGCCGTTGGCGCGAGATCTGGTTTTGGCGTTCCACCGAACCCAACCGCGCTGCGAGTTGGGCTTCTTCCTCGCTGAGCGCCGCGAACTCCTGTTCGGACTGGGCCAGCTCGCTCTGGAGCGCGGCGCTGGTGGCCTGGGTTTCGGTCAGGTTCTGCTCGCGCTCTTCGATGCGCTGGTCGTAGGTTCCCGAAGCCAGGTTCCCGACACCGTCCAAGAACCCGGCCTGCGACGGGTCCTGAGTGCCGGTGCAGGCCGCGAGCACGGCCGCAAGACCGCCAGCCACCATTACCTTGCGGAGCGTCGCCCCCGAGATCGTGTCAACCATCGTCCCTCTTCCCTCCCAATGGATTTTCCCCGGCACACCGCCAGCCCGCCGGCCCGGGCTGCTCCGGGACCGGCGCTAGTCCGCCAGTGCCGTCAGGGCTCCGACCGTGCGGCTTCGACCAGTTCGTCCAGCAGGGCCAACTGCTCGCGCTGCAACTGCCGATACCGGTCCCGCTCCGCCTCCAACGCCCGGGTGTTCAGGCCATCGCGCTTGAACTGATCGATCTCCTTCTGGATGGAGTCGATGTTCGTCTCGTTGGCATCGATGTTGGCCTGCAACAGGTCGATCGACCGCTCGACGCTGTCGATCTCGGCCTCGTACTGGGACTGGGCGATCGTCCCGGCCTGCAGTTGCGAGCGAAGCTGGGCGACCCGCGAGCGCTTGTTGGCGACAAGCTGACGGCTGACCGCCAAGTCCTGCTCGTACTCCGCCACGAGCTGGCGAGCCTGCCGGATCTGCCCGTCCAACGCCTGTTCGCGCGTCGCGTAGTCCTGGTTCTCCGAAGCGACGAAGTAACCGGCGCCGGCCCCGACCAGTGCGCCAGCCCCGGCGCCGATGGCAGCGCTTTCCACATCACCGCCGATCAGGAAGCCCGCAAGCGCACCGATGCCCGCGCCAACCAGCGCGCCTTCGGCGACGGTCTGGCCGAACCGCGCATTCCTGTCGGCCAGGGCCTGTTCCTGGGACGACAGGGGCTGGCCCGAACTGCTGCTGCCGCCGGTGGTCTGGCAGGCGCTGACGCCCACGGCCAACGCCACGGCACACACCAGTGCCCGGACCCGGCCGCCCCCAAAAGATGCACTCAGCATGATCTTGCTCCTTACCTATCCAGAATCTGCTGCAGATAAAAATCCCGGTCGAGCACGCGCCGTGTCCGGTAGTCGATCGACTGGGCCGTAAACAGCTCGGCAAAGGGCACGAATGTCTCCATGCCGGAGAGCTCGAACTCCCGCGTCAAAACCGCGAGCTGGTTTTCGTGCGCGGACTGGGTGTAGTCGTCCGCCGTTTGCACCAGCACATTGAAGTAGGCCCGCACCGAGATGTCATACACCCCCTGCTGAACCTGCACGGCCTCCAGGAACCGGTCGGCCCGCTCTTCGTGCTCCGCCCCTTGCGACCGCAACCCCTCGGCGGTTTCCGAGGCGCGCTCGACCTGCTGCAACCGGCGCCAGTCGTCCCGCAGCTTGCGCATCATGACGGCGCCGGAATACATCGCCGCGTTCAGGGCCCGCGCCTCGACCTGGTTCCGTTCGGCGATCTCCTGGCGAATGATGCCTTCGATGTCTGTCAGCGTCTGCGCCAGATGATCGCTTTCAGTAACGCTGGCCAGTTGACGCAGCGCCGAGAGCGGATTGAGCCCGGCGACGTCCTCGCTCAGCACCGGATCGGGCAGCACGAGATCGGCCTCAATGGGACCGTCGGACGGGCCGTCCGGTTGCGACGGGGTATCGCCCGCGCCCACGACCAGTCCTTCGCCGTCGTTGCCGAGGCGGAAACTGGCGATCTGGTCCCATGACTGTTCGTAGGCGACGACGCGCTGTTCATCGACCTCCGCCGGGACGGCGATCACCACGCGAAAACCGAAGGTATCCTGGGCGGTGGCGGTCCCGGTTCGTGCATTGAAGAAGGGATGCTCGATGCGCAACGCCGATCGCATCTGGGTTTCCGCGGTCAGGATCGAGCCGCCGCGGGTGACGATCCCGCCCGGCAACCCCTGGCGACGGCCGGCACTGTCCATGTAGAATGGCTCGAGCACCAGCTCTTCGACATTGCCCAGCATGTCGTGCAGCTCAAGGGGGTTGGGGGCGTTCAGGCCGACCAGTTGCAGTTCGCCGGCGGCCGACCGCGGCCCCTGGAACCACACATAATCGGAGATGTTCCCCTGCATGGGGAACTGTTGCTGGCGGAAGACGTCTTCGGCGACGTTCGCACCGCCGCGAACGGCAAACTCCCACTCCACCTCGGTCGGCAACCGGACATAGGCCATCTCGTCGCCCTCTTCGGGGAGCGACTCCGGCGCCGATTGCAGCAGCCATTCACTATAGGCCTGGGTGAACGCGACCGCGTCGAACCAGCTGACATCGGACACGGGCAGGCGGCCGGGCATGGAGGGGTTCGGGCATTCGCCCGACATCACCGTCGCGTATTGATCGCGGGTGACCTCATACTTGCCCATATAGAAGAAGCGGTTGCCGTCCTCGTCCGTCAGCCCGCCAACAAGGTGCGCGTCGCGCGTGTTCTCAACATAGGCCCGACCCAGCGACCCGTCCTGCTCGTCATCGGTGGACACGCCAAAGGTCTGCCCCAGCACGACGCGGCGATCGGCCAGGGCGCCGATACCGGGATCGTCGACCGGCGTGTCGATCCGCCGGAAGCTCATCTGTGCGCCACAGGGCATCGGCAACAGGAAATCGCCGTCGGCCGGTGCGGGATTGAGGAAACGGTCCTGCCACGGCTCCTGCGCGATAGCCGGACTCAATCCGGCAGCGCCAAGGCACGCGGCGGTCGCCAGCAGTCGCGCGATCCGAAAACCGGACCTATACATCCCGCATCCCCTCCGAAGGCTCGATCCGGCTGGCCCGCCAACCGGCAACCGCGGCTGCCACGATGGCGGCGACCAATGTCAGAACAATCGCAATCGCATAATGCAAAGGTAGCAGCTTCACCACCGGCTGTCCCTCCAGACCCGGCGCAGAGAACAGGAGATTGATCACGGTCTGGCCCAGGAAATAGATGCCAAAAGCCAGAACCATGCCCAGAATGGCAACGAAATTGGCCTGAAATATGGGGAATCTAAGGAGACCTGCGGCAGGAACGCCGAGCAGGCGCATCACCGACAGTTCGCGGGTCTTGCGTTTGACGTTGGACCAGAGATTGGCCCCCATCGACAGCAGGTAACCGGCACCGCCCAGCACGGCGATGATCGTGAAGATCCGCGTCAGATTGGCGTCGAGGTCCTGGACGGTTTCGATTTCCGCCAGTTGGGAGCGGACTTCGATCCCCTCCCGGGTCAGGAAATCGGCCAGCGGGCCGACGCTGTCGAGATCGCGGGCATAGATGCGGAAGCTGGCGAAAACGCGCTCCACGTCGCCGGGGTCACGCCCTTCCCAGCCAAAGTTCTGGACTGCCAGTCCGTCGCGATAGTCTTCGACGGCCTGGAGCAGTGGCAGCGGCGCAAACGCCGCCCGCCGGCCGAACGCGGTGGGCGGCAGGATCTGTGCCACGCCCAGGTCCACGACCACCCGCTGGCGCTGGCCATCGATCTCGCGCAGGGCGCTAGCCCGGACCGTATCCCCGGCCTCGACCTCCAGCGCCGTTGCCAGGCTGTGCGACAGCGCGACGGTGTTGCCCTCCAGCGGCGGCGCGTCCGAACCCACCAGCGGGTCGCCGGGCGCCGTGGGCACCAGTTCAGCGAGTTCCGGGCCGCCCCGCCCATCGTCGCGCTCGATATAGAGGGTGGCGGCGATCGACCGGGTACGCGGCACGGCAAACGCGACATCGTCGCGCGCCGCCAGTCCCTCGACATAGGCACCGGTGTAGTCCCGATTGCCCAGGACGATGACTTCCAGATTGCGCGGGTCCTGCAGCAGATTGGTCGTCAGGGCGGTGATCACGCCCGTCTTCAGCCCGTAAAGCACCATCAGCGGCGCCAGGACCGCCGCCAGCGCGACGGCGTAGCAGGCCGCCATCTGCCGTTCGTGCAGGGTATCGGCCCAGGCCAGACGGAAGATCATTGCACGCGTTCTCCCTGATCCGTCCGGTCCATGATGACCGTTCTGTCGGTGTCGAAGCTCGGCGCCCCGCCGAACACCGACCGGGCCGTCGCGCCGCGCTGGCTCACCTGGCCTTCGATCAGCGGGATCTTGAACCGGTCGACCAGATGGGAGTCGTGGGACACGATGATCAGGGTCGAGCCGGACCGGTCGATCAGCTCCATGAACAGGTCCATCACGCCATGGGCGTTGACCGGATCCAGGGATGCCGTCGGCTCGTCGGCAAGCACGATGGCCGGCTTGTGCGCCAGTGCGCGGGCAATCGCCACCCGCTGGCGCTGTCCGACCGAGAGCTGGCCGGGCTTTGCCGTCATCTGCTCGGCAAAGCCCAGGCGCCGGGCCAGCGTGTCGATCCACTCGGCATCCTCGAAGCCCAGCAGGCGCTGGGGCAGGCGGATGTTGTCGCGGACCGACAGGAACGGCAGCAGGCCGCCGGTCTGCAGGACATAGCCGAAATAGCGCGAGCGGATCTGGCCCAGCGTGTCCTGCTTGCGGCTGCGCCACAGGGCCACGAGGTCGGTCTCGGTCTGCTCCCCGGGTGTAAAGAACGAGAAATCGCGGGCTTCATCGGGGCGCAACGTCATCGCCAGCAGGTCGATCAACGTGCTCTTGCCTGAGCCCGATGGGCCGATGAAGGCGACCGCCTCGCCGGCCCTCACCTCCAGGTCCGGGATCACCAGCTCGAAAGACCGATCCTTGGCCACCCGGCGCTTGATCACGCCCATCATCCGAACCAGGAGCGTGCCGGCGGCCTGCGCCGTCCCCATCCGCGCCTGCAGCCCTTCTGCCTGGAGCGTCATCGGCTTACGGCAGCGCGTCCAACGGCACCGGAAAGACCGTTTCGCCTTCGGGCGAGCCGTCGTAGAGCGCCACCCAAAGGTCGACCTGATCATGCAGGCGCCGATAGAACCGAAGCTTGTAGCGGATGTTGTCCAGGACTTCCCGCTGGGCGCCGGGGCTCATGGACAGCCAGGTCTGCTCGTCGATCTCCATGAGCTGCGACTGGTAGGGAAGGTCCTCCAGATACTCGCCGAGCAGGTCGCCCAGATTGTCGGCGTCGACCACGGCATTGGGATCGTTGGCCAACCGGGCCACAGCACTGCGAAGCTGACCGAAGAACTCGTCCGGCGAGGTGGCGGCACTCTCGCCGGTCTCCAGAACCGCATTCAGCACATCGCTCAGATCCGAAAGCTGGTTTTTGGTCAGCAGGACCCGAACGTCGAGCGCGGCGCGGCGCGGATCGGTGAAGTCCCGGTCGGCAAGCCAGGCCTCGAACACGTCGGGCGCCTGGGTGCCCAGCTGACGCCCCAGATAGGCCAGCTGCATCGCCCGCCCGACCAACTGCGTCTGATCCACAATGGCGTCCTCGCCGGCGACCTCGCGCTCCAGCAGTTCGCCGTCGAGCGACGCCTGCACGCCGTTGATGATGCTGTCGGTCAGGGAATCCACGACCTGGCCGAACCGGTCCACGGAAGCGGCCGGCACGTCGAAATAGAGGTTGGTTTCCTGGGAGTAGGCGGAAATCTCCCGGTATGCCTGGCGCGCATAGTCGTGGTTGCCGGTGCCGGCCTCGGACAGAAGGTGCAGCGTATAGATGGCGATGTTGCGCTGGTCGGCTTCGTGGTTGATCTCCGCCGGGCCCAGGTCGAGGAACGCGAACGGATCGTTGCCGGCCCGCGGCCCGGCATCGGTGATCAGGATGATGTAGCGGCCGCCGAAGTCCCCCCAGCTTCCCATGGAGATCGCTTCGGAAAGCCCGGCAATGGCATCCTCGTTGAAACCGCGCGAGGACACTTCGGCCGGTCCGACATCACCGATCTCAGACAGGAACGCATCGACGGGTTGGTCCAGCTGGAGCGGCGCGTAGACGCGGGTGGTGTATTCCAGTTCCGGGGCGATCTCGATGTTGTCGCGGTAGGCGACCATGCCGAAGCTCACCCTGTCGGCGATTTCGCTGTCGCCGACGCGGGCGGAAATCCGCTGCACCGCTTCCCGGGTCCGCTCGATGAACGGCCCCATGGAGATGGTGGTGTCGATGACGAAGACGATCCCCACCTTGAAGTCCCGCAGCGCCTCCTCCGGCGAGGGGCCATCGGAAACCATCGGGCTGCTGTTCAGCGGGACCGAGGCGACCTCGAGGATCCGCGACCGGAAGCCGGACGCCAGCCATGCCGATTCCGCTTCCAGGATCGGCAGCAGATAGAACTGCTGGGTAATGTCGATGTGCTCGGCCGGCTCGATGGAGATGACCGGCGAATCCGCCGGCAACGTGCCGTCGATGGCCTGCTGGCGCAGTTCCCGGGACTCCGGCAGCAGCAGCTCCGACTCCAGCAGATCGATCAGCGACTGCCGGTCCTCGAACATCAGCGTCCGCTCACGCTCTGAGGGGTTGGTGAACGACACGACGATCGACTGTTTCCATTCGATCGACTGGTCTGCGGCAATCCAGCCCTCGGTCGGGCCCCGCTCCGGCTGGCCGACCTCCAGCCATTCGGTGCCGTCCACCACCTTGCGATCGAAGACATAGAACACGGTGAAGGTGGGCACCCGCGCGTTGGCCACGTCGGCGGTGGCGACCGGCTGGCTGCGCAGCACGGCGCCGGGACGGCTGAGGACACGCTGGAACAGCGTCTCCTTGTCCTCCATCAGCAACGGCGTCCGGTCCTGGGCCGACACCGGTGCCGTCGGCAGGAACGCCAGGATCAGCCCGGCCAGCAGAGCCGCACACAGTCCCGGCCGGGGAGAAGCGCTGTCTCCGGCGCGTCCTGATGGGCGGTGCTTAGTCATCGAATCCTCCGTTGCCAGCATCGGCGGGCGGTCCAGGGGCCGGCGGCACTCTAGAGAAGTCGCGTGCCACATCCAACGTCAACAGCAACTGCCTGAAGACTTGGGCAGCATTTGGATGCTGCGGCGCCGGCCGCGGACCGTGGCTACACCGCGGGGCATTCTCCGTCCGGCGCATGGCAATGCCATGTCCCTTCGGCGACAGTTGCGTTGCCTTCCGGCAGGATTCCGCACGTCCTGTCGCGTCGGTTGGCGCTACGAAACTTCACACAACCGACCGACGACGGGCCTTACGGCGACGGCGGCAGGCCCGGGATGTCGCTCCTGATCAGCGGGTCGGACAGGAATTGTCGCAGCACCTGGGCGGCGCTCGGATCGGTCGCCGCCCGCTCGGCCAGCCAGTTGGCCAATCCCAGGATTTCGGCTTCGGCCGACTGATCCCCGGCCAGGAACGCCTGATAGTACCAGTCCAGCGCCAGCAGAGCGTTGGCGTCGTCAAACGCCGACCGCGCGGGGTCGAAGGTGCGCGGATCGTACATGCGTCCGATCGCCTGCATGGACGGCGTGTGATCCTGGTTGCCGGCCCGCTGGAACAGCAGCAGGGCCACGTTCGCCTCGCCCTCGTCCAGCGCCCACTGGGCGACTTCGTAGAGCTGATCGGGCGACAGGCTCATCTCCGCAATCGGCTCAACCGCCTCTTGCGGCGAACGCCCGGCATCAAGCCCCTCCTGTATGACCTGCTGGGCCCGCCCGGCATCACCCGGCGGTTGGGGTTCCGGCTCCGGCTCCGGCTCCGGTTCGGGTTCCGGCTCAGGCTCTGGGTCGGGCTCGGGCTCGGGCTCTGGTTCCGGTTCGGGCTCTGGTTCCGGCTCCGGTTCGGGTTCGGGCAGGTCTCCCTGGCAGGACAGGGTCGCGAAGTTGAATCCGCCGAACGTGCCGTCGCAGCGCAGAACGTACCAGACGCCGGCACCGGCGGCGCTGCCGAGGACCAGGAACACCAGCAGCAGCCACAGCCAGAGCAGCGACCGTTTCTTCGGCGGCTTGGGCTTGGGTTCGGGGGGCGGTTCCTGGACCGCCGGCTCCTGGGTCGGCGGGAAACCGGAGACGACGGTCGCGTCCGCCTCCTCCTGGACCGGCGGCGGCGGCTCGGGGCGGGGCGGCGGTTCCGGCTGCCGGGGTGGTTCCGGCTGCGGCTCCGGGGCG
>JANQIU010000169.1 GCA_028281985.1 Alphaproteobacteria bacterium | reverse complement strand
GGATCAATTATGCCACTACAACCGGAACTCTGAAGGAGTTCCACAAACGGAAGTGAGTTTGAATAGCAAAGACCGGCTGTTCGAAGATCTGCCCCCAGTTCTCCTTGACCTGCAGGTCGACGGTCACCCCAACCGCCCGCCACATGTCGGCGATCGCCTGGGCCGTCAGCAGTTCGGCGGTGTAGTAGCCTGGCAGGGTCCGGTAGACGATCGGGCTGCCGTCGTAGCCGGCCTCGGCCAACAGGGCGGCGGCCCGGTCCGGATCGTAGTGCGGGCCGACATCCTCGGCGATGTACATGTCGCCATAGGCATCCCACTGGAACCCATTGGGCACGTTGACCAGGCCGCCCCACAAGGTGTCGACGATCAGGTCGCGGTCGATCGCCAGGCTGAGGGCCCGGCGGACCAGCGGATCGGCCAGCCAGCCTTCGTCGGTGTCGATGTTGAGCACGCGGTGATTGACGATCGCCCCGCCGACCACGCGGGTCCCCGCTGCGGCCGTGATGGCGGTCTGTTGATCCGGGTCGACCTCGGTGATGATGTCGAAATCGCCGGCGGCCAGCCCGGCGATCCGGGCGGCCTGTTCCGGCACCACCTGGAACCGCACGGTGGCGAAGGTCGGCGCGCCGCCCCAATAGTCCTCGTGGGCCTCCAGCACCAGCCGGTCGCCGGAGACGAATTCGGCCACCCGGTAGGGACCGGTGCCGACCGGGGCCAGGCCCCAGGCATCCGGATCGGCGGCGGCTTCGTAGGCGGCGCGACTGACTACCTGGGAACACCAGCTTGCCAGCCGTCGCTCCAGCAGCGGGTCGGGGCTCTCGGCGATCACCCGGACGGTGTAGCGGTCCACCACCTCCACCCGGTCGATGCTGCCGAGATAGGGCGAGCAGGTCCCGAAACCGGGGGCGTCCTCGTTGCCGATCCGCTCGGGTCCCCAACTGAACGCGACGTCTTCAGCCGTCATCTCGGTGCCGTCGTGGAACAGCACCCCCTGGCGCAGGGTCAGTTCCAGCGTCCGGTCGTCGATCCGCTCCCAGGCGGTGGCCAGGCCGGGGCGAAGCGCCCATCCGCCGTTGAAGTCGGTATCGATCGGGAAATCGAAGACGTTGTAGAGCGTCCGCAGGGTAACGTTGTAGGTCCAGATCGTCGGCTCGAGCGTCGGCGGATTGTTCTGCACGGCGATGACCAGTTCGCGGTCGGTGTCCTGTGCGGCCGCGCCGGACCAGGCTAGGGCGAGGACGGCGGCGGCCATAGGCAGTCTGGTGCGCATCGGGTCTCTCCTTCTGGCTTGAAGCTGCATCAAGGTCCTGGGTGAAGGTCTCGAGCGGGCGCAGCGCGGCTAGAGGTGCCCCACGAGCCCGCCGGGTGAGGCGGAGATGCCGGTCAGGGTTCGGTCGGCCGCCCCGATCCGCCAGTCGAGCATCCGGGACCGGCAATCGGAGAGAACGCGCGCGTAGTCCGGATCGTCGGCCAGGGAACGGAACTCCCCGGGGTCGCGTTCGAGGTCGAACAGCAGGGGCGGCAGCGCGGTGAAGTGGACGTACTTGTGTTGGTCGTCGCGGAGGATCGCGACGCCGCACTGATCGGGCGTCAGGCCAAGCGCTTCGTGCCAGGCGCCGCCGCGCAGGTCGCGGAAGTCCATTTCCATGAACGCCGCGTCGCGCCAGGGGGCGTCCTGACCGGCAAGCAGGGGCAGCAGCGAGCGACCGTCGCATTGCCGGGGCACCGGAATGCCCGTCCAGTCCAGTATCGTCGGCATGATGTCGACATGCTCGGTGAACCTGTCGATGACCTGTCCGCGCAGAACGTCGGCCTGGGGACGGGGGTCGCGAACGACGAGCGGCGTATGGAAGGTCGGGTCGAAGAACGAGGACTTGCCGAACAGGTAATGGTCGCCCAACGCCTCTCCGTGATCGCTGGTGAAGACGATCAGGGTGCTGTCCCACAGGCCGGCTTCGTCCAGGTACCGGAAGATCCGGCCCAGATGATCGTCGATCTCCTTGACCAACCCGCAGTAAGACAGACGCGCCGCGGTCACCCGGTGGTCGTCCAAGCCGCTGGCCAGCCCCTCCGCCCCCTGGACGAAGTGGTCCGCCGGGTCGGTGGCCAGCAGGTGGTCCAGGAACGGATGCAGGCCTGCCTCGTCCCCGGTAGTGGCGGCGCGAACCGGCGGCGGCAGGTCCGCCGGCGCCACGGCCTCGTGGTAGGGGGCGGGGGCACTGAACGGGGGATGCGGGCGCCAGTACCCCAGGAACAGGCAGAAACCGCCGCCGTTCCGCCCCGAGAGGAACTCCAGGGCGCCGTCGGTCAGCCACGCGGTATCGGAATGCTCCCGCCGGACCGGCGTGGGTGTCGGGGGACTTTCCGGCCCGATCCGCCAGATGTCGAACGGATCCGCAGGCAGCCGGTAGCCGAGGCGGTCGAGATACCCGAAGTAGAGCTGGAAGTCCGGTTCTTCCAAGGAGCGGATCGGCGTCCAGCCCGGCATCGCCGCCCCGAACATCGCATAGCGGGGGTCGGCCGCTGTGGCGTCGCGCGGATCCGGCGTCCAGGAAGTGTAGCCGACCAGCGCGGGCAGATGCCCGCCTTTGCGCAGTTCCAGCGCCAGATTGGTCCGGTCCCGGGGCAGCGGGATCCCGTTCTGGACCACCCGGTGGTTCATCACGTACTGGCCGGTCAGCAGCGACATGCGGGCCGGGGCGCAGGGGGTGGCGTTGCTGTAGTGCCGACTAAACCGCGTGCCGGATGCGCATAGTCGGTGCAGATTGGGCAGGTCGAGCCAGCCGCCGTGGCCTTTCGGCAGAATGTCGCCGCGCCATTGATCGGCGACGATCAGCAGGAGGTTGCGGGGCTTCGACCGGAGGGGCTCGGACATGGACGGATCGGCATCCGATTGCTGGCTTGTTGGGTTGATGGTACAAGTTAACTGTTTCCGGAATGTGACAACGGAGTTGCGTACCGATGTCGATTGGACGGAAATCGATGGGGCCGGGGATCGAGCCGGCCCGCGCCGCGGATTCGCTGCACAGCGGGGTTGGCCCGGGGGTCCGACGGCGCGCCGGCGACGTCCTTTGGCGGCAACTGGCGGATCTGTTGCTGGCCCGGATCGACGAGGGACGCCTGGGGCCGGGCGCGCTGCTGCCCTCGGAAAACCAGTTGATGGAGGAGTTCGGCGTCAGCCGGAATACGGTCCGGCGCGCACTACTGCGGCTCCGCGAACTGGGCAAAATCGACGTGGAGCAGGGACGCGGTGCGTTTGTCCGCCAGCCGCGGTTCCTGCAGTACACCATCACCGACCGGACCCGGTTTGCCGATATTCTGGCCGAGCAGGGTTATGCCCCGCGGGTCCAGTTCCTGGAGGCGTTGACCTGCCCGGCGCCCGACCCGGTCGCCGAACTGCTGGAACTGGCGCCGGGGGCGCCGGTGCATTTCCTGCGCGCGGTCTCCGATGCCGACGACGTGCGGATCTCGACCACCCGGATCTTCCACCCCGCCGAGCGGTTTCCAGAGATGATCGAGCGCCGCCGCCGCGACATCAACCTCGCCAGCGTCTACCGCACCTTCGGTATCGAGGACTACAGGCGCCGGGTCACCTGGATCGAGGCCCGCCGCCCGACCGAAGAGGAGGCCGATCTGCTGAAACAGGACATTTTCGAACCGGTGATGGTGACCCGGAAAGTCGATGTCGACCAGCAGGGCCGGCCGATCGAGTTCAGCGAAGCCCTCTGGAGCGGCAGCCACGTGCGCCTGTGCATTCCGGGCGCCGATTGACACCCTAGCAGCCCGGTGAGAACCCCGATCGCCCTTGATCACCCCGCGTCCGGAGGTGGCGGTCCGGACGCGGGTGTTGCCGTTAGACCAAGCGGCGCCCGGCGGGTGCCTCGGCCGGAGCGCGACGTGTGCCGGGTGCCGTGACCGTGGGAAGGCGGGGGCTAGTCGCCGATGCCGCCGGCGCCAGGCGCGCAGGCGTGTTCCGGTTGCTGGATAGCCGGGTCGCCATAGGGCGGCTCGGCCATCAGCGTTTGTCCCGCGGGCAACGGGGGTGGCGCCACAGTGAAGGGGAGCGGCGGAGCAGGCTCCCCCGCATGGCTTTCCGCCAGTTTCCGTTCGGCACGGTAGGCGGCGATCGTCTGATCCGCCGTCCGGTAGCCTTCCGAGATGGCGCGATCCAGGTTGGAATGGGTCCAACTGTGCTCGATGTTCAGCGCCACCGGGATCTCCACGACCCGGACCCGGCTGCCCGTCTGCATGAGCCGATAGCGGAACAGGTCGACATCGTCTTCGCTCATCTTGGCGGCGAACAGCATGATCAGGTTGCTCAGGGCCTCGGTCAGGTTCCGGGGCTTCTGGATCTGGCGGCGATCGAGGATCCGGCTGATCCAGACCTCCTCGATGTCGGGATGGTCGGTGAGGATGTTGGCGAAGCTGACGGCATCGACCACAGCCCCTTCGCAGTAGGTCTTGCCATCGATCTCGACGGTGTTTTCCAGGAAAGGCAGGGCCGAACAGGCGCACAGCGATTGCGCCGTGATCGGCCGGTATCGGCCGTCCGGCTTGTTGCTGAACAGATCGAGGCACTGATCGGTCAGGTTGTAGGCATTGTGATAGATCACCGGCTTTCCGGGTTCGCGCAGGGCGTCGAAATCGATGGCCCGCAGAATATCGCTGTCCGGATAGTAGATTTGGGACAGCCCGTGGACGGGGCTCAGATACACCATGCTTGTCAGGAAGCGGGAAACCGGGTGCGCCGCCATCATCTGGTTGAAGAACAGGTCGTTGATGCCATGCGAAGTCCAGGCCGACGGCGTCATGGAAAATTCGGCCATCTTGATCAGGGCTTCCTGGATCTTGTGGGGAACGACCAGTCCCTGGTAGCTCTCCGGGTTGATCAGGAACGCCGATACGTCCTGGGCCATTTCCCCCATGTTCGGGGCAAACACATGCGCGACCGGATAGCGTGCATAGACGTCGTCCGGTCGGAATACCTTGCGAAAGAATTCGGTTGCGGCCGGGCTGCCCTGGCCCGCAGGCGCTTGATTGTACAGTGCGGCCAGCCAGCCGCCGATGCAGGACGTCGACCAAACATCGAACTGGATATCGGTTTCTTCGTCGAGGCGTTTTAAGGCGCCCAAGCTCAAGCCGACCGCTGGTCCGCCTCCGGATAGTACGATCGCACGTTTCACTTTGGCCTCCATAAATGGGGGTCTACCTATCAATCATCGGGGATGCTATATGCCGATCAAATAACAATCTGTTAAATCGTGAGTTGTTATTTATTTGTTGCATGTGCCTAAAATAGACGCATGCCAAGGTCGGTATATGAGACAAACGACCACATATTGATGCAGATTTGTCAGATCTGACATGCCGTTTTTCGAGAGTATTCACCGCAATTGCGATATCAAGCGATGCTACTTCAACCAAAAATGGTCTTCTCGGTTGCCGGTCGAATGCCTGCATCCTGTCGCCTGGCGTGATGCGCGGCGGTTGGCACGGTGATCGCGGTCGGACCGATCCTGCCGGCGCCCAGACAGCGTGACGTTGGCGGAGGGGAAAGGAAAAGCGGCCCGGGAGACCGGGCCGCTTGCGTCAACTGGGTGTGTACGAGGCCAGCCGGGGTTCGGTCAGGCGACCTGCGGTACCGGGTCGCCGGTACGGGCGTCCTGCACCATCGCCTCGACCCGCGCGATCACCGGATGGGCGCGGGCGTAGAACGCCGCTTCGTCGAGCGAGTATCCCATGCCGTGGTGGCGGTACGGCGTTTCAAAGGTCAGCGGCAGCCGGTAGGGGGAGTCGGCGATCAGGGCGGTCAGGCGCGACCAGTCGATCTGCCCGTCCCAGGGGAGCAGATGGTCGTCGCGAACCGACAGGTTGTCGTGCAGATGGGTGGCGATCAGCCGGGACCGGAAGGTTTCCAGCACGGTGAACCGGTCCTTGTCCTGCAACTGGGCATGACCGGAGTCGTAGCAGAGCCCGACGACGCTTTGCCCATGGCGGCCGAAGATCCGGTCGAATATCTCCAGCGTCCGGTCCAGGCGTCCGCCGGGCAGGTTCTCCACCGCGATACGGACACCCGTGCGCTCGCAGTCTTCCGTCAGATCGTCCAGTGAGCGATGCAGCGTAGTGTAAAAGGCCGACTTGCTGTCGGCGTCGTCCAGGAGTTCGTCGGCGGCTTCCACATGCATCACCACATTGGGTGCGCCGATCTGCGCAGCCAGTGCCAGACGGTTGCGGATCAGTTCCAGCCCCGCCTGGCGCTGCCATTCCACCGGAGACAGGAAGTCCTTGCGCAGTTCGCGGTACGGCGTCCCGACCTCGCTGACCGGGTGCCGGCCATTGGCACCGTGGATCGACCAGGCCTTGAGGCCGGCCTCGGCCAGCATGTCGGCGATATGGGCGATTTCCGACGGCGCGTAGACATAGGCATAGCCGGCATCGGGGTTCCAGTTGACGTGGGTGAAGCCGGCTTCGGCGATCCAGCGCAGCGACCGGCGCATGCCGTCGTCGAACCACCGCTCGTGGGTCGGCCAGTGCCAGACGGTGATGCAAGTATCCATGACGGTAGCTCCGCGGTTTGAGGGTCAGACGGGGGATAACCGGCTGCGGCCGAGGCTGATCCGGTCGGCGATCAGAATGACGGTGAAGGAGAACGCCATCACCAGCGTGACATAGACCAGGGACTTGGCTGTCTGCTCGGGGTCGGTGCTGGTGGTGGTCTGGGCAATGGCGATACCCAGCGGTGTATTGTTGGTGTTGTAGAGAAACGCCGACACCGTGTACTCGTTGACGACATCGTTGAAGCCCATGGCCGAGACCAGGATCAGCACCGGGGCCAGCAGCGGCAGGGTAATGCGCCGGAAGCGGTAGAGCGGGGCGGCGCCCAGCGAGCGGGCGGCGTCGTCCAAGGTGCGGTCCAGCCCGACCATGGCGGCACCGATCAGGCGCACCATCATCGGCACGATCAGGATGCCGTAGGCGATGGGCAGGATGGCATAGGACCCCAGCAGCACCTGGCCGCCGACCAGGAGGTTGGCGTTGTCGAAGGCGATGATCAGCCCGATGGCGACCAGCGACGAGGGCAGCACCCAGGGAATGAACAGCGAAAACTCCAGCGCCCCGGTCCACAACCGCCGGCGGGTGTTGATCAGGTGACAGGCGAACAGGCTCAGGACCAGGACGACCGATACGGCGAGCACCGACATCGTCAGCGAGTTCGCCAGCGGCGCAAAGGCACTGCCGTCGAACAGCACGCTGCGATAGTTTTCCAGCGTCAGTCGCGAGGGCAGGACATCGGTGGCGATCGAGCTGCTGGGTGCGAAGGAGAAGGCCACCGTCAGCAGGACCGGTGTGGCGTAGATGACGAACAGCAGGTAGGCGACGGCGTGCACCAGCATGCTGACCCACCGGTTCTTCAGTTTGATCTTGCGCATCGGCACCGGCGTCTTGGCGCCGCCGGCATAGCGGCCGCGCATTTCCACCCAGCGCAGCAGCATGAACACCAGCAGCGAGACCGAGCCGAGCACCAGGGCCAGCAGGGCCGCCATGTCGGGCCGGCGGATGCTGTTCAGGCCCAGGATCATCTGGTTCAGCATCCGGAAATCGCGCCCGCCCAGGATCGCGGGTGCAGCGAAGGAGGTGAGCGCTGCGAGCAGCACTAGCAGCGAGACGGCGAAGACCGTCGGCGCGATCACCGGCAGCACCACCCGGACCAGCGCGCCCACCGGTCCGGCCCCAAGGCTGCGCGCAGCCTCCACGGTGGAGAAGTCGACCCGCCGGATGGCGGCGCGCAGGAACAGAAAGTGGTAGTGGGTCATCAGGAAGCTGTGGGCGATCAACACCGCCGGCCAGCCGCGGAACCAGTCCCGGTCCATCTCCGGGAACGCCGCCGCCAGAAGGTGGGTGACGGCGCCGTTCTGGCCGTAGACGAAGTTGTAGCCGGCGATCGCGGTGACCGAGCCGAAGACCAGCGGCGTCGCGAAAGCGACCTTCAGCACAGCGCTGCCGCGGATATCGAAGAACTCCAGCACTGCGACCTGGAACAGGCCGACCAGGTTCACGGTGACCAGCGTCGCCCCGGCCATCCAGAGCGTGTTGAGGACGCTTTCGCGGACGTTGCGGGCCTCCATCAGCCGGACGATGGTGTCGGTGGTGGCGGCGCCTTCGCGCCAGAATGCCTCGCCGAACACCGCAGCCAGCGGCAGGTAGAGGAATGTCAGCACCGCCCAACCCAGGACGGCGATGCCGGCATAGAAGGGCCAGCGGCCGAGGCTGGGGCGCCGGCCGCTCACGGCCGCCCGCCCCCGAAGCTGAACAGGCTTTCGCGTTGGATCGACACGGTGACCGGCGTGTCCGCCGGCATATCGGGGAACTGGCCGTCGGCATCGCACAGGAGGGGGCCGTTCGCCGTCGACAGTACCAGGCGGACGCGCGATCCGCGGAACACGGCGTTTTGCAGGCCGGCGGTCAGAACCAGCCAGTCGGGGCCGGTCCGGGCCCCCAGCATCACCGCCTCGGGCCGGACATAGACGGCGTCGGTCCCGGCCCGGTCGGCCAGGTCCGCAGCACCGGCCTCCGCCAGGGTGCCGGGCGACAGGCGGCTGGCCTCGCCGATGAAGGTGCAGACGAATTCGGTTTGCGGGCGGTGGTAGATGGCCCTTGGCCCGCCGACCTGCTCGATCCCGCCATCGCGCATGACGGCAACCCGGTCCGACATGGCCAGCGCTTCCTGCTGGTCATGGGTGACGTAGACGGCGGTCAGCCCCAGCCTGCGCTGCAGCGCGCGGATCTCGTCCCGCATGGTGTCGCGCATCTTGGCGTCCAGGTTGGACAGCGGTTCGTCGAGCAGCAGGACTTCCGCGCCCAGGATCAACGCTCGGGCAATCGCCACCCGCTGCTGCTGGCCGCCGGACAGGGCGTCCGGTTTCTTTCCCGCATGGTCCTGGACGCCAACCCGCTCCAACGCGCGCGCAACCTCCGAGGCGATTGTCGCGCGAGGGCGGCCGGCGACCCGGAGGCCGAAGGCAACGTTCTCGAACACCGTCAGATGCGGGAACAGCGCGTAGTTCTGAAACACGATCCCGATGCCGCGCTCCTCCGGGCTCAGCCGCGTGACGTCCCGGCCGTCGATGCGGACCCGGCCGATGTCGGGGCGGACGAATCCCGAGATCACCCGCAACAGGGTGGTCTTGCCGCAGCCGGAGGGGCCGAGCAGGGTGAAGAACTCGCCCTTCGCCACCGTCAACGACAGGCCGCCGATGACCGTCTTGCCGTCATAGGCGACCCGGATCCCCTCAAGGTCGATCATGGTTGGGCGTGCCCGTTCCGCCTGGCCGGGGTCCCGGAATGCGGACCCGCCGCTTCACCGTCGCCTTCGCGAGGAAGGGAGGCACCTTCGCCGGCACGACGGTGAAGCGGCGGGGACCGATGGCCGATCAGAGCAGCTCGAGCTGGATGCGTTCCAGCCAGCCGTCGAGATTGGCGGCGATCAGGTCCCAGTCGATCGTCTGTGGGGACAGGAGGGTGGCGTTGCGGCGCACCTCTTCCGGCGCCCGGGCGATGGCGTCCGGGTGCACCGGGATGACGCCGAACAGCTCGGCATTGGTCACCTGCCAGTCGACCGACGAGGCGAACTCCAGGAAGGCCAGTGCCCGGTCGAAATTCTCGGTACCGGCGACGATGCCGTTGCGCTCGACCACCACCGGCGTGCCGCCCTCGGTGTCGATGTACTGATAGGCGTAGCCGCCTTCTTCGGCATCCCGCTGTACGCCCAGGAAGTGGTTCAGGCTGAAGGGCGTTTCGCCGCTGGCGATCATCTGGGCCCGGTTCATGCCCTCTTCGAAGACGATGGCGTTGTCGTAGAAGCCCTGGAACCACACCCAGCCTTCGTCGCTGACCTCGCCATTGTCGTCGATGAACCGGGTGAACAGGCCGGCCAGGATGGCGCGCGTGGTCTGCCAGCGCAGCGAGCCGATCATGAACTGGCCTTCATAGGCCGGATCGGCCAGGTCCAGCCAACTTGTCGGCGCATCCCCGGGCGCGATCAGGTCGGCATTGAAGGACAGGGTGATGGGCGTCTGTCGGTAGCCGTAGAAATAGCCGTCGGGATCGATGAACCGCGCCGGCAGCCCTTCGGCGAAGTCGGGTTCGTACGGCATCAGCAGGCCTTCGGCCTTCAGCCCGGCCATCAGGAAGTCGATCAGGCCGTAGACGACATCGGCCTGCGGGTTGTTCCGCTCCGCCAGCAGCCGGTCGTAGACGGCGCCGCCACCGATGGTCAGGAACTCGATGTCGAAGCCCAGTGCCGCTTCGGCCCGTTCTTCCAGCACCGCCATGCGGTCGGCGCTCTGCGGCGTGTAGACGACGAGATCCTGGGCCTGGGCCGTGGCGCCGGTCAGGGCGGCGATCGCCAGCAGGCTCGTGGCGAGTCTGCCCGTCCAAGTGATGGTCATCCGGGGGGCTCCCTGTCTCATTGCGTGTGTCGGGTGCTGCAATCGATGCGGCAGCGGGGAAACCCTAGCACAGGTTCGTTTCACTTAAATTACATTGCGTAATTTAAAATACGCTGTCAGGATCGGCGCATGGACCCGGACCGCTACCCGCTGACCTACAACGAGCGGCAGCTCATCGAACTCGTGTTTCGCGGGGACCGGGTGTCGCGTGCCGATCTGGCGGATATCACCGGGCTGACCGGCGCCACCGTATCCCGGCTGGTCGGCCGGCTGATCGAGTCGGGCTTGCTCAGCGAGTCCGTGGCACGCGCCGGCAGCATCGGCCAACCGCGCCGGCATCTCTCGATCACGCCGGGCCAGGCCTATGCCGTCGGCGTCAACTTCATGCGCCACCGGTTCGACGTGGCCCTGGTCGACCTGGCCGGCACGGTCGTCGACTACGCGGTGTTTCAGATCGAGGAGGTCACGCCGCAATCCGTGGCCGACCGGGCGGTGTCGTCACTGGACGAATGCCTGGCGCGGGCGGGGGTCGCTCGGGCCGACGTAGTGGGGGCGGGCTTCTCCGTGCCCGGCAACTTCGCCCTGGATGGCGTGTCGTTGCGCGCGCACGACTATTTCCGCGCCCTCGACAACGTCAACATGACCCCGATCCTGGAGGAGGCGCTCGACCTGCCGTGCTCGGTGGACACCGACGGCGCCTGCGCGGCGATCGGGGAGTTCATGCACGGTGCCGGCCGCGCCTTCGAAACCTTCTTCTTCATCCATATCGGCCATGGCGTCGGTGGCGGCACTATCATTGGCGGGCATCTGTACCGCGGCCCGCACGGCAATGCCTCCAAGCCCGGCGTGATCTTCCCCTACGACAAGCCCCGCCCGTCCGGGCAGGACCTTGTGGAAACGCTGCGCGCGGCCGGGGCGCCGGTGCAGGACATCGCCGATATCGAGCCGATCATGGACGCCGTGGCCGGGCCGCTGGACGCCTGGCTGGATCGGGCGGCCGACCAGCTTGGTGAGGTTGCGCGGCTCGCCACCGCCTTCATCGATCCCGACATCATCATCCTGGGCGGGCGCCTGCCCGACGACTTGAACGCCCGCCTGGTCAGCCGGATCCGGACGGCGGAACTGTCCGGCCCGTCGCGCGGGTTGCCGGTCGCCTCGGTGCTGACGTCGAAGCTCGGCCCCAAATCGGGGGCGCTGGGGGCCGCCAGCCTGCCGGTCTTCGCCAACTTCTTCCCGGGTTCGGTCGGCAGTTCCTACAACAGCTACGCCAATGGCCGCCGGCGCGAGCCGCGGGCTGCGGCCGGGCGCCTGCTGCCGCCATAAAGCCCCGCTGCCAACGGCGTGCGGCATGTGCCGGGTCTCGCCCGGCCGGTGCCGCCTGTGTAGAACCAGGGCAACGGCAAACGACCGGCCCTGCAGGGTGGCGGGCCGATTACGGGGAGGCAGCGTACGATGGCGACGATCCAGGCGGACGAGTTCGCGGGCAAGGTGGCGGTGGTGACCGGCGGGTCGACCGGCATGGGGCGCGCCACGGTCGAGCGCTTCGTGCGCGGCGGCGCGGACGTCTTCTATTGCACGCATGATCCCGACAGCCTGGCGGCGGCCGAGGCGGATCTGGCCGGCCTCGGCCCTGGCCGCGCCGTCGGCCGCTTAGGCGACGTGGCCAGGGCAGCCGACATGGCGTCCTTGATGCAGGAAGCCGCCAGTGCGGGGGGCGGCATCGACATGCTGGCCAACTGTGCCGGCGTCCAGCGCTACGGCACGGTCATCGATACCGACGAGGCGGTCTGGGACCAGGTGATGGCGGTCAACCTGAAGGGCTGCTTCCTGGCCAGCAAGTACGCCGCACCGGAGATGATCAAGCGCGGCGGCGGGGCGATCATCCACCTGTCCTCAGTCCAGGGCCTGGCCTGCCAGACCAATGTGGCCGCCTATGTGGCCAGCAAGGGCGGGGTCAACGCCCTGACCCGGTCCATGGCGCTGGACCTGGCTCCCCACCGCATCCGCGTCAATGCGGTGTGCCCCGGCTCGGTCGACACGCCGATGCTGCGCGCCTCGGCCGACCTGTTCAAAGGCGACAAGACGGTCGACGCCACCGTCCAGGAATGGGGTCTGTCCCACCCCCTGGGCCGCGGCCGCGGCCGGGTGTGCACGGCGGACGAGGTGGCTGAAGTGATCGTCTTCCTGCTGAGCGACCGCGCGGCCTTCATGACCGGGGACGCCATCCTGGTCGACGGCGGCCTGCTGGCTGGGATCGGCGTGGCCTTGCCGGATTGACGGGCCGACGTGCCCGGTTGACCATCGCATTGCGGGCAGCCCCATGCGAAGAAGGGGATACGGCGCCAATGCGCCGGCCCATGAAGGCGCGGTCAGCCGACCGAACCGGCTGATGGGCATCAGGCGGATCACGGAGCCCCGCAGGCCATGACCGAAGACCCGTTCTCACGCATCCACGAAGGCGACGGGATGCCGGAGCTGGTGGTGATCCCGCCCGGCGCGTTCCTCATGGGTTCGCCGGAGACGGAAACGGGGCACGAGGATTGGGAGACGCCGCAACACGCCGTCACCCTGTCGTCCCCATTTGCCCTGGGGCGGACACCGGTGACCTTCCAGCAGTGGGACGTCTTTCTGGCGGACGGCGGCACCGGGTACCGCCCGGACGATGAAGGCTGGGGTCGCGACGACCGACCGGTGATCAATGTCTCCTGGCAGGATGCGCAGGCCTATGTCGGCTGGCTGGCGTCGCGCAGCGGCAGGCCCTATCGGCTGCCGACCGAGAGCGAGTGGGAGTATGCCGCCCGGGCTGGCACGGACACGGCCTATTTCTGGGGCGACGCCTTCGCGCCCGGCCGGGCCAACTGCCTTGACGATCCCGGCGCCTGGGGCGGCAAGGCCACCGCGCCGGTAGCCAGCTTTCCGGCCAACCCGTTCGGGCTCAGCGACATGCTGGGCAATGTCTGGGAGTGGACGGAAGACGTCTGGAGCGAATTCTACCTCAACGCGCCGGACGACGGCTCGGCCCGGCGGCACGGCGACCTGGAGGCGCGCGCCCTCAGGGGCGGCTCCTGGTGCGATCCGGCACGGATGGTCCGGGCCGCCAGCCGCAATCGCAACGGCTTGGGGTTTCGCTGCAACGACTACGGCTTCCGCGTCGCCCTCAGCCTCTGAGGCCGTGCCGCGGCCGGACCTGCGGCACAGCAAGGCGGGGTCAACAGCCCTCCTAGGGTGAATCATTTGGGATCAACTCTTGAATTAACAACCGCTTGGGGTCAAGTCTTGAATTGATGCTGCCAGCCGTTATAGTGCGGCCATGGCCCGTCCTCTCCGCATCGAGTACCCCGGTGCCGTCTATCATGTGACCAGCCGGGGCAATGCGCGGCAGCCGGTGTTCGCCGACACGCCGGACCGCCACGCCTTTCTCGACACGCTGTCCGACGCCGTGGCGCGGTTCGGCTGGCTGTGTCACGCCTACTGCCTGATGGGCAACCACTACCACCTGGTGGTGGAAACGCCGCAGGGCGACCTTTCCCGCGGCATGCGCCAGATCAACGGCGTCTACACCCAGCGTTTCAACCGGCGGCACGGCCTGGGCGGCCACCTGTTCCAGGGGCGCTACAAGGCGATCCTGGTGGACCGGGACGCCTATCTTCTGGAACTGTGCCGGTATGTGGTGCTGAACCCGGTGCGGGCCGGGATGGTCCGCGGCCCGGGGCAG
This sequence comes from Alphaproteobacteria bacterium, assembly GCA_028281985.1. Lineage (GTDB taxonomy): Bacteria > Pseudomonadota > Alphaproteobacteria > DSM-16000 > Inquilinaceae > JANQIU01. Next base: position 5,227 of record JANQIU010000169.1, on the reverse strand, counting down.
TACACCTGGAGCAGCTATCGCGCCACCCTGGGGCGGGTGGCGTCGCCGGCGTTTCTGACCGTCGACTGGCTGCTGGCGCAGTTCGGCGACGACCCGGCGTTGGCACAGGACGGCTATCGCCGGTTCGTGCGCGACGGTCTGAAAGCGCCGTCGCCCTGGGACGGGCTGAAGGGCCAGGTGCTGCTGGGCGATGACGGGTTCGTCGAGCGGTTGCGGCCGTTGCTGGCGGACGCGGTGGCGCGGGACGAGCTGCCCCGGCACCAGCAGCGCCTGGCCCGGCCACCGGTCGCCGAGGTGCTCGACGCGGCAAGCGGCGCGGCGCGGGACGAGCGCAACCGACGGATTGCGGCCGCCTATCTGGAGCACGGCTACACGCTGGCGGAGATCGCCGGCCATCTGGGGCTGCACTACAGCACTGTCAGCAAGATCGTCAGGGCCGCCGAACGGGACGGCGACCGATAAAGCAAGATTTGACCCCGACGAACGCGTCCGTTGCCTTATCATCCGTCCATTCAGGTTGCTGCTTTTTCTAGGAACCGGATTGTCATGATGGATGAGCGGTTGTGCGACTTCGTCTTTGCCTGGGACCAGGCGGAGAAAAGGTTGAATGGATATGACGTCGTGGATTGCGACCTGACCGATTATCCGGCGCCTGCGGCCGACGAGGGGGTGTCGCGGTTGGACCTCTTGGCCGCGGGTGATGCCCTCGCCGATCCAGCCGCCGATGCGCTCGGGCGGGACTCCTATGCACTGAGCAAACTTCGCTCGCACCTCACTTGCCTGAGAGCCATCTGCGGGCAGCGTTTCGGTATCACCGATTACGTCGACGCCACCCAGGGGTTCCGGCCCACACCCTACCCCGAGGATGTCCTACGGGCACTGCGCGACGAGCTTGACGGCGACGCAGGCCGGCTCGGCACCACCTTCGAAGCGGTGGCCCGGAACGAGATCGCCGATGAAGACCGCGCCGGCCCGGATCGGACCGGGATCGTCAATGCCTTCACCGATGCTCTGGACCGGTACAAATCGGGGTTCGTCGATGCGTTTGGCGTGGATTTGGACTTCAACCTGGATTTCGAGTTCGTCGAGGTCGATGCCTACTGGTCGTACTGGATGGACGGCAAGCGCGACCGGTTGCGGTTGCGTTTCAACCGGTCTGACCGCACCTACCCGACGAGCGAAGTGTCCCAGCTTTGCCTTCACGAACTCATCGGACACTGTGGGCAATTCCATGGTTGGCGCCGCCAGATCGTCGACGGTGTGCTGCCGCCGTTCCACGGCGTGACGGCCGTTCACAGCCTCGAGCAGCTTCACCTGGAAGGCCTGGCCCAGGGGTTACCGTTCCTCCTGCCGGAGACGGAAGGAACCTTGGTCCGTCTCCGGGCCAAGAAAGACCTGCTTCGCCAGATGCTCCTGAACAACTGCTATCTGGGTGCCGAGCAGGGCGCCAACGTGGAGACGGTCTTCAGCCAGTACACGTCGATGATGCCGGTCACAGACATGGACCGCCTGATCAAGGATGTGGGCGACCAGCAGCGCAACCCGGTGCTGCGAACCTACATGTTCTCGTATCCGAAGGGCTTCGAGCTGGTGCACCGGATCGGCCAGGGGGGGCCGCCCGAAGCGGTCAAATCCTTCATCCAGCGATCCTATCGGGCACCGATGGCGGTCGCCGAAATCGCAACCTTGGCCCGGCAGTACGCTGGTTAGGCGCCCACGACCGGCGGGCAGCCTGGCCCAGCTTCGTCCGTCCACGGCCTTCGGCAAAGACCGGCGCGGCGGGTAACGGCCAACTAAGGAGCAGCTGCGGGTTCCCAGAGTTCGATCGGGTTGCCCTCAGGGTCGTGGATGCGGGCGAAGCGGCCGACCTCGGAGTCCCATTCGGACCGGGTTTCCACGGCGATGCCGGAAGCTTCAAGCTGCCGGATCATGGCGTCCAGGTCGGCGACGCGGAAGTTGATCATCCACGATTGATCGGCGTGCCCGAAATAGTCGGTGTCATGCGCAAACGGGGCAAAGACCGTCGGACCCGCCTGCTGGTGCCAGACCGCATCGCCGAGTTCGATGCCCAGGTGGCGGGCGTACCAGTCGCCGAGCCGCTGGGGATCGCGGGAGCGAATGAACAGGCCACCGATCCCTGTCACCTTCTGCATGGCCGTCTCCCACTAGCCTTCGTGGTCTTGCGGCAGGCCTTGGCGCGCCAGCCGATGGCGAGGATAGGCGATCGGGGACCGATGACGAACCGGCATCGGAAGGAGCCGAGGTGTTTGCCGTGGCGTGGCGGGGATCGAGGTCACCAGCCTTCGGCCAGTTGGGCGACCTGCCCGTTCGCGCCCACTGCATCGCCCGCATCCGGCCCTTCGGGCGACAGGGCGTTGTTGACGGTGACGAAGGTGATGTCGGTCTGGTGCACGCCGCAGAAGGTCAGCAGGGCCCGCAGATACGGCTCCAGCATGTCGAAGGCGTGTAGCGGGGCGCCTGGGCGGTAGTCCGCGCCCTTGGAGACGAAGAACAGAAACTTGCGGCCGCCCAGAAGGCCGGCGAACCCGGCCTCGTCCTGCCGGAAGACCCGCGGTGCGTGGAAGATCTGCTCCAAATAGGCCTTGAACGGCGATGGGACGGTCAGGATGTGCATCGGCATGCCGATCACATAGCGGTCGGCCGACAGGAATTCGTCCGACAGGTCTTCCGAAACCTGCCAGGCGACGCGCTCATCCGCCGATCGCCGGTCGGGCGGCGTCTTGACCGCCCGGACGAAGGTTTCGGTCAGGGCCGGGGCCGGGTCCCTGGCCAGGTCGCGGCGCAAGATCGTTGCCTCCGGGTGGGTGCGGACCCAGCGCTCGACAAAGGCCCGGGATAACCGACGGGTCGCCGACCCGTTGCGGTCCAGGCTGGCATCCAGGTGCAGGAGCGTGGTCATCGGCGGCGCCTCCATACAGTGGTGTATGGTCTCAATTCCTATCGACACCTGCCTGGCCATGTCAATACACTGGTGTATGGTCAAAGGCCGGAACGAGCCGCTGGGGCCCGAGGATTGGATCGCCGCCGGATTGGCGGCCCTGGCCGACGGCGGCGTGGACGCCGTCCGCGTCGATCCCCTGGCCAAGTCGCTGGGAGTTACGCGTGGCAGCTTCTACTGGCACTTCCGCGACCGGGCCGCCCTGCTGACGGCCCTGCTGGACGCCTGGGGCCGCCAGCAAACCGACGGCGTCATCGCCCGGGCCGAGGCCCTGGACCTGCCGCCGGCGGATACGCTGCGGGCCCTGTTGGGGTTCTGCTTCGCGGACGACGGTCGGCTGGAACGCGCGCTCAGGGCCTGGGCAACGCAGGATGCCGCCGTAGCCCGCACCATCGCCGCCATGGACGAGCGCCGCACGGCGTATCTGTCGGTGCTGCTCAAGGCGTCGGGCATACCCCAACCGAACGCCGATGCCCGCGCCCGCCTGGCCTATCGGACGTGGCTGGGCGACTACGCCCTTGCCGATCGCCGTCAGGGGCGGGCGATCGACGAAGACGTCGCCGAACTCCATGCGCTGTTGGTGACCTGACGGGGGCCGGTCTTGCTACGTGCCGGTGCGGCGGCGAAGGGCTAGGCTGGTGTTCCGGCGAACATCCGGGGGCCGAGCACAGGAGGAGACCGATGCACGTTACGCTGGTTCATGTCCACGTGAAGCCCGAACGGGTCGACGCATTCATCACCGAGTGCCGGGCCAACCACGAGGCCTCGGTTCAGGAACCCGGCAACCGGCGCTTCGACATCCTGCAGGATGCCGCCGATCCCACCCGGTTTGTGCTTTACGAATCCTACGCGTCGGCGGAGGACGCGACCGCCCACAAGCAGACGGATCACTATGCCAACTGGCGCGCCGCCGTCGAGCCGATGATGGCCGAACCGCGCCGGGGCGTGCCCTACAGGGGCCTGTTCCCGCCGGCGTGAAGGGGCGGCCGGCACCTGATAAGGGCGCTCAGATCTCGTAGTCGATGACGATCCGCTGGTCGCGGAGCGGCCGGACCACGTCGATGGTCGCCTGGTAGGTCGGGTGCGCCTGAAAGGCTTCCAGGTCGGGCCAGCTGTCGAACTCGGAATAGATGACGACGTCCATTTCCCGGGACAGGCTGTCCCGTTTGGCGTTCCGGGACACTTCCCAATGTCGGACCGTCGGGATCGCCGCCATCTTCTCCAGGGCGTCCTGGATGGTCGGTACGTCCTTGGGGTCCTTCGCGCTAAAGGCGACGATGTGCTTGATCATCGGTTCTCCCAGGCTGCCACGGGGTGCCGGCTCGATTCCGGCGCGGCAGCCCATCGCGCCGGGTCTAGGACGCAAGGTCGCCGCTGTGCAACCCCGCCCGGCCCGGGTGCAGTGTCGGCGGCCGGTCCTAGGGGTTCGCCGCCGCCATCACCCGGATGCTGAGAGACCTAATAATTGCCTTCTTCCAGCGCCATACCGGGCCGGACAGCCGGCAATGCGATGGCAAGCCCCACATCGGTGCGGCAACCCGAAGAATCAGCCAGTCGGGGCGGGCAGGAGGGTGGCGATGCGTGGACTATGGCGGTTCATCGGTGTCTTGTTTTGCCTGACGGCTCTTTCCGCCCAGGCCCAGGACGCGGGGCAGTTCATCGGCCGGTGGGAATCCCGTGACCAGGCCGGTCTGGCTTTGGAGCTGTTCGCAGAGGGCGACGGCGTCGCCTACCAGACGGACGAGGAGTCGTTTCCGGTCACCTGGACGGCGGACATGGCGGCGGAACCGATACGCCTCCGGTTGACGATCAACGGCCAGACCCGGATCTCTCTGGTGCGGTTCGATGCGCCTGATCGCATCACCATGACCGAGCCTCGATCGGAAGCGCCGGAGGGGTTTGACGACATCAACCTAATGTTGTTGTACCGCGTCGACGGTTGATCGGTTGGGCGGCTTTCCGCCGACAAGCCGGATTGGCCCTGTTTTCGTCGCCAGTGAAGGAAATGGCCGTCGGGGTGACCGGGGAGCCGTGCGCCCGTCGTGCTGCCCGCCGACCGCCGATTTGGACGACGCCGCCGATATCAGCAACGTCGCGTTGGTGTACCGGCAGGCGCGGCGACACGGGCTGGTTCCACTCGTGACGCGGGTATCGCTATCCCGGCTCGCCCCGACCCCGCCGCCCGGGCTGGGCCCTTAGGGCGGCATCCCGCGCCCAGACACGCGCGGGATGCCCGTCCGGAGCGGCCTAGCGGCGCCTTGGTTCGGC
>JANQIU010000119.1 GCA_028281985.1 Alphaproteobacteria bacterium | reverse complement strand
GAGCAGCGTACCCTGCAAACCATCGACAACCCGTTCGGCACGTGGTTGTCACCCATGTCTTAGGTACGAACTGTCACCCATGTGTCCGGGCCGGACAGGGCGATGATGGTGCGGGTGGAGGGACTTGAACCCACAAGCCGTTGCCGGCGGCGGATTTTGAGTCCGCTGCGTCTACCAATTCCGCCACACCCGCGTGACCGCCGGATCATAGTCATGCCGGCCGGCAGGTAAAGGGCCGTTCAGGAAGCCGCGTAGCGGTGCTGCAGATGGGCGATCAGCGCCGAGGCATCCAGGCGCCGGCCGGTTGCCGCCCGCACGAGGTCGTCGTTGGACATCAGCGATCCGACGGTATGGATGTGCGTGCGCAGCCAGCCAATCAACCCGCCCGCTTCGCCCCGCCGCAGGGCATCGTCCATATCGGGAAGCTGCTCCCGGGCGGCGGTCCAAAGCTGGGCAGCCATCATCCGTCCCAGGAGATAGGTCGGGAAGTAGCCCCACAGGCCACCGAACCAGTGGATGTCCTGCAGACAGCCGGTGGCGTCGTCGGGCGGCACGGTGCCGATCAGCGATTGCATGCCGTCGGCCCAGGCGCCCGGCAGGTCGGCCGGGTCAAGGTCACCGTCGATCATCGCCCGTTCCAGCCGGAAGCGCAGGATGACATGGGCCGGATAGGTGACTTCGTCCGCATCCACCCGGATCAGGCTGCGTTCGACTCGGGTCAGCACCCGGAACAGGTTGTCGGGCTCGAAGACCGCAGGATCGGTATCGGCCCCCAGCGCCTGGCGCATCAGCGGCGCGGCGAAGGCCAGGAATGCCGGACTGCGGATCAGGTGGATTTCGACCAGCATCGACTGGCTTTCGTGGGCCGTCATGCCGCGCGCCGTCCCCACAGGCTGGCCCCGCCAGGCCAACGGCAGGCCCTGTTCGTAAAGCGCGTGCCCCGTTTCGTGCAGCGTCGCGCTGAAGGCCGATGCCACGTCGCCGTCGACGAAGCGGGTGGTAATCCGCACATCGTCCGGACCGCCGCCGCCGCAGAACGGATGCAGGCTGACGTCCAGGCGGCCACGGGTGAAATCGAACCCCAGATGCCGCATCAGCGTCTCGCCAAGCTGCCGCTGCCGCTCCACCGGGACGACGGCCGGCAACGGCAGGGGCGCCGGCGCCCGGCGCTGTCCTTCCAGGGCAGCCTCGGTCAGGCCGGGCAGCAGCGGCGCCAGATCGTCGAACACCCGGTCGATCTCGGTGGCCCGGGCATCCGGTTCGAACTGGTTGAGTAGCGCGTCGTAGGCGGACAGGCCCAAGGCGTCACCGGCCGCCTCGCCGGTCCGGCGTTCGCAGCTCAGGACCTCGCGCAGGGTCGGCAGGACGTCGGCGAAACGGTTGTCGCGCCGGGCGCCGCGCCAGGCCATCTCGCAGGCACTGGCCGCCTTGCTGGCCGCCTCGACCAGATCGGCCGGAATAGCGGTCGCCCGCAGGTAGCGGCGCCGCATCTCCCGCAGATTGGCGGTCTGCCAGGGATCGCCGCCCTCGTCCCGTTCTTCGGCATCCGCCAGCCAGTCGCCGATGCGCGGGTCGGTGATCAGCTCATGCGCCAGAACGGACAGCGTGGCCCGGATCTCGCTGCGGCCGGCGGCGGCCCCCTCGGGCATCATCGTCTCGGTGTCCCAATCGATCAGCTCGACCGCGTGCTCGATCCGCTGGATGCGGGCGAACCGTTCCGCCAGGTCGGCAGCGGCGCCGGTCGGGGCCGGGCTTTCGGCAGCGGGGACCGCACTCATCCATGTTCTCCAGCGTCTTTGCGGAACCGTCGGCGATAGGCCACGAAGATGACCAGCAGCGCGATCGCAAGCGCGTACCAGGTCAGCGCGTATTGCAGGTGATTGTTGGGGATATCGACCTGGGCGCGGTGACCGCGCGGCAGGGAGCCGTCCGCCGGCGCCCCGGCTTCGACGATCAGCGGCGCCACGGTGTGGAAGCCTGCGGCCAGGCCCATCGCCGGCAGGTCGCGCCAGTACCATTGGCCGGCGGCCGGATCGTTGGCCGGGACGAACGCCCCTTGGGCGTCGGCGACCCTGGCGATGCCGGCGACGGCGGTCGGCGACAACGGCCGCGCGATGTCCGCTGACGCGGCGTCCTGGGGCACCCATCCCCGATCGATCAGCACTGGCTGGGCATCGGGCGCGTCGCTGCGGACCAGCGGCACGATCAGGTGGACGCCGACGCTGCCTTCGTCGAACTGGCTCAACAGGCGCAACTCGCGGTCGTGCAGCAACGTCCCTTCAAGCGTGACCGGCCGGTAGTCCCAGTCCTCGGGTGCCTCGATTTCGGCCGGCAAGTGGGTCGGCGCCGAGTGTATGCGGTCGTCGATCCGCTGCAGCAGGTCCAGCTTCCAATCGAGCCGGAACACCTGCCAGGTGCCCAGGGTCAGCAGAACCGGAAGCATGACCGCCGTCAGGATGAGCGGCAGCAGACTGCCGCGGGTCCCCCGATCAGTCGTCCTCATAGTCCTCGCGCCGGTGGCGATACTGCAAGGCAACCACCAGCGCCTTGGACGGCCGCAACGTGACCAGCACCATCCCCAGGACGAGGGCGCTGACGGCCAGGATCAGGACCCAGTAGGGCAGGTCGGCAAACCAGTAGTGGAACAGGAACGCGAACGGCGTCGCGATGGTGCCGATGATGAAGATCAGAAACACCGCCGGCCCGTCACCGCTGTCATTCTTCGCCAAGGGCAGGCCGCAATGGCTGCACTGGTCGACGATCTTCAGGTAGCCGTCGAACAGGCGTCCCTCGCCGCAGCGCGGACAGCGCATGCGCAAAGCGGCGGACCAGGGCGACGGCGGCGACACCGGGTGGGCTCCGATCATCGAACGGCGGGGATCACGGCCGCCCCGCCCTCAATGGGCGAATTCACCGGCGCCCCACCAATAGACCGCCGTGAACAGGAACAGCCACACCACGTCGACGAAATGCCAGTACCAGGCGGCGGCTTCGAAGCCGAAATGGCTGTCCTTGGTGAAGTGTCCGCGCGCGCACCGGCGCCAGCAGACGAACAGGAAGATCGTGCCGATGATCACATGGAAGCCGTGGAACCCGGTCGCCATGTAGAAGGTCGAAGAATAGATGCCGCGATCGAACGCGAAGGTCGCGTGCGCATACTCGTAAACCTGCAGGCAGGTGAACGAGAAGCCCAGCAGCACGGTCAGCCCCAGCGCCTGGGTCGCCTCCTTGATATGGCCTTCGCGCAGGGCATGGTGCGCCCAGGTCACCGTGCAGCCGGACAACAGCAGGATCAGCGTCATCAGGAACGGTAGGTGGAAGGGATCGAAGGTGTAGATCCCTTCGGGCGGCCAATGGCCGCCGGTGAAGGCCACCCGGTCCAGCTTGCCGGCCTCGCCCGCAAACAGGCTGGCGTCGAAATAGGCCCAGAAGAAAGCGACGAAGAACATCACCTCCGAGGCGATGAACAGCATCATGCCGTAGCGCATGCCGAGCTTGACGATCGGCGAGTGGGCCTTTTCCCCGACCGACTCGTGGATGACGTCGCGCCACCAACCGAACATGACGGCGAAGATGGCCAGCAGCCCGGCGATCAGCAGCCAAAGCGATCCGGCGTGCATGTAGACGATGGCGCCGACGGCGAACAGGCCTCCGGCCAGCGCCCCCAGCAGGGGCCATGGGCTTGGACGGACCAGGTGATAGGGGTGGGGCGGCCCTTCCTCGTAGGTCGGCCCGGCGTGGTCCGCGTGATCTGCCGTGGCGTCACTCATGGCGCAGTTCCCCCGTTCGCCGCATCGGCGGTCGGTGCCAGCCGCGCGGTCGTGATGTCGTTCGTTGGGTCGGCGGCCGACAGCCCCTCGATGCCGCGATAGTAGTCATCGACGGCACGCTCCAGCGCATCGGATTCCGAGGCGTAGAAGGTGTACGACAGGGTCACGACCTGAACGTCGTCCAGGTTCGGGTCATCGGCCATTGACGGATCGAGAAAGAAGTAGACCGGAAAGTCCACCTCCTGCCCCGGCGGCAGGATCTGTTCGTCGAAGCAGAAGCACTGCACCTTGCTGAAATACAGACCCATCTTGGCCGGCGTCACATTGTAGACGGCCATGCCGGCGGTGGGCAGTTCGGCGGTGTTTGTGGCGCTGTAGAAAGCCAGCCCCGGTTCGCCGACGCGCACCTCGATCTCGCGGGTTTCCGCCTCGAAGGCCCAGGGCAGGGCCGGATCGGCAGTGGCCACGAAGCGCACCCGCATGGTGCGGTCCAGGACCTGGTCGGGCATCGCCTCGGCCACCTGGGTGGTGCCGCCGAAGCCGGTCACCTGGCAAAACAGCTGGTACAGCGGGACGGCGGCGAAACTGACGCCGACCATGCCGACAACGACCCCCAGCGACAGCAGCAGGACCCGGGTGTTGCGCTTGGCAAGGCGGGCCTGGTCTGCGGATCCCGTCATAGGTTGCTAACCCCTTCGCTCAGGCGGGCCACGGTGATCAGGTATACCAGCGCCGCCAAAGCGAAGACGGCGATCAGAACGGCGATGTTGCGGCCGCGGCGGCGGCGATGCAGCTCTTCGGGGCTTGGTTCGGTCATGATGTTGCCTGCCATCGTCAAACGCCCCCAAAACTGCCGAGCAACAACAGTGTGAACAAGGCGAACAGGTAGAGGATCGAGTACCCAAACATCTGCCGGGCCGCGCGGTGACCTGTCGCCGCCCCGTCCTCGCGCAGGACGCGGATGGCGCAGATGACGAACAGCAGCCCCAGCACGACCGCCCCTGCGCCGTACACCCAGCCGCCGACACCCAGCACCGCCGGTAGCGGCGCCAGCGGCAGCAGCAGCAGGGTGTACGCCAGCATCTGGCGCTTGGTCGCCCGTTCCCCGGCCACGACCGGCATCATCGGCACGCCGGCCCGGGCGTACTCGCCGCTGCGGTACAGGCCCAGCGCCCAGAAATGCGGCGGCGTCCACAGGAAGATGATGGCGAACAGCACCAGCGGCACCGGTTCGATCGCGCCGGTCGCCGCGGCCCAGCCGATCAGCGGAGGGAACGCGCCGGCCGCCCCGCCGATGACGATGTTCTGCGGGGTCCGCCGCTTCAACCACATCGTATAGACGAAGACGTAGAAGGCCGACGCCAGCGCCAGTATGGCGGCGGCGGTCAGGTTGACCGCCAGGGCCATCAGCACCACCGCACCGACCGATAGCAAGACACCGAAGGTCAGGGCATCGCCCGGACTGACCAGGCCGCGCGGCAACGGCCGGCTGCGGGTCCGCGCCATGATCCGGTCGATATCCCGGTCATACCACATGTTGATGCAGCCCGACGCGCCGGCGCCGACAGCGATACACAGCACGGCAACGACCGCCAGGATCGGGTGGAGCGCCACCGCCCCCGGCGCCACGGCCAAGCCGACGGCGCCGGTGAACACCACCAGCGTCATCACCCGCGGCTTGAGAAGCTGCAGCCAATCGCGCCACGTCGCCGTGGCCGCGCGGCTATCGCCGGCGGCCAGGGGCGTGGTCAGGGAAAGATCGGTCATCGTCAACGGTCGGCATCAGCCCCTGGGAAACGGTGCATCACTTGACGCGCGGCAGGGTCTCGAACTGGTGGAACGGCGGCGGAGAGCTGACCGTCCATTCCAACGTCGTCGCCCCTTCGCCCCAGTAGTTCGGGGCCACCTTCGGGCCGCGCATCAGCGTGTAGACGGCGATGACCACGAACAAAAGGGTCGATGCGAAGGAAATGTACGCCCCCATCGATGCCACCCAGTTCCACATGGCATAGCCGTCCGGGTAGTCGGGGATGCGCCGCGGCATGCCGGCCGCGCCCAGGAAGTGCATGGGGAAGAACAGCAGGTTGACGCCCACGAAGGTGGTCCAGAAGTGCACTTTGCCCCAGAATTCCGGGTATTGGCGCCCGCTCATCTTGCCGATCCAGTAGTACCACCCGGCAAAGATGGCGAAGACGGCGCCCAGGCTCAGCACATAGTGGAAATGGCCGACCACGTAGTAGGTGTCGTGCAGCTTCTCGTCCAGGCCGGCATTGGCCAGCACCACGCCGGTGACGCCACCGACCGTGAACAGGAAGATGAAGCCGATCGCCCACAGCATCGGCGTCTTGAACTCGATCGATCCGCCCCACATGGTGGCGATCCAGCTGAAGACTTTGATGCCGGTCGGCACCGCGATGATCATCGTCGCGATGGTGAAGTACGCCCGCGTATTCACGTTCAGGCCCACGGTGTACATGTGGTGCGCCCAGACGATGAAGCCGACGAACCCGATCGCCACCATCGCGTAGGCCATCGCCAGATAGCCGAACACCGGCTTGCGGGAGAAGGTGGAGACGATGTGGCTGATGATGCCGAAGGCCGGCAGGATCATGATGTAGACTTCGGGGTGGCCGAAGAACCAGAACAGGTGCTGGAACAGCAGCGGGTCGCCGCCGC